>JAHFJH010000023.1 GCA_023245995.1 Candidatus Doudnabacteria bacterium | reverse complement strand
AAAATAAAAATATAATTCTCATGAATAGAATTAGTCAGACAACCAATCAAAGTCTAATTCCTGAATATGAGAAATCAATAGCTCAAAACTTAATGGAAATAGAAAAACAGAATTTACAATTAAGCAAAATCACGTACCCCCAAAATGAGTTTCAAACCGCTTTAGGTGTAGTCTTAGATTTTGTTGGAAGCCCAATAAAACAATGGGAAAGTGGCAATTATAAAAAGCAGCGATTGCTGCTTAGTATGTACTTCGAACAAAAACTTATTTATAACCCAGAGTTAGGGTTTCAAACCGTTGAATTACCGCTTATCTTAGAGCTTTCAGCTCAAAAAAATAGCTCAAAAATCAATCTGGTGGAGATGGGGGGAGTTAAACCCCCGTCCAGAAGTTTTGCACGCGACAATTATTCACAAGATTAGCCGGCCAAAGTACCGCTGTATATTGTGGCCGGCGCAAACCACAGCGGGCGATTTACGAGATTCTGTTATAGAAGGTAAATCAACCTCTATAAGTATATTCCCAAATTAACTAGCTGGTCTTGAAGCGGGAAAACCACAAGGGCTAGGTATATTCCTAGAGACTAGGCGTATACAGGTGAAAAAGTTGCAAACGCGTTAGCGAATGTTTCTTTTACCTTGGACAAAATGTTTGCATTTGTCGATGCTCAATAGTTTAGCGAGGTATATGAGCATGCTCGTCTTGCATATTGTACGCATGTAAAAGAACTGTCGAAATCCGTCATCCCCGTAGAATATATTATACATATTTTTGGCATTTTGTCAAGTGTTTGATTGACTTGCGTTCTCATAATAGCTATACTTTGAAGGCAAACACATTTATATTTTTAGAAACATCGTCGAACTTCAAAAATTATTATATTTGCAATTTTACTCACTAACTTTAAACTTCCATGAACGGTGTAATCAAGAAAAAAGTAGAAGGTAAGAACTTCGGTTTTATTACCTACACTACTCCAGAAGGACAGGAAAAAGACGTATTTTTCCATAATTCTGGCCTTGTAGACGTTACTTTTGACGAACTACAAATGGGCGACAAAGTTTCCTTTGACACAGCGGAAACTGAAAAAGGCACAAATGCGGTAAACGTAAAGCGCGCCTAATTCTCGCTTAATTAAAACATCTCTCGTCTTTGGCGGGGGGTGTTTTTTTGTACTGTATCTATTTTTTTCTGACACAGCTATAATACCTGTATAAAGAAAGGACTATTATGGCAGTAGATACCACGCTAGTTTTTCCATTTGATAGAGATTACAAAACCCTAGAGCGGCAGCTAGGCGAGCTTTCGGCCCTTAAAGCGGAGGTGGAGTTACTTCGTTCCGTGCTTATGGAAGACGGAAAAAGAGACGTAATAAAAGCCGCCGAGAAAGCTTTGTATAAACGGAATATAAAATAAATAATTTTTTTTAAAAAAGTACCCTGCCAGAGCTAGGTACTTTTTTTAGATATTTTAAGTTTTAGTAGCCGGCAAATTCTTCTATGCGTATGTTGTCTTCTAGGCCCCCGATTTCTGCAACCAGTTTTTGCATTGCTACTGCCATAGCGGATGGGCCTGCAATGTAGTATATGGGAGACTGAACATTTGTTATAAACTTTTTAACCATGTCGGCATTTATGTAGCCGGTTTCTCCTTGACAAGTGCTGTTGTTAGGCCCTGTCATGGTCGCTATAAGTGTAAAGTTGGGATTTTGTTTAGCTAAATTTTGCAACTCTTCTAAGTACGGCGCGTCTTCTTGTGTGCGATTAGAGTAAAATAGAAATATTTTATGTGGCAGGTTTCTAGCTACCGCGTCTTTGGCCATGCTAAAAAACGGAGTTATGCCTATACCGCCAGCTAAAAGCACCGCGGGTTTAGACGCGTCATTATGTAGTGTCATAGAACCAAAGGGGCCTTCTATTTCTACTTCCGTTCCTTTAGGTAATGTTCTAAGTGTGCGCTTAAAGGCTGTGTCGCGCATGCGAGTTGCTATGGTTAGCATGTCTTCTTCTGGACTGCTCGCAAGTGAAAAGCTTCTAGAGTTTCCTTCTGCGTCTGTTTCGTTTGGGTGCATTAACGTTACGTCCATAGACTGGCCAGCCTTAAACGAAAAGCCTTGTGGTTTTTCGAAGTAGAACGCATTTGTGTCTTTTGCGACAAGTTCGGTTCCAATAAATTTTGTCGTGAATTTTGACATAATAAGTTAAAACTTTTTTGCGCTAGTAGAAAATATTTAAGTGGTGACCAGCTTGTAAATTATGTATAAAGTATAATTTGTTCTATAAGTATATAGGCATTTATGGCAGTAGAAGGCTTTCAAAGAAGCTCTGCGCAGAAAATTTATAGCTCTCTGGTCTACTGACACGCATGTATCATCTCACGAGCAAACAAGTATGTCAAAGTGTGTGACTAAATTTATAGTTTAGTCTGTTTTAGATTAATCGTATATAATTATTATATTAAGAATAGTTCGTAATATAAAGTGCATGAGCCCACAGAGAACTAGAGCTGAATTTTTACAAAATAGAGATGGTGCCGAGGCAGATATTTTTAATAGAGCCCTGCCGGAAATATACAACAACTATGAGCCAGACCAAACTCGTAGAAATAGACTAGCCCGTGCAGTGCTTGGGGGTTCTGCGACCAAACTTCGTGCAGATTTTGGGCAACAAATGGAAGTGCAAATGCAAGACAATATTGCTCGTGACTCACAAGGGGTAGAGAGAGCAATTGCCACACTGCCAATTACCACTGAGACAACTCAAGAGCATTGTTTAGCAACTGCTGCAATAAAGCTTTCCAGTCGGCCGTCTGTTATGTTGCTTTTGCGTTCCTCAACCAGAGAAGACTCTATTAAGTCGGAGTTTCCAGCCGGAGAGGCATATTTGCGTTTGGTAAAATTTTTGGAGCGCTATCCAAGTCCAGAAATGTTTGTGCGTAGACTTATTAAAGTTATAGACTCTGCCGAACAGAGATTAGGGCAAAAACTAGACGAGCAAAGTTTTCGTTTGCAAATGCTAGCAGTTTCGGCACTTATGGAGGGTGCTTACGGTGATCGCCTGCAATACTGGAAAGAGTGGCAGGCAATGCGCAAAGAACTTGAAGAACGGGAAAAATTGCGCGAAGTTGAACATGCAGAAAAGAAGTTGCGACCAAGGGCTAGTTCTAATTTTTTTACTCCTCTTGAGGCGGACGAACTTCGGGAGCTTTATTTAAGACGCAGCGTAGCTGTACACGGCGAGGTGTTTAACGGACAACGGCTAACGAAGGAGAAACTAGAAAGGAACGGCCTTGGTCCACGGTATAGGCTTGCCATAGATGGCGCGGAGGCTTTTTATGTTTCGGTGCCGTACGATATTGGCGAAGACAGAGAAGCAGTTGTGTTGTATGTTCCAGACGGAGATGAGCTTGTGGCGAGGTCGTATTATTTAAGCAACTCAACCGGTCTGTGGCGCTATTTGCCTGGGTACAGCGTGAATGGGTATGGTGGTATACGCCATTACGACAAAGGCCATAGCGAAGAAAGCATTACTGCTCCGGCAGTTTTTCAAAGAGCGCTCGCTGAATTGTCTGGTAAAGTTGAACCTGTGCAAGTATCAAATCCAGACTTAATGTTTGCGGGTACAGCACGCCAGCGCAACAACATGGAAGAGGGGACATATGTTAACGAAGTAAACGAGAAACCAATTAGATTACCTGGTAATTTTTATGCAGAGTCGAGCTATGAAAAAAACCGTCCAGAGGATGTGCGATTTACAAGTCCAGATTGGGCACCAAGTTTTGAGCAGGCCTCTATGTCTTGGCAACAACAAAGTAAGCATTACGGACAAATTACTATAGAAGTATTTCCCTCCAAAAATGGAGAATGTACCTATATGTTTTGTCGTGACGCAAACGGGCGCGCGTGGATAGGCAGTGTGGAGGCTACAGGCGAAATTGGTAGCACTGGACTTAAACAAAAATGGATCTTGGGGGGAGACTTAGCAACTCCGGCAGATGAGTACGCCGAACAAGATGGCGGGTATGGTAATTTTCGTATGCAGAATGGGAACTATGTAGACATGTATAAAAATTATTTGTCTAAAATTCAAATTATTCAGGAGTATCAGGTGAGTGCGTCTGTTCGCAAAGCCCGAGGCGGGGGTGAAACTCAAGAACTTTCGTTTGAGTCAAAAATAGCTAAGGCTAAAAGTATTGAGGACTTATATGTAATTTTGTTACGCTTGCCAGTGTTGCCTGGTGGAAAAGTCGAGCGTAGTGGAGCGGATTGGTGTGAAAAAATTAAGCAAGTGGCGAAAGGAGAACTAAAAATAGACTCTATTACCAGAGCTTGCGGTTTAAGAAGTGTAGTGGAACGTTTGCTTGAGATTGAACAAGTAAGGAAGCAGTTATAAAAAATTCCCGCCAAATGGCGGGAATTTTTTTAGAGTCTTGCTTTTTTGGCAGGGGACTTTTTTGGAGGAGATTTTTTAACTGCTTTTTTTACTGTCTTTTTTACAACGGCAATTTCTTTTTTCACTTTTGGTACTACTTTTTGTGCCGCAGTACTTACTTCTTTGGCTATGGTGTCCCAGTGGCCTTTAAGCTCAGAAGCTAAGGCGGCCACTTCGGTTGGTTGAAGTTTTTTGAGTTTTTTATACTGACCCATAACCGTGTCTACTGTTTCGTTGTAGGAAGCCTTGGTTACTTTGCCCATGCCTTTTATTCGTTTTACAACGTCGGTTTTGGCAGAGTCCGCCCACTTGCTTATTTTAGCTCTGTTTTTTGCCCCACGCTTGCCAGCAAAAAAATAAGTGCCGGCAGCAGCAGCAGCGGCTAAGGCTGTTACGCCCACTCCAACTCCAACTGCAATTTTCTTTTGTCTTTTGTTCATATAATTTATGTGTCTATTCAAATCTGCGAATAGCTAAAGATTATAGCCGTAACAAATTTCCAAATTTGAATGAGTTAATTATTTTTTACCTTTTTTAGACTTTGTATAAAGACGCTTAAAAATGTTTATAAGTGTCTCGGGTACATAACCTTCTCGGGACATTTCTGCTTTGGCTTCTGCGAGCCCTGCGACTACTGTTTCCGTACCTGCTTCAGCCGTACGACTTATGTGTTTTATGCTACGTAAAATACTTACAACATAGACAAGGCCAATAACCAGTAGCAAAGTAAGTACAACTACAGAGAGTGTTGCCACAAAAAAGAATATGTCTGCTTTTAGTAATGTATCATGCATACCCAGTAAGACTACTTTGCATCTGGCATTTAACGTGCAAATGGTACTAATTAATTGTGTAACAAAAACTTATTGGAATTGGAATATTTTAAGCATCCCATATGCCAGCAGAACGCTTGCAAAGAAGCTCTACTGGGCATGTACATATTATAGCATAATCAAAATAACAGGTATCAAAATATCAATATAACAATGTATCAATATAACAGATAAGGGTATAGATCTACTTAGGTGAAAGCCTTGTTTGCTATATTGATATTTTGATATCTGTTATCTTGCTGTCTGTTATATTGTTACCTGTGATCTTGTTATATTGTTTAAGGTCTGGCGCTGTATTTATCTAAAATCTTTACTAAAGCTCGCTCATATTGTGCTCGCACGCTTTCATCTGTGCCTACTTCCAATATTTCATCATTTAACGTGGTAGCAGAGCCTGTCCAGTTATACGACCCGCTAGCATAACCTTTGTCTGTGACAACCGCCTTTAAATGCATAATGCCTGCATGGTCTTGTACTGCTACAGGAATGTTTGCATCTCTTAGCTCTTTTATAATTTTTGTTTGTACGTCTATTTTTTCTAGTTGGTCGCGGTCAGTTATACCGCGAACGGTTAGTCCTCGGTGTTTGGCTCCGAGTAACGCGTCTTTTATGTCGTTTCTAGTAAAGGTATAAATGGCGAAATATAAAAACTTGTCGGCTTGTTCAATGGTTTCTATAATTTTTCTGTTGGCCTGAATATCTTGATTGTAATAAACGCCAATCCTGTTTGCCCTTAAAGGGAGAACGCGGTAAGAGAAGTATATTTGGCCACAAAGAGCAATCAGCAGTGCAATAACCGTAATGTATATAAAATCTTTTGAAATTTTCATAAACTAGAGTTATATAGATTTTCTTATTTCTCTTTCAGTGTCACGTTTCTTAATGTATTCGCGTTTGTCTATTTTTTTTCTGGCACGGCCTATACCAATTTTAAGCTTAATAAGACCTCTCCTGCCTGAGTACATTTCTAGTGGAATTATAACTAGACCTTTTTCTTTGCCGAGCAGTGAATTTATTTCTGATTTGTTTAGCAAAAGTTTTCTTGTGTGTGTTGGGTCGTAGTCGGTATTAGGTGCGTACTTGTATGGGCCAATATGGCAGTTTAAAAGTGTTGCACCGTTTTGATTTACAGTTACATAGCTACCTTGCAAGGAAACATTTCCCTCCTTAACAGACTTCACCTCACGGCCTTCCAATACAATGCCAGCATCAAGTGTCTCTTTGATGTCGTAGTCGTATTTGGCTCTAGTGTTGGTCGCGTGAGTCATTTTAATCAGTAGTTAGTACTTAGTTGTTAGCAAAGAAAGAGTGTATAGAAAATTCGGATACAACTTGTGTTCATACATGCCTACAGTTTAGCGGTTTTTGGGTAATAAAAAAAGGCAGGCGATTGCTCGCCCGCCCTTCTAGTTCTTGCCGCGGATTTAAGCTATTGCGAGCCATTGCCGTGTTTACGCACTTGTGCGGCCTCGGTATGCCGCCCGTTTTTGTGGGACCCTTCCCAGCAATTTTTGCAAACTGTAGCATCTGCATTCGTTGTTTCTTCACCAACTCGGTGCAGGTGTTTCTTTTTGCACGTGAAGCGATTTCCTGTACTTAACGGGCGTCCGCAACTAGCGCAGTGTGTTGCTGGCGCTTGTGGCTTGAATACTTGTATCTCGCCGTTTGCGCTCGCTAAACATGTATGCCGGCTAAAAGCCGGTCGTATAGTTTGCCCAGCTCCGGCTGCTAGTATAAGCTTTCCAGATCCTCGTCCCATAAATCCTCCTAGTTGTGTGGTTGTGGTTCAGAGAAAAGTGTGTTGCTAAACGTGTTGAAATTGTAGTAATTATTATGAGCCCTGTCTAGTGCAAGAAAGCCTTTATGAAAAATAAAAAAAGGCGAGTTTGGATAAACTCGCCATCCAGTTCCAGTCTTGCTTGTTGCTCATGCGACCACCATGTCCGCGGAGACAAATGTTTCCACGACTTGTTCCTGTTGTTCAAATGCATGCTCGTCCCCCTGTAGCCACTCCTTGCAGGTGTGCGCTGGTAGCTTAACCTTTACTTTTGCGTACTTTGGTTTGGTGGGACCAAATTCCGCGTTAGCTTCAACTACAAAGCTTCTGCCACAGCCAACCGTTCTTTGGGAGCCTGTGCAATTAATCCGAAATTTCATAAATCTTCCTTTCTAGGATTTGTGCGCTGGTGTGTTTCACTTAGCCGTTGGTGCTCGCGTAAGCACTTAAGACAAAGCGGGTAGACAAGTATTCGGCAGGTGCATGCGTGCAAAATTTTCATATGCCCACAGCCTGAACACTGGTCTTTCTCGGTTTTCATGCGTTCCTCCTTTGGTTTTGGGTAGAAGTGCCGCCAAAACCTGTATAAGTTTGTGCTAAAAAATCCAGTTTGTCTAGGTATTTTGTTAAAGACTTGGTTTGGGGTATAATAAAGGCTATGAAACACGAGCTAGAACAGCTTATAAGTAAGGCAGTTTCTCAAGTTTTTGGGCCTGATGTCGCCTCAAAAGTGGTTTTTAGCGTGTCTTATCCGCCTAAACCAGAAATGGGTGACTATGCAACAAATGTGGCTATGGTGTTGGCAAAACAGGTTGGACAAAGTCCCGCCGCAGTGGCGGAGGTTTTAATAGCAAAGATTTCAGATTTCAGATTTCAGATTTCAGATTCTCCTGAGGATAAAGAATTTTCGTCTTTCAATCTGCAATCTGCAATTAGCAATCTGCAATTTTTAGGTGGGTTTATTAATTTTACTATTACATCTGAGGTTTGGTTTAAAGAAGTAGTAGAAGAAATAGAAAAATCAGAAAACAGTTACGGCGTATCCAAGGTAGTAAATCCAGAAAAAATAATGGTGGAGTATTTGTCACCAAACACCAACAAGCCGTTGCACTTGGGGCATTTGCGAAACGGAGTCACTGGAGTGGCGACCATTAACACTCTTAAAGCACAAGGTCACGAGGTTACTCGGGTTGGAATTATTAATGACCGTGGCGTGCATATTTGTAAAGCTATGTTGGCCTATGAACGTTGGGGCAATGGAGCCACGCCAGAATCCACCGGAAAAAAACCAGATCACTTTGTAGGAGATTGGTATGTACGGTTTGCTCAAGAGGCGGCAAAAGATCCGGCTCTTGAAATGCAAGCGCAAGAAATGTTGCAGAAATGGGAAGCGGGTGATATAGAGATTAGGAGACTATGGAAGACTATTAGAGATTGGGTAATAGCCGGGTGGAAACCAACCGAGGAAACCTTAGGGTTTAGTTATGATAAAGTCTATTTTGAATCTGATGTGTTTCAGCTTGGGAAAGATATAGTAGAGCAAGGTTTGCAAAAGGGAGTGTTTCGGAAAAACGAAAAGGGGAATGTGCTGTTTGATTTGCCGGAAAAAGAATTTGGAAAAGATGAACAGGGTCAGTCCCGCGTTATTACTATGCTGCGACCAGACGGCACTAGTCTTTACACCACACAGGATTTAGGTTTGGCAGTTACACGCGCTGAAGAATACCACCTAGACCGGTTGGTCTATGTAGTTGGTAGTGAACAGCGATTTCATTTTGAAGGTTTGTTCGCTATGTTAAAAGCACTCGGCTATGCATGGGCTTCCAAGTTGCACCACTTATGGTATGGCATGGTGTACTTGCCAGACGGTAAAATGAAGTCTCGCGAGGGTACGGTGGTAGATGCAGATGATTTGGTTTTACAAATGATTGACTTGGCAAAACAAGAGATAGAATCAAGACAGTTAGGGCTAGGGGCTTCCACCTTCGCTAAAGCTATGGTGGACAAGAAGGATGCGGTGGATAGTGAAATCCTACAATCTAAAATCTCAAATCTGCAATCTGAAATTGAGAGGCGGGCAAAGGTAATTGGAATTGGTGCAATAAAGTTTTATTTGTTAAAGCAAAAGCCGACTGTAGACATTCATTTTAACCCCGAGGAATCTATTTCTTTTGAAGGGTTTACAGGCCCATATTGCCAGTATGCGTATGCGAGGGCGAGGAGTATTTTAAGACAAGGGGCTAGGGTTAAGGGTATAGGGGATAGCCAGAGAATCAATTATAGTTTACTAGGGGATATAGAGGAGCGAGCGTTGTTGCAAAAGTTGGAAAGTTTTCCGGAAGTTATTGGTAGGGCAGCAGCAGAATATAACGTCGCACTTGTTGCTACTCATGTTTTTGAAACAGCTCAAGCCTTTAACACTTTTTATACCACGCACCCAGTCTTGAAAGCAGACTCTATAGAACAGGCAGTGGCGCGTATGAAGTTGGTGGAAACATCAGCGCAAGTAATTAAAAATGGTCTTGCGTTGCTTGGAATAGAGGTTTTGGAAGAAATGTAGAAGAAGATAATAAGACAAATAGGTCATATAAGACGTATGGGTCAAATGGAGATAAATTTTTATTATGAACCAAGAAGAGAAACCTAAATCGAATACGCCGGACTTTAATGCAATGGAGCAGGAGACTTTGCAGTACTGGGACGAGCGAAAAATTTTTGAAAAGTCTTTAGAGCAAACACAAGGTAGGGAGCCTTACGTATTTTACGACGGGCCACCTTTTGCAACTGGTCTGCCTCACTACGGAAGTATTTTACCTTCGGTTATTAAAGATGCCATGCCTCGGTACCAGACCATGAAGGGTAAGTTCGTCCGCCGTCGTTGGGGTTGGGACTGCCACGGTTTGCCTATAGAAAATTTAGTTGAAAAAAAACTGGGAATTTCTGGCAAAAAACAAATTGTAGAGCTTGGGGTAGACAAGTTTAATCAAGCTTGTCGAGAAAACGTGTTAAATTTGGCAGATGAATGGGGCAAAATGGTGCATCGGATTAGCCGATGGGTGGATTTTGAAAATTCCTATAAGACAATGGACACCAGTTATCAGGAATCGGTTTGGTGGGCTTTAAGTCAATTTTGGGATAAAAAACTTATTTACGAGGACAGGAAAATTTTGCTGTACTGTTCGCGTTGCGAAACGCCAATTTCAAATTTTGAAGTGGCAATGGACAATAGCTACCAAGATGTAACGGAGAATTCCGTGTACGTGCAATTTAAAATGCGTTCAGGTCAGAGGATTGTAGACTTTATTACCGATGAAGTAACTTATATACTCGCATGGACTACAACGCCGTGGACCTTGCCTGGGAACACCGCGTTAAATGTTGGACCTGACATTGTATATGTAATAGTCGAGCAAGCCGGTAAAAAGTATATTTTAGCCAAAGAAAGGCTAGAAGTCTTGCAGGGCGAGTATGAAGTATTACGGGAAGTTAATGCTCGCAGTTTAGACGGCTTGCAGTATGAGCCTTTGTATAATTCAGTTTTTAAAGACAATACGAAAGTTGTGGGCGGGGATATAACTAAAGCTCACAAGATATATATAGAGGACTTTGTAACTACAACCGACGGCACTGGTGTGGTGCATAATGCCGCTATGTACGGTGAGGACGATTTTCAGGCGGCAAAACGTGTTGGGTTGCCTCGTGTAGACATGCTTGACCATAAAGGAAACTTTTTAAACATTGCACCAGAGTTTCTAGTTGGCATGTTTTTTAAAGTTGCGGAAAAACCTGTGCTGGACGACTTAGGGGCACGTGGTTTAGTATTTCGCGTTGTTCCTTATACGCATAGTTATCCGCATTGTCATCGTTGTGGCACTCCTTTGTTCTATAACGCATTGCCAGCTTGGTTTATAAATATTCAAAGCGTGAAGGAAAAACTTATAGCAGCTAACCAGTCTACTGAATGGTATCCAGAGCACTTAAAGCATGGCAGGTTTGAAATTGGTCTGCAAAATGCGCCTGACTGGAATATTTCCCGAAATCGTTTTTGGGCAACCGCCCTTCCGTTTTGGAAATGTCAGAATGAACAGTGTAAACACGTTGTTTGTTTGGGTTCGATTAAAGATTTAGTAGGCAAGTCTAAGAATTTTTCGCAAGTGTATCCAGAGCATGAATTTTTGGTAGCTGAGTATATGGCAAACCCAAACTACCTTATGCCAAAGGCTCGGTTAGAGCAGTTAGATTTGCATAAGCCAAACATAGACAAAATTATTCTTAATTGTGAGAGATGTGGAACCGACATGGTTCGTGTGCCAGAAGTGGTAGATTGTTGGGTGGAGTCTGGAAGCATGCCTTTTGCCGAGTTGCACTATCCGTTTGAGAATGCAGGGAGTAGCACAGCAGAAGATTTTAAGAATCGTTTTCCTTCAGACTTTGTGGTTGAGTATATTCCTCAGACTAGGGCTTGGTTTTATGTTATGCACGTTATAGGTACGGTCTTGTTTGGAGAGGCGCCGTTTAAAAACGTCATGACCACTGGTACTATTTTAGGCGAAGATGGAACTAAAATGTCTAAGTCAAAGGGGAACTACCCAGACCCTCAGGTAATTATAGACAGGTACGGTGCAGATGCTTTACGTTTTTATTTGTTGTCTACTCCGGTAATGAATGGTGACGACTTAAACTTTTCTGAGGTTGGTGTAAAAGAAGTACATCAGAAAGTGAATATGTTGCTATACAATGTCTGGAGTTTTTACCGCATGTATTCAAGCGACAAGGTCGCTATTTCAGATTTCAGATCTCAGATTTCAGATTCAAAACACGTCTTGGATAAATGGATACTGGAAAGACTTAAGAAAATGATTACTGCGGTTACATGGCAGTTTGATCATTACAATACGCCCAAAGTTTGTAGGGAAATTGTGGAGTTTATTAACGACCTGTCTACATGGTATGTTAGGCGTAGTCGTGACCGTATAAAAGGTAGCGACACTGAGGCGTCAGAAGCACTGTATACTTTAGGCTATGTGCTTATTCGAACTGCTCAGGTGCTAGCGCCCTTGTCTCCATTTATTGCTGAAAAAATTTACCGCGACGTCACAGGCGAAGAGTCTGTACATTTAACAACTTGGCCTCTAGAAGAATCTAAAGTCAAAAATCAAGAATCAAGACCGGATATAGACACTAGAATACTTGAGCAAATGGACTTAGTTAGAGATATAGTAAGCATTGCACTGGCTGCACGTAAGTCTGCTGGAGTTTCCGTGCGCCAACCTTTACGGGCATTTGGTTATAAAACTGCTAGCAGTGTGCCACTAACAGATGCACATATAAATATAATTTTAGAAGAGTTAAATATAAAACAGTTAGAAGACTATGATTCCTTAACTGAAGTAGGTAACCGCAAAGGCGGGGTAACTAGGGTTGAAGGTGCTGGTATTATTTCTGCCGTGGTGCTAGATACCGTACTTACCGAGGAGTTGAAGCTAGAAGGTTATGCTCGTGAGTTAGAGCGGGCTGTTCAAGACTTACGTAAGAAGGGTGGTCTTAAGGTTGGCGATATGGTAGAACTGTACTACAACACTGCCGATAAAGAATTGGAAAATATTTTGCTAAATTTATTGGATCGCAAAAAAACCTTCATTGGTCGCATTACTACTAACCCAGAAGTGGAAGTGGACGAGGAAACCCAAGCGCAAATAGACGGTCGCGCTATTTGGCTTGGAATTGTAAAGATGTAATAAGAAATTAAAAAGGAAAACAGCTGCTATTTTGGCAGCTGTTTTGTTTTTTCTGTAATTGTTGTTCCTATTTTTACATTGTGCTTGAAAGCCCAATTAGCTCTGACTTCCAGTACACCATCTATGTTTTCTTTGGGGTAGTAGAGCGGTAGTTCACTTATTGCCTGTTTTGGTTGTGGTGTTGGTATGTTTTGTTCTACCCCGACTATTTTACCTTTGCGTATCCATAAAATGTCTATTGGGAACCTCATGCCTTTCATCCAAAAGCTGGGTTTTGCCGGTGCGTCAAAAGCGAACAACATGCCTTCGTCTTCTTGTATAGAGTTTATTTTGGAGAGTCCTTGCATTTGTTCTTCCACTGTTTTAGCAAGTTGTACGTGAAGAGTTTCTCCACCTATTTTAATTTCCTCAGTAGGCGCAAGTTTTTTAGTGCCAATTTCTGCTGTATTTGTGGGTTTGTTTTGTCTTAGGTTTAAGTAAACAGCTAAAAGCCAGACAACTGCTAGAAATACTGTGAATATTTTTAAATGTTTATATTGCATAGTGTATAATAAGTGTAGCATTGAATTTAACTTTTTTTCCAACGCGAGAGCATTAAAACAAAACCAGAACTGCATATATGAAAGTAAAAGATTTAATGACAAGTAAGGTGATTACTGTTCGGCCTAACGCTACCATAGAGCAGGTGGCAGATATTTTGCATCAGTATCATTTTACCGGTGTTCCGGTAGTCGACGACCAGACAAGGCTCCTTGGTGTAATTATGGAACGGGATTTCATAACGGCTGACTCAAAGTTGTACTTGCCAACGTATGTAAAAATGTTGAAAGATTTGGATTTTGTTCAAAGTGACAAAAAACAATTATCTAAAGAGGCGCAAAAGGTAATAAATGCTACGGCTGCGGACGTCATGAATAACAACATAGTCACCGCTAAAGCGGGGGATAGCATGGAACACTTGGCCGAGTTATTTGCTACTAAGCGCGTGAACCCTATTCCGGTGGTGGATGAAAGCTTCAAGTTAGTAGGTGTAGTTTCTAGAAGTGATTTAATTAAATTATTTTCCAGCAAAAATATCTCTGCTAACCGTGAAGCGCCAGTGCGCGTTGTGGATTTAACTGCAGAGAAGGCTTATCATGAAATAGACAAGCATTTTGCTATAGTATCTAAGGTTCGTGCGACTATTTGGTTTCTAATTTCAGTAGCGTTTTTAGTTATAGGTTTCATTCTTGGTGTTCTATGGGTTATAGACTATTAAAAATTTCAGGATAAAGATTTTCGATGTAAAATTTACTTAAGCTCTGTCGGTAGCAGAAATGTTCGGCAGAGTTTTTATTTGCAATTATTTGCTGGTTATGCTATAATATATGTAACGTTTTAGGCAGTTTGTGCTTTTTTAGAAACCAAAATAAGTTATATATTTGCTCAATATTTGGTTAGGCAATATTGTTAAACCAAAATAGCGCAGAGGAACAAACATGTGGTCAGGTAAGGTCCGTATTGGCATAGTGATGGTTGTGCTCACAAGTCTTGCGAGTGCTAGTTTTTTGTTATATCAAACACGTGGCACACTTAAAAAATCTGTGACCAGAGCTTCTGTACCAAAACAGTACACAGTAACTAATACAACACCTGGTACAGAACAAGCTTTAGGTGTGAGTATTACTTGTATAAGTGATGAAGTGCAAGACCAGTATGGCAATACCAGTGGTTGGAATGTCACTGTACACGGAGATAATTTAGACGCGTCTCGCTCGGCTGCAGGTGTAAAAATACGCGTGCCTTGGGGAGCGGTACTAGACGGTACGGACCATATAACAGGAACTAATTTTTATAACGACCCAGTGCGCCCATCCGTTGTTGCCACCGCAGAGACTTTGGCTGCTTCTGGTTTTGCTGGGTCTGTTGTTCAGTGCAGTCTCGGTACGCCAAGCACTCCTGAGCCAACACCAAAAGAGCAACCGAAAGTTTTACCAGTCGGCAGTTTTGACTCCGCGAGTTGTTCTGTTTTAAGTGGCTGGGCAGTGGACTCTTTACAGCCTGATAAATCCATTGACGTTTATATGTATCGCGACGGTGAGGCAGATAAAGGTGGAATTTTCGTGCAGGCTGTTCCTACAAATATTGAACGGTCGGACGTAAACACGTCATTGCATGTTACAGGCATCCACGGTTTTTCTATTCCCACACCAAGTTCATTTATAGATGGGCAACAGCACCAAATGTACATGTATGCTCAAGATCCAAGATTTGGGCAAGGCCGTGCATTGTTGCTTGGCAGTCCAAAGGCCATAAATTGTCCTCTGTCCGCATTGCCGAAAGCGATTGGCACTGATGTTAGCGTTGAACAAACGGTGAATGTGCCGAAAGTAAGTTTGG
>JAHFJH010000050.1 GCA_023245995.1 Candidatus Doudnabacteria bacterium | reverse complement strand
TCATCTTGGAAATAGCTTTTTCTATGCGTATACCCCTAGTCTGCGCCATTTTGCCTGACGTAACCCAACACACCCACTCGTTACGAGCGAGTGGAGTTATGTTTGCCCATACTTTTTGTGCAGACGGAGCAGAAGCAACAGCCTTCCGTAAATCTGTTGGCATTTTATGTAGTGCACCAGTAGCAGTTATTTTTTTGGTCGCTTTGCTTTGCATGCCCAATAACTTCCTGTATGGACTGGTGCTAGAAAATGTAGCTTACTACCAATCCGTATAAACCAAATTGAATTATTAGGTATATAGTTTCTAACCAAAAGAATTCAAAATGCCTCACCTTTGAATTTTTGCCCATAGTCGCCAGCACATGCACACTCCACAAAAATAATCCCATAAACAAAGCGTAACAAAGGCCAGAGAGAACTGCCGAGTGTTCAATTTGTAAAATAGCGTATCCATATGAGAGTACCACCCCTTGCACAACCATTGAAGCTAGACCCAGTACCGGCTTTACATCTGCTCCAAAATATTGCCAGTGTATATATTTCTCCCTAAATATCTTCATGTGCCACATGACAGCCAAAGGAAATGAGATAATAAGATACGCGAGAGTTCCAAATAAAATTTGCATATGGTTAGTGTGCTTTTGTTTATTTTACGCGGATTCAAACCGGGCTTTGTTTTCACTCATCCACTTTTCCATGTCGTCTTGGGTTTTAGTGGGGTCTGCCATAACCTCGGGGTGGGCTGTAAAGTAGTGCGGTTTAAGAGCTTCCATCCACGCTTCAAACGTTTCGCCTTGAGCTTCATGCTCACAAAGGTCACATTTTAGAGTTTTCATATTTTTGGTAATTAAAGATTAAATTGTTCTACTTGTCTTTCCCAGTATACACTATTTTTATCCCCCTCGCTGGACCCATTTAGAGCGCAGACATAACCACGCTAGCGCGTCTTTAAATAATGAACGACACTTGGGTTCACCGCTTATTTCCAAAAGAGACGGCTATGAACCACAATAAATTATAGTTCCTAAGATGACCATAGGAACCATTATCTTGAGTCTACTTTATTCGTCGGCTTGCTAAGATGGTTATTTTATTGTATAGTTGTCTAACGCAATTTGCGTATTTTACATTTCCAAAGGAGACTTCAATGAAGACGTGGCTAGTTTTTTTCGTCGTGCTTATTTGTGTTGGTTGTAATGGCAGTACCGAACCTACAAAGGCAACGGCAACTCAGTCAGTAATTGCAAATAACCGCGGTTGGGGGGCAGTTGGCACGTTGGATGACCTGTGGCAACAAGTAGACCGCGATACTCAAAGCATGCTTGTAGCAGCTTCCTTGTTAAAACGGACTGCGGATTTAAGCTCTTGGCTTGGAGATGTTGAGCGTCTCAAGCCCTATCTGCAAGAACAGCTTCCGCAGCTTTCAGGGAAAACGCTTAGGATTGTCCTTGAACAACATGACGACCAGTCAGGTGGAGGACTTTCAGGAGCTCATACCTCTAAGGCAAGCCAGGCGAAGCTGTATAGGCTACTCGAGAACTCACACCCACGGCTTTTAAGTTTGGAGGGCTGTTATATGAATCGTTTCTCTCAAGAAGCGTTCATTGCCGAGGTGTCAAAAAGCGTCCGTCAGATATCTGTACTTAATGGAGAACCAGAACCAGGGCCTATGCCACCAGGCTGGTTTGAGCAGATATCGCAGCGCAACCGAATGATAGACTTCGCGGTTAAACATCCCGAGGTTATTTCAGTCGGTGGTGAGTGGCGTGGAGTGCATATGTTAGATGTGTTGTTTATGTCTCCAAATGCTCCAGTCAAGGCTAAGTTAGCCTTCATCCCAGGTAGCCGCCTCCGCAGTCTTAACACGGCTGCACGCATGAACTCACTTATGCAACAGTACAAGATGAATGAATGCTTTATTGTTATTGGTCTTTTCCACCAGGAGGACTTTCAACTACTTTCAAAGCTTTTCGGTGTTAAATTCGTATTTTACAACACCGTAAACTAACAGGTGTTGAACGCAAATAGAATACCCGCCGAGAACTGTCGGAAGGACAGAAGCTTGTTGGGTAGTACAAATTTGCTAGCGTAGAGAAATGAACTGCGTCATTTTTGGCGCACAGAACGATAGGGAGTTTACCCTCCCTGTCGTTCTTATTTTTTATGAACCTGTCGTTCTTGGTATAGCTATAGGCGCTCTTGCTGTATACACGAAAGTTCTAGCCTAGCCTAACACCATACTGCTTGAAGCCAACACCACAGATAATACAAAAATTCCAGATTCAATAATCTGGAATTTTTATTGGCTAGGAACAGTTGGCCAAACCAAGCCTTACGCGCTTAGTTCTGCCAGTAAGGGGTAGTGGTCGGAGCCCAATAGTTTTATAATCTTTGCTTGTCGTACGCTTAGGTTTTTTACGAATATATAATCTAACTGTTGTATTATTGAGCTCGTGTAAGGTTTTTTAAATATGCTTTGAAACCCGTTGCCTAAAATTTTTTTTAACCCAGTAATCTTTTCTTGTTTTCCCAACAGGCCAATTGTGTTAAAGTCACCGCAAATTATTTCGTTATCTACCAGAGGTTGTGAGTTTAGGTAATTTGTTAGTGATTGTAATTGGTTTGCCCTATGAATGTCCCCACCTTGAAAGTCTAGGTGAAGGTTTGTTATCCGAACCGTTTTTTCCCCGAATGTAAATGTTCCAATCAACGCCCCTCGTCCAAATATTGTTGGGGTAAGCCCAAGTATCCAGAAAAAAGATTTATCCCACAGTGTGAGCCTACTTTTTTTGGGGAAAGATAGTTGGTTAAAGGTTGGGTCAAAAAAAACATTTGTGTCCCATAATACACCTAGGCCATAATCGTACCAATTTGCACCATCCTCAGAATAATATTGGGACTTAAAATGCACGGGTATGTGTTGGTCAATAAGTTTTCTGATATTTCTACCACGATACAACGGCCAAACTTCCTGGAGGCATATTACATGAGCACCTTGGCGTATAAGCTTTAGAATGTTTTGTGTTATCTGTTCTGGGCGGCGACCATCAAAGATGTTATACGTGGCTACGCTAAATGTTTTAGATTGGTTGCCTACCATATATGGACATATTACCCACCTTAGGCTCCCACAGTGCCTGTTTTTACTTCTCCGGCCCGTTTATAATTCGCAAAAATAACACCGGCAGAAGTAACAAAGCTTTCAATAACGGTAAAGGCCGCAGGTATGGTACCCTCAGCGAATAGCCGCTTTCCTGTACCGAGAGTAATAGGGAATGTTTTGAGCCACAGTTCATCTACTAAGTCATGTTGTAGTAGTGTTTGCACCATATTTCCGCTGCCATGAACCTGAATGTCTGAGCCTTCAGAAGATTTTAGCTTTTTAATGTCATCTACACTTTTCAGAAACACTGAGTTATTCCAATCTGATGTTTCAAGCGTGCTACTTACGCAGTATTTAGCAACATCGTTAATGCCCGGCCATAGACTTGCATGCTTTGGCCAGTAGGCAGCGAAAATCTCAAACGTTTTTCGACCGAGCAAAAGATCCGCTGGCTTCATTTGTTTGGCCATAGCCGCCCCTGCTTCTGCGTCAAAATATGGCGCAGTCCATCCCCCATACTTAAAACCACCAGAAGTGTCTTCCTCTGGCCCACCCGGTGCCTGCATAACTCCATCTAATGTAATGAACGATAAAACAATTATTTTTCTCATAAATTTATATTTACAGCAATACCACATCACATGAATATCAAAACTACCGTCTTGTCATCCCGGCTCCCGAGCCGGGATCCCGGTTAATGAGCAAAAAGCCTGGATTCCGGCTCACACAAAGCCTTGGCCGGAATGACAGAAAATAGTAATAAATCTTAATTTCGATATTCACATTACATCATCCACTTAAAGACCAAGGCCATAATTTCCACACAGCCTAGGGCTGCGCCAGCCATAATACCTATTTTGGTCAGTACCCACTCTGGTTTGGTGCCACCAAATATAACTGCGGCCACCTGCGTTGGCAAAATGAACCCAAGCCAGAAGAAGAATGCAAGTCCATACACATTCCAGTCAGATGGGAAACCATTCAAGAGCAAGGCAAACACAAAGCTGGTTACAAAAGTAAAAATAAGTTGCACCAGCAAAGGCTTCCACATGTTTTTCATCATTTCCTTTTGCTTGTCAGCTGGCACTTTATCGAACTCGTGAATTTTTCCCCAGAGTTTACCAAAGATTGGAGTGTACCAAATGGCACCAAAAATAAACTGCGCAATCGTGGC
>JAHFJH010000049.1 GCA_023245995.1 Candidatus Doudnabacteria bacterium | reverse complement strand
CATGCCGACGACGCCCAAGCGGGTGTCCACCTTCACGGGCATGCCCATTTGGAACTCCGCCAACTTCCGCCGCCAGTCAACTTTCGGCTCGGCATCCTTTTCCTTGTCGGACTTCTTGCCGTGGAACAGGCATTTGGGATCGCCACAGTCTTTCTCGTTACTGAGACCGCCGAACAGCTCTTCCAATTCGCGCTTCAGCTCGGCTTGCAAGCCATCAAGCGGACCATCTGGCCCCATTGCGAACACTTCCACTCGTGGGCGTGCGTCTGCCTCGCCGCGTTCCTCGGCGCGGCCGGACCCACCCTCGAAAGGGTTTCGGCCCAGCATCCGCTTCAAATAACCCAAAGCACTCATACTTTGTTTGCTCATAATCTGACTCCTTATCTTCATTCAGCCTCCTTTATTGCTGACAGTTACTAAAGCCCAGAATTCCACACGCCCGTGTGTTTCTTGTAGCTTCCAGTAACCCAAGCACTAAAGGGCAGGAGGCAAAATAAAAAGCCAACCCGAGCGGCGGCTTGGTAGGAATTTTGCTACCCAACCCTTTAGTGCTTTTTTGTATTTTTAAAAGTGCTTTGCATATTATAGTATAAATAGCTGTGTATTGCAAGTATTTGGCACACATAAAATATCCCTTATTTATAAGTAAAATAAGGCTTGTATAGATATTATTTAAGATAACTTTGATCAAAATTGCAATTTGAACAGGTTTAGGCTGTGAGACTAATAGATGCTACCTGAGACTGGCGAGACTGGGAGATTTATAAATTTGTCTCTATAAGTCTCCACTAATCTAACAATCCCGACGAGTCTCCATAAATCTGTACTAGTCTCTTATTCTCAATTCTTTTCTTTTTGCACTAAATGGGCTTTTTTAAACCGAACAGTAAATACAGGCTCGTAATCGTCGTCATTTTCGTCTTTTACTGCCACAGTCTCCCCTGCCACAAGGCTGTTAAAAGCCAAGTCTGAGAGCAACTCGGCGTCTGTTTTCATATGCATTTTGTACGCGTCCAATTTTGCAAACTCACCACTAGAACTTTCTTTAATTTGTGTTTCTATTTGCTTTTTCTTGGCTTTAAGTACTTCTAGTTTCTCCAGCACTTCTCTATATTCAAGCGTTGACTCCAGTTCGTCCTTGTACATGCGCTTAACTTCTTTTACTTTGCGCTTGGTTTCTTTTATTCTGTTAAATACTTCTTGCAGGTTGGGCATAGGGGGAAATTTAATTAAATATTTAAAGTCATGAATTATGAATTGTTGTAAGCTTAATTCATGATTCTACAAAATTATACCACACATATTTTTATGGGGCCGACACAACACATAGGACAAATAAAAAAACTCAAAGCTTTCGCTTTGAGTTTTTAAAACTATAAGTTTATTAAAACTGCCAAGTGCGGCCGCCACCATTGTCGTTGCCACCGCCATGACCGCCACCGTAACCGCCGCGATCATTACCACCACGGCCACCGGAAAAACCACCACGGCCACCGCCATTGCTTCGGCCACCGCCGAAACCACCACGGCCACCAGCTGGACGCTCTTCGCGAGGTCGGGCTTCATTTACGGAAAGGGTACGGCCACCAAGCTCTTTACCATTCCAGAGCTCTATAGCAGCATCGGCTGCTTCTTTGGTGTCCATTTCTACGAAACCAAAACCGCGGGAGCGGCCGGTGTCGCGATCTGTAACTACGCTAGCCGAGGTAACAGTACCTGCTTGTGCGAATGCTTCTTGTAACTCTTGGTCAGTGGTAGAGTAATTTAAACCACCAACATATAACTTTGTCGCCATTTGTTTGGCTTCCTAACATGGCCAGAGCTCATCTTCCACTGCTGGCAAAATAATAAATACAAGTTTCGTTCTACTGACTGATGACTACTGACTTATGTTTAACAAAATAATTGATAAACATTTGCCTGCCCGCGCTTGGCCTAAAGCCTTAAGCGGATGAAGTCCCAAACAAACGTAAGAAGCAAGACTTAAGATGATGCAAACACTATAGCATACGCCACCCATATTGGCAATAAATTGTGAAATATTGCCAAAACACCAATAATACTGTATAGTATATAAACACTTAGCAGTTGGCCGGCTTAACAGAAAGCCGCACCGAACACTGCTTTTACTTCCACACTGCGAACTCCTGAGGAGGAAATCCAATGTCATTAAGTTGTTCTTTGTCTCCTGCTTTAGCTCAACAACAACGCTTAACAACGGCGCAAAAGTTGAGACTTAGTTCTGCGCTACTCCAACTTCGCACAGACCTAATATCTGCGCTTCGTGGGGAGAAGTACGAACCGTCCGCAAGATGTCCTGGGTGCGACCACAGCCTTACAGCAATTGAGATTCGTCGCGGCTTCAGAAACGACCCCAAGGACTTTCTCACCACCTGCCCGAAATGCAAACATCGTTTTCGCGCACTGTTGAAAACCTATTTTCAAGTGGGTCATGCCCAAGTGCCCTTCTATTGCCCAATGCAAACCTTGGGCGAGCTTCGCGGCAAACAAGGTTTGAAGCCAAAGCAAATTGACAGTGGTCTTCGCCAGTCGGCCAACTACCATTTCGGTGGGCTGACCCAAGCCTTCTCCCAAATTGGTGTAACCTACACACTGGAAGTTATTCCGCCTTGGCGGGAAAAAGTTAGAGACTTCCTCGGCCAGCTCCCCGACACGGTTATCGCCAAAATTGTCGGAGTCAAGGTGCGGGTCATTCAGCGTTACCGACAAGCCCTTAAGATTGACCGCTACCTAGCCAGCGACCATTACTAATCAAAACCGACGCGCGAACAACGCCACAAATAGCACCACGAGTAACTACAACAGCCATGTAGTTACTCGTGGTGCTTTAATTTTTATTTCTACGTCAAAATACGTGGGCCTTGTTTAGTTATAGCAATAGTATGTTCAAAATGGGCAGAAATACCACCATCTTCGGTGCGTATGGTCCAGTCGTCATCGTCAAAAAATATATGGTAAGTACCACTACACAACATAGGCTCTATGGCTATAACCATGCCTTCTACAAGTTTTGCGCCTGTGCCTTTTTTGCCGTAATTTGGCACCTGTGGGTCTTCGTGCACACCGTAGCCGACGCCATGGCCTACTAAATCACGCACTACCGAAAAACCGTTTTTCTCGGCATAGCTCTGCACTGCATGACCAATATCCCCAACATGCATACCAGCGCGGGCTTGCTGTATACCAAGTTCAAGAGACTTCTTTGTTACATCTATTAATTTTTGCGCAATAGAAGAAACCGTACCAACAGGAACAGTAATGGCTGTGTCTGTATACAAAGTTTTGTACTCCATACCTATGTCTAAGCCTATTATGTCACCGCTTGCAAGTATTTCTTTACCTGGAATACCGTGCACCACCACGTCGTTTACCGAAGTACAAAGCGCGGCTGGAAACGGATTACTCTTGTCTCCGTAGCCTATAAAACTTGGCCGGCCCCCTATTTTGCGAATTTCTGTTTCTGCATAATCGGACAATTCTTTAGTAGTAACCCCCGCCCTAACAAGCTTTGCAGTACGCAACAAAATATCCCGCAGGAGTTTGCCTCCTTCGGCTATGGTTTCTATTTCTTTTGAAGTTTTAATTTGCCCGTGAGGCATATGTGAGTGCTAAGTTCATAGTGCTAAGTGCTAAGTGAAAATACATTGCTTGGCACCTTGCACTCTATACCTATACTTGTTTCTGCAATCTTTCAATCGCACGCATAACTCGCTTATGCACTTCTAAAATTGTTCCCAAACCACTAACTTGCGCAAATGGGTAGAGAGACATATATAGAGGCTTTGACTTAAGCAAATAAGCCTGCGAAAAATGTTTGCGTTTCATTATTGCCACCAAAGAATCGTCCGCCCTACGCTTATTGCCAAAATAACCCTTGCGCTTTAGGTTGCGCTCTACAGTTTCTTCCCATGGAACCGACAAGTAAATGCTTATAACCCTTGTCCGACCTACTTTTGCTAACAATTTGTTTACAAACCTTACTTCGCTAGGCATTTTTGGGTGTCCTGCAAATAGTATGCCTCTTGTGCGCGGAGTCCTGACTATTGCCGAAGTGACTAACTTACGATAAATACCCGTTGGATTCATTTTGCCAACATCAACTGTTTTTTTAAAAATTGCGTCCAATTTCTTGTTTGCTTTACGCTGATGTTCCTGCTCCACGCCCATGTCGATATCGTAAAGCTTAAATTTTTTCTTAAGTAACTTACCTTGGGTGCCCTTGCCAGAACCTATATCCCCAACCAAAAAAATATTCAAAGGTTCTTTATTTTTAGTAGTTTGGCGCTTGGCTGTTTTCATGA
>JAHFJH010000022.1 GCA_023245995.1 Candidatus Doudnabacteria bacterium | reverse complement strand
AGACAGCAAGTGTAAGGAAATGTGTGAAGCTCCCCTCAAAGTTCGCTTTGCCGATTTTGAAACGGATGTTACGGCTTCCAAGCTTGTTGCGTCTCGGCTTAGAGCTTTTTTTAACCTGCTCCAGTCCCTGCAGCATCTCCTTGAAGTTCGCAGGAAAGATCCGCACCGCCTTGGCCTGCGGTTTGGCTTTGGGCTTAGCGGGGGCAGCAGGTTTGGCCGCCGCCTGCTTCGTCTGCCGAGGTTCCTTCGCCATTGGTTGCAAGACAACTCGGAACGTCTGGTTCCCGATCGTCAGTTTGCCGGCCGATGCGCCAGCATTATTGATGATTTCTCGTTTCATGACCTGTTGCTCCTTATTTTTGGTCAGCTTGTTGCTCATCAGCCGGTCGTAGGAACCGGCCACTAAGTGCGCGCCAGCCGACTTTCTTGAACCTTTGCAGGTCAGAAAGCACGACTTCCACGCCTGGTTTGGGCAAACTTGTCTCATGCCATACGCTCTTATTAAGTGAAAAGGTTATAGAACCTTTAACTTCACTTGAAAGTGCTATGGCGTAAGGACCGTGCTTGCCCGCTGCAATGACTTTCTGGACCACTGCCCGAATGGGTTTGTCTTCCATTAAGTCCTCCTTTTGGGCGCTTGCCCTTGTAAAAGTCTTGTGACTAATTGGTAGTTTCCTACCAACAGCCACAAAGTATGCAAATACTAGCATATAATTATACTTTTGTCAAGTATATTGGAATTTAGATTATACTTGACAATCTATGTATAATTTGTTACAATGTTATTATTTGCGGTAGTGTTTGTTGAGTAAAAGTGTTCTTATATTCAGTAAATACTACCGCAATCGCAATCAAAAACTGCTGTCGCTTTGGCGACAGTTTTACATCAACGTCTCACAACAAGCATGGGAGGAAATCATGCAAAGACAAAAAATGCCTGCAACGTCTACGTCCAAACCAGTTAAGGCAGCGGCTTTGTCCATTACTGTGGCTGAGTTTCTGAAAGGTTTTCCGACAGGAGTTGGCAAAAAGCTTGTCCAATACCTGTGGGTGCCGGCCCGTGCGCTCGGTCGCGATCAGGCTGGACGCGTCGTCGTACCAGCGCAAACGCAAGGCTCAACTAGCGCTTTGCCGGCTGGTGTCAGCGTCTGTCTCTCGCGTGGTGGCGGAGGGGGCTTGAAGCTGTTGGCTGTTGGTGGCCTCGGGGCTTTCGGACTTAAAGGCACGCGTGAACCGCAACGCAGGCCTGGGGAAATCTACCTCGGCGGTACGCCGTTTTCTTTGGCCGTCAAGGTCGGCATGGCTGAAACGGATTGGCAACCCGAAAAGCTCTCCGATGCCATTCCAGGGGCGCTCGTCTGCGTGCAGGAGCGCCGCAACGCCCCAACGCCGTTTGTGAACCGCGGTCAGCGTCTTGTGAACCGAAACGCTCCGTTGAAACATGACGGAACGGGCCTTCGGGTTGTGTACTGCGGTGACATCGCCTTCGTTCGCGTGGACGGCGTGTGGTACGAATACGAGGTGGCGCCCGAGCACTCATCCCTCGCTCCGATTTACACTCCGCCACTGCCAAGATCGAATAGGCCTGGTAAGGCCGCACGGCCGAAACGTCGCTTGGCACGAATGTAGTTCGAATTTTGGCGCGAAAGCGTCAGGAGCTGGAAGCAATGCGTCTTCCAGCTCCTTTTTAGTTAAAAACTTATTTTGTGATATTATTTACTTAGGTTATGCAAATAGAAAATTTCTTATAAGGCAATCTAATGCAGTCTTTATAAAATGCGTTTGTAAATTATTTTTTACTTCGCTGGAGTTTGAATAAATTTTATTTATGCAGGCGATAATTTTAAATTCAGGTGAAGAAGTAGTGTTACAGTTTAGGCGGAGTATTGCCGTACTTGCGGGGCCTTTAGTTTTAACATTTGTGCTCATTGTTTTACCTGTGTGGTATGTAAACCATTATGCCCTTTCTGGGTATGTGGGAACGTTCCTTTTTTGGTGGTGCGTACTTGTTGTAGCTTGGTTTGTTCGGCGCTTTTTTTTGTGGCACCGCGAACGCTATATTGTTACTACGCATAGGTTCGTAAAGACTGGTCACGACAGTGTATTTAGGCAAACAGTTAGTGAAACGGCTTTAGACAGAATGTTAAATATAAGTTTGCGCACTACAGGAGTGTGGTCCGTGCTTGCTGGCTTTGGCGATATAGACCTACAAGTCGTGGGCAGGCTGGAGCCAATAATTATTCGTTCTGTACAAAGACCGGGAGTTGTAAAAGAATTTTTGTGGCGTTTGCACGAAAAAACTGGTAAGACTGCCGGTGGCTCTGCTGGGGAAGAGTACGTTAAGCCCAATCAGCCAATTTAATAATTCTTATCAAATCTACGGATGAGACAAATCTACAAATACCTGCTAATAAATACAAAGATTTCTTAACTATTCGTAGAAATTTGTAGATTTGTTACATTTGTAAATTTGAAATGTATTTATGACTCGAAAAAGCATAACATTTATTTCTAACAGGTTTGTCGTGGTCTTGCTACTTGCAAGTCTTGTTTTGCTCAGTACTACTCGTTACAAGCAGTATAGGCAAAGCAAAAAGGTGGAAGCGCAAATTGCGTCGTTGCAATCTGAGTCTCGTTTGGTGGAAGAAAAAAATCAGCAATTGGAAAACTCTCTGCAGTATTTATCCAGCGAGTCTGCGTCCGAGCGCTTGGCTAGACAACAAATGAACCTTAAACGCAATGGGGAAATAGCTGTGGTATTCTTACCTAGTGGCCCTACAAACAAGACAGAGGAGCAAAAGTCAAACGCAAGCAATTTTAGGTTGTGGTGGAATTATTTTTTCGGCCACGCCCGTTAACGGTCTAAGGAAAAAAAGTACAACAAGAACAATTGTATGGAAAAACTTGAACACACGAACAAACGTCTTTTATTTTTTAGTTTTTTAGTTGTGGCCTTACTTGTTGCTGCAGCTTTAGCAACTTTATGGCTTTATGGTGGCACGCTGACGCAAGCAAAATGGAATGTTTTTGTATTTACAAGGCTTCCGGTTGGTCGTGTTGGCAATTTATATATTCGAGCTTCGGAAGTTGATTTATACAAATTTGCAGAAGATGGAGAAAAGTCTACTGCTGTTTCGGTTTTTGCTAACTCAAAAAAAGTAGAGGCGGTTGCTAAAGGAAAAGTAATATTTACAAACCAAGAGTTGAACGAGACTGCAAGCAGGCTTGCTGTGGGTGACCCTACTTACGCAATGTTGGTAAAAAAAGTAGGTGCCTATGTAGCAGAGCAAACTGAGGCTAGAAAGTATTTGTATGAAGTAAAATTACGAATTTGGTATGCTCAGCAACCAAGTCTTGAGCCTTTATTGGCAAGCAGGGCACAAGAGATTGAACAACGCATACAAAAAGGAGAAACGCTAGAAAGCCTAGCAAAAGCTTTTAGTGAAGACTCCGCCACAAAATGGTTCTCAGGCGATGCCGGTTATGTAGATATTAGCGGAGCAGTACCTGAGTACAAAAAAGTGGTAGAGAGTCTTCCACTTCATAAGATTGCCCGAGTTTATACGCGATTTGGTTTGCATATTGTACAGGTTACAGGAGAAGTACAAGATCATGGCAAAAAAATGTTACACATTCAGGAAATTGTTTTAAGGCCAACAAATTTTGACTCATGGCTGTCCACACAAGAAGACTTAGTGCCTGTGGTTTGGTATGTAAAGTAACTTTGAGACTTATTGAGACAAGTAAATATTTATTGAGACTTTTTGTACGTCTTAATTAGTCTCTTAGCTATAATCAGTTTCAACAAGTTCTACATATATTAGATCTATCTTCACAAAAACGATAAACTCAATTAGAATTGTTTAGTTGGCTAGTGTTTATTGGCGGGATTAGTCGCCTCGTCGGCGACCCGCCGAAGAGGCGGGTACAATCCCGAATGGAGCCCTTAAGGCTGGTAGCATGAGATCCGCCAGCTGGCGGATTTAGACACAGGTCCGACCCGCACTATTGCCTTTTGCGAGCGTAGTACAATGGTAGTATGAGACCTTCCCAAGGTTTAGACGTGGGTCCGATTCCCATCGCTCGCTCCAAGAATTGGTGTAGGGGTGAAATTCCCCTCTGTTATAAAGTAAATTACTAAAATAAGACCAATGGATAAACCATCTGAACATATTTGCAAGGTCGGGGTCGGGGTTATGATATTCAAAGATGGCAAGATTTTGCTAGCTAAACGCAAAGGCTCTCACGGAGAAGGGGAATATGCTTTTCCAGGTGGGCACTTAGAGTATATGGAGAGTTTTGAAGAGTGCGCACGCAGAGAGCTTGCGGAAGAAGTAGGCATAGAAATTCAGAATGTGAAATTCCTTTTTTTAGCCAATGTTAGAAAGTACTCACCCAAGCACTATTGCCATATCGGACTGACTGCGGAGTGGAAAAGTGGTGAACCACGAGTTTTGGAACCAGACAAAAGTGAAATGTGGCAGTGGTTTAGTTTAGATGAACTTCCAAATCCAATGTTCTTTATGTGCCAACTTTCAGTGGAGAGTTATAAGTCAGGTCAAAATTATTACGATAACTTTTAACAGTACGTTGGCTTAGCTCCCTCCTTCGCGCAAGGCTTCGGTGGGCAGAAATCTGGTAGAGCAGCGGTATCGTAAACCCATACACCAATGAGCTGAGGTAGCTCAGTTGGTAGTCGCCTCATCGGCGACCCGCCGAAGAGGCGGGAGCAACGCACTCGCACGCCCGCACACTAACTTTTGGATTTGCCAGCTTAGCTCATCTGGTAGAGCAACGGTATCGTAAACCGTAGGTGATCGGTTCAAGTCCGATAGCTGGCTCCAGAAGTTAGTGTGTGGGTAAACCGCAGACGGAGAAAGTTTATAAAACGCCCGAAATAGGGCGTTTTTACTTGCGTAAAAGTATTTTTTTTGTTACACTACCGACATATTATTCCTTAAGAATAAGAGAAGTTTGTGGAAGTAGAAATTCCAAAACCTAATCAAAGCAAGCCTTCGGCATTTACGCTCGCACGTACTATGCAATTGGCGGTGGAGTTTGGGTTTGTTATAGCCATACCGGTTGTAGCGTTTGGACTAGGTGGCAAGTGGTTAGACTCCCATACGCACCACTATAACTTCTTTGTTTTATTTGGAATTTTATTTGCCCTTGTTTGCAGTGTTGCGTTACTTACTAAGCGCATAAACGGCATACGCAAAGAACTTAAAAAGTAATATCTAATTTTCAATTTCTAATGTCTTGGCTAAATACATTTACTTACAAAATGCCTGCATTGGATATTAGAAATTAGATATTAGGAATTCCTGCATTTATGACTCTTCCACCTCTTGCCGCAGAACCAGTGGCTCATATAGGAAATTTCGCTATAACCAATACGTATGTAAATTCATTTTTAACCATGATTGGTTTTGTAATTTTTGCATACATAATAAAGTTGGCACTTGTGGGTTATAAAAATAAAGCGCCAAAAGGTGTATTGAATTTTTTCGAAAGTATTTTAGAAGTTTTACTGGACTATTTTGATCGTGTCACTAGAGATAGAAAAAAGTCTCTAAGATTTTTGCCGTTAGTTGGGACTTTATTTTTCTTTATTCTAGTGTCTAATTGGATTGGACTTTTACCGGGCATTGGTTCCATTGGATTTTGGGAAATAAAAGAAGGTATAAAAGAGTTTGTACCTTTATTCCGACCGGCAAACACTGACTTAAATATGACTTTATCCATGGCGGTTTTAGTGGTGGTTGTCTCTCATGTTTTGGGGGTAGTTGCCATAGGATTCTTTAAGTATGCAAATAAATTTATAAAACTTGGCGACTTATACAAGGCTTTACGCAACCCTACTCCAGTGCGTATAATGACAGCGGTTATAGAATTTTTTGTTGGTTTGCTTGAAATAGTTTCTGAAGTCGCCAAAATGGTGTCGTTGTCTCTGAGGTTGTTTGGAAATGTGTTTGCGGGAGAAGTATTGCTTACAGTTATGGCGAGCTTGGTTGCGTATTTAGTGCCATTGCCATTTTTGGGCTTGGAACTTTTGGTCGGTATAGTGCAGGCCACAGTGTTTTCCATGTTAACCTTGGTTTATTTAACTATAGCAACCACCGAGGTGCACGAGCACGATGCTGTAAGCCATAAAGAAGACGCGGAAATGTTGGAACCAACACCAACAGTGTAGGAAGTTAACAAAGAGACTTGTAGAGATTAGTGGAGATTGATAGAGATTCGTTGTCTTACAATAAATTTCTATAAATCTCAATCAGTCCCTATTAATTTCAAGATTATTAATCGTTCACCAAATTAAAATAGATTTAACCCTTTTTTATGTAAGGTGAGTAAGGATACATTATGTTATTCGATGCAGAAACAGGAAAAGTAATAGCTAAGGCTATTGCAATTGGTCTCGGTGGTGCGTTGCCGGCGCTTGGTATTGGTCTTATTGGCGCAAAAGCCATGGAAGCCATAGGCCGAAATCCAGAAGCAGCAGATAAACTATTTGTACCTATGCTTCTTGGTATGGCATTTGCGGAAGCTATCGCCATTTACGCATTGGTAGTTACGTTTATTCTATAAGAAGACAAATTTTTAATTTACAATTTTCAATTTTTAATCAATGTTGAAATTTATTAAGTTTAAAATTCGAACATTGAAAATTCATTAAAAATTGAAAATTGATTATTGAAAATTTATTACTCCCTATGAATATACAATTACTTAACGAGCTATTAATGCATACTGCGCATGCTGCCGAAGAAGCAACTACTACTTCTCCGGACGTTGCTACTATGTTTGGGTTAAATGTAAAACTCTTTGTAGCGCAGTTAATAAATTTCGGCATAGTTTTGTTTGTGTTGTGGAAGTGGGTATTTACACCTGTAACGAAAGCACTTCAAAGGCGTACACAGAAAATAGAAGAGTCTTTGCAAACGGCTGAAAAAATAGTTCATGAAAAAGCAGAGTTTGAAGAATGGAAAAAAGGGGAGATTGCCAAAGCTCGTACAGAAGCCGCTGGTATTGTAAGTCAGTCTAAACTTGAAGCGGAGGCTGTTCGTGCAGAGTTACTTACAAAAGCCAAGCTTGAACAAGAGAAAATAGTACAAGACGGCAAGGCAGAACTTGCCCGCGAAGAAATGCAAGTGTTGCAAGATGCAAAATCTAAACTTGCAGATCTTGTTGTAGGAGCTACAGAGAAAATTTTGCGTGAGAAAATTACTGATAAAAAAGACAGAGAGCTGGCCGAGGCAGCAGTACAGGCACTAAGTACAAAATACTAAGCACTATGCATTCAATATCTATCCAAGAATACGCGCAAGCTTTACAGCTTGCAATGCAGGAATCGAAGCCAGAAGACCACGATGTGGTAGTGGAGAATTTAGTTGCGCTTATGCGCGAGAACGACGACTTGGAAAAGTTTGAGGCAGTTGTGACAGAATTTGAAAAATTACTTTCTAGTAAAGAAGAAGTAAAACAGGTTGAAGCCATATTTGCAAGAGAGGCTGTAGCAAATAAGAAAATTTTAGACGAACTAAATTCTGTTGTGGGACCAAAGTTAGAAATTAGGAGCAAAGTGGACGACGAGCTTGTGGGTGGTATGGTGCTTAGAGTAGACGATACATTAATAGACGCCAGCGTAAAAGGGCAGCTAGCCAACTTAAAAGACACTTTATCTAGCTAATGTGTTTACATGTTCACGCGTTGTTTAAAACTTGTGAACACGTTAACTCGTTAACTTCCTAATATATGGACGCTACAAAAGTAATTGAACAATTAAAAAATAAGCTAACTAGTTTTGCCACAGACCCTAAGGTGGACCAAGTTGGTACAGTGTTAGAAGTTGGAGATGGCATTGCGCGCATATCTGGTCTTCGAAAAGTTGCGAGCATGGAAATGTTGGATTTTGGAAATAACATTTCTGGTGTCGCGCTAAACTTAGAAGAACGCACGGTTGGTGGCGTTATTTTGGGCGATTACCAGCATGTAAAACAGGGCGATACTGTAAAAGCAACAGGGAAAATATTGTCTGTACCGGTAGGAGAAAATTTAATTGGTCGAGTAGTAAGCGCCTTAGGGGAAGCCAAAGACGGTAAGGGCGATATAGTTGCGGACAAATTTTATCCAGTAGAAAAACTTGCACCTGGGGTCATTGCACGAGAGTCGGTTAAGCAACCTGTGCAAACTGGAATAAAGGCTATAGACGCACTCATTCCTATTGGTCGTGGGCAACGCGAGCTTATAATTGGTGATAGGCAAACCGGCAAAACCGCTGTTGCGTTAGACGCCATTTTAAACCAGCATGACCAAAATATGATTTGTGTCTATGTTGCAATAGGACAAAAAGAAAGCAAAGTAGCAAAGATTGTTGCAGAGTTGGAGTCTCGCGGTGCTATGAAGTATACAATAGTAGTATCTGCCGCAGCTTCGGAGTCTGCTGCACTGCAGTACTTAGCACCGTATGCAGGCTGTGCTATGGCTGAGTTTTTCTTGGATCAAGGTAGGGACGTGCTTATTGTTTATGACGATTTGTCTAAACAGGCTGTTGCATATCGTGAAATTTCTTTACTCTTACGCAGGCCACCAGGGCGTGAGGCGTATCCAGGGGATGTGTTTTACTTACACTCAAGACTGCTTGAACGCGCATGTAAGTTATCTAAAGAGTTTGGTGGTGGCTCCATTACAGCTTTGCCAATTATTGAAACTCAAGCAGGGGATGTTTCTGCGTATATTCCTACCAATGTGATATCAATCACCGATGGCCAGATATTCTTGGAGTCAGATTTATTCTACAAAGGTATTCGCCCAGCCTTAAACGTAGGTATATCCGTTTCTCGTGTAGGAAGCGCCGCTCAAACTAAAGCCATGAAAAAAGTGGCAGGGAAGCTTAAACTTTCTCTTGCGCAGTTTCGTGAGCTAGAAAGTTTTGCACAGTTTGGTTCTGACTTAGACGAAGAAACACGTAAGTCTTTAGAGCTTGGACGTAGAATTACAGAAATTTTGAAACAGCCACAGTACGCGCCAGTTTCTATGCAACAGCAAGTTTGCGTTTTGTACGCTGCTAATAATGGCTATTTAGATGACGTGGCGGTGGAGAACATTGGTCAGTGGCAAGATAAGTTTAAAGACTTTATGGAAGCACAAGGCAGGGATGTCCTTAAAGCAATCGCGGAAAAGAAAGAACTAACAGAAGAGCTTGAGAGCAAGCTTAAAGAAGCAATTAGTAATTTTAAACAAACTGCTGTATAGTTGAAAGTTTATAAAGTCTTTAAAGTTCATAATGTATGACTTTACAAACTTTATACTTAATAAACTTTAGAAACTAATCCATGCCAGGAACACAGGAACTTACAAGACGAATAAAGAGTGTAAAAAGTACGCGCAAGGTTACGCGGGCTATGCAAATGGTGTCTGCAAGCAAAATGCGGAAGAGTCAGAGCCAGGCCCTTGCAAGTCGTTCTTATGCAGAACTTGCAAGTGGCTTAATTGCATCGTTAAAGTCCCCGCAAGAGTTGGATATACCTCTGCTAAAACAGTTTCCAGACGCACAAAAGATTGGGGTTGTGGTTATTTCTACAAATAAAGGTTTGGTTGGAAGTTTTAACGTAAATTTACTTCTTCAATTAAAAGATCTAGAGAGCCAGTGGTTGAGTTCCAAAAATGGCCGAAGTGTAGATGTAATAGTAGTAGGGAAAAAAGTTTCCGAGGCCGCGACAAGAATGCGCAAACAAGTAATAGCAGATTTTCCCAAGTCCGACGGTGGTGAACAAGTGACAGGAGTGTATGCAATTGCAGCTCAAATAGTGCACATGTACGAAAGCGGGGAGTATGCAAATATTTATATAGTATATAATCACTTTGTTTCCACGTTAACTCAGAAAGCAGTTGTTAAGCAACTGTTGCCATTTAGTGAGGGTACAGGGTACAGGGTACAGGGTACAGAAGTTCAACTAGCATCCGCGACTAAGCGGGCTATGGATTCCGGACTTACCCCTAAACCCTACACCCTTAACCCTGTTGAATACACTTTTGAACCGTCTCCTGAGTTAGTTATTAATCATTTAGTGCCCAGAATTTTAGAAAGCCAGTTGTATCAAGCATTGTTAGAAAGCGATGCTTCAGAGCACTCCTCTAGAATGATTATGATGAAGAATGCAACAGATTCAGCGGGCGATTTAATCGCAGATCTTACACTAACTTTTAACCAGATGAGACAGAATAAGATTACAACCGAGCTCTCGGAAATTACGGCAGGGAAGATTGCCTTAGAAGGACAATAGTTAGTTTAAATAATTTATAATTTTATAATTTTTAATTTTCAATCAATTTTCAATTTGTAAATTCTAAAATGTTCAGACATTTGGTCATTCATTAAAAATTGCAAAATTAAAAATTGAAAATTCTCAAGATATGACAAGCAAAGAATCAATACAACTAAATGCTACTGCCGGTATCGTAACCCAAATCATTGGACCTGTAGTGGACGTACGTTTTGAGCAAGACATCCCAGGTATTTTTACAGCTCTTACCATTGCCAAGGCCGATGGTACCAAACTTGCTCTTGAAGTACAACAACAGCTAAAAGGTGGTAATGTGCGGGCAATTGCCATGTCCTCAACCGATGGTCTTACACGTGGTATGGAAGTCATAAATACAGGTAGGGGCATATCTGTACCTGTTGGTACACCGACGCTTGGGCGCATGTTTAATGTTTTAGGCGAACCCATAGACGGTCTACCAGCTCCAGAAACTAATGAGACGTATGAAATTCACAGACCTAGCCCAAAGTTAGTTGACCAGTCTACTAAAAGTGAAATTTTGGAAACCGGTATTAAGGTTATAGATTTAATTTGCCCTATCTTAAAAGGTGGTAAAGTGGGTTTATTTGGTGGTGCCGGAGTAGGTAAGACAGTGGTTATTCAAGAGCTTATAAACAACATCGCAAAGGCCCATGGTGGTGTAAGTATGTTTGCAGGAGTGGGTGAGCGTACTCGCGAAGGTAATGACCTTTACCATGAAATGAAAGAAGCTAAAGTTTTAGATAAACTAGCTATGGTGTTTGGCCAAATGAACGAACCACCAGGTGCGCGTTCTCGCGTTGCCCTCTCAGCGCTTTCTATGGCTGAGTATTTTAGAGATGAACAAAACCAAGATGTACTGCTGTTTGTGGACAACATTTTCCGTTTTACACAGGCAGGCTCCGAGGTATCTGCGTTACTTGGTCGTATACCTTCTGCTGTAGGTTATCAGCCAACTTTAGCCAGTGAAATGGGCGAGTTGCAAGAACGCATTACTTCTACTAACAAAGGCTCTATAACTTCCGTACAGGCAGTCTATGTGCCAGCCGACGACTTAACCGACCCAGCACCAGCTACGACATTTGCGCACTTAGACTCAACAGTTGTGCTTTCCCGCGGACTCTCTGAGTTAGGAATATATCCTGCTGTAGACCCGCTTGACTCCACTTCAACTATTTTGGACCCTAACATTGTTGGGCTTGAACATTATGAAGTAGCACGTGGGGTACAAAAAACTTTGCAGCGTTATAGAGACCTGCAAGATATTATAGCCATACTTGGTATGGAAGAGTTGCCAGAAGAAGATAAAGTAGTTGTTGCGCGTGCTCGTAAAATTCAGCGTTTTCTTTCTCAACCATTTTTTGTTGCAGAAGTTTTTACAGGTACTCCAGGGCAGTACGTAACAATTTCCGACACTGTAAAGGGTTTTAAGAAAATTTTAAACGGCGAAATGGACGAGTTTTCCGAAAGTGCTTTTTACATGAAAGGCGACATTAGCCAAGTTAAGTAATTATTTAAGCGAATTTCCAATTCCTAATTACTAATGTCTAATGTTCGGAATTAAGAATTGTATCTTGTTTAGAAATTAGGAATTAGGTATTAGACATTATGAATTCTATTCATATACAAATTGTAACTCCAGAACGAACGCTGTTAGATACAGAAGTAGACAGTATAACCTGTACTACTACTTTGGGGCAGGTGACTATACTCCCAGGGCATGTACAACTGGTGTCCACACTTATCCCGGGTGAGTTAGTAGTTAGAATGTCTAAAGAAACTAAAACCTTGCATGTAGGTGGCGGCATGTTAAAAGTTTCCGCAAATAGTGAAGTTGTAATTCTCGCAGATGCTGCAGAGCACATTGGTGAAATAGACGAGCAACGAGCAGCGGAAGCGCTTGCAAGAGCAGAGGAGCGTCTTGCCAGCGAACAATTGGGGGACCGCGAGTACGCTGCGACTACAGCTTTGTTGGAACGGAATTTGGCTAGATTACGAATAGTACGCAAACATGCACATAGGCGTAAAGCTTCTATTTCCGGCGAGGGAGTTTTAGAAGAATAATTGAAGAATAATTATAGTGCGTAGTGTTTAGTACTTAGTACAAAGTTTCTATAAAATTTTTTTACTAAGCACTAAGAACTTAGCACTAATTAAAAAAAGTTATCAACAGGATATGTGTTGACAGAAAAATATATTTTGGCGATAATTTACATGTAAGCGAAATTATTACTTTAAAAAACGAAACAGAATTTCTTCCTTCAATTATTTTTTCTTAAATAAAAAGTTTTAGAAATAAAATTAAGAAAAATAACATGCGAAGGTTGATGTAAAAAATTTACATCAAAGAATATCGGTAACACAAAGAAACACAGAAAGAAATATTTTATTGGCTACTCAATTTCAAGCTTTGCTTGAAGTAGTAGAAAAATTAAGGGACACATACCAAAATTAGTTTGTGTTCCAGGGAGACTAGCAAAATGGCCGCAAAAAAGAAAGCCAAAAAAGCAACCAAAAAGGCTGCTAAGAAGCGCAGCAAAAAGCGCCTTTAATTGGCTACAGCTCGTAAGAGCAAACTAAACCACCTTGGAAACGGGGTGGTTTTAGTTTATTTATATGCTCTTATTTAAGAGCTATAAAGCAATATATATTGTTAAATACTTGCTTTTTTTAGTAAAGTCTGGTATAGTGATGGGTAAATTTTTAACCCTATTTTTTTTATATGCAAATACTTATAACAGGCGGTGCTGGTTTCCTCGGGTCTAATATGGTGAAATACCTATTGGAAATGGGGCATACTGTGACTGCTGTAGACAATTTAGTAACTGGCGTAGCGGAAAATGTGGCTTTGCATTTGCAAAACCATAATTTTGAATTTGTAAAAATGGACATGTGTGACGAAAATTTTGTAAAAACATTTTCAGACACCAGCAAATACAAGTTTGACCGTATTTACGACTTCGCGTGTCCAACTGGCGTGCCAAATATTGCTCCAGAAAAATTAGGTGAACTAATGCTCGATACTTGTACTATTGGGGTTCGCAATATGTTGTTGGTAGCTAGGGCACATAAAGCAACAGTATTTCACGCAAGCTCAGCCGAAGTTTACGGTGAACCACTTGTAACCCCACAAAGTGAAAGTTACACAGGAAATGTAGATTCGCTTGGGTTTAGGGCGCCTTATGAAGAAGGCAAACGCGTGGCGGAAAGCTACATACGTTTATACGCGCAAAAGTACGGTATAAACGCAAAGATTATTCGCTTCTTTAATGCGTATGGCCCGAACTATTCGATTGTAGACTTACGAATTATTGGTAAGTTTATTACCCAAGCTTTAAGGGGTGAGCCACTAACCATGCATGGTGACGGTAGTCAGAACAGGACATTTTGTTATGTGGACGACTCTATTCGTGGTCTTGAATTGGTTATGGAAAAAGGTGTGAGCGGTGAAGCTTACAATATTGGCGGGGTTACTACAACCACAGTTCGAGAGTTTGCAGACTTAGTTTTAGAACTTACCGGCTCTAAAAGTCCAATACAGTCTACCGAACGCCCAAGTCATGACCATTCCGGTCGTACACCGGACTTGAGCAAGATTACTGCGCTTGGCTGGAAACAGGAAGTGAGTTTGAAAGATGGTTTGGCTTTAACTATAGCCGACTTTAAACGCAGACTAGGACAAAAATAATTTTATGCATTTTATTCAACACTTAGCATTAACTTTTGGAAATCATGGCGTATGGCGAGTTGCTTACTACGTCGTGGTTTTATTTGGTCTTAACTTAAGTGTTTGGGGTCTAATTGGTTTGTTGCGCTGGGTGTTGGAGTTGCTAGGCAAAATATCTATTTTTCGTAAACTTTTTTCAGCTGTGTATGTGAGAAACCCTTTGCGTCTTCAGTTGCAGAAAGAACAAGTTGCCGTACTATTACCGGCTTATAACGAAGAATTGGTTATTGCAAAGTCGCTTGCGTCCTTGCTTGCTATAGTGCCGGCGGAAAATATTTATGTAGTGTCCGACGGTTCAAAAGACAATACTGCAGATATTTCAAGAAGTCTTGGTGTTAATGTGTTAGAGTTGCCAAACCAAGGTAAGGCAGGAGCACTTAAGGATGCGATTGAATACTTTGAGCTGGCCGACCGGTATGTTGGTGTGCTGTTTGTAGATGCAGATACCATAATAAGTCCAGACTACCTAACATACGCGTTACCATATTTGGAAGACTCACGTGTAGCCGCAGTGGCAGGGTTTGCTCGTACTCTTTGGCAACCAGAAAAAGCGAGTTTTTCTGAGCTGTTTATTTTGGCTCACCGTGAAAGAGTCTATTTGCTTGCACAATACTTGTTGAAGTATGCACAGGCGTGGTTACCTTTGTCGCTAACGCCAATTATTCCTGGTTTTTGTAGTTTGTACCGAGCAAGTATTTTGAAAAATATAGATATAGCTGCAACGGGCTTGGTTATAGAAGACTACAACATGACTTTTGAAATACATCATAACAAACTTGGTAAAATAATTTTAGACACACGCGTGTACGGCAACACGCAAGACCCTCACTCCTTAGGCGACTATTATAAACAGGTAAGGCGCTGGCACTTAGGGTTGTGGCAAACCATTAAGCGCCACGGCTTTTGGCCTAGTTTGTTTTCGTTGGCTTTGTTAATTTATATTGCTGAGGTAGTTTTAGCCGCACTTAGTTTACTTATCTTGCCGTTTGCTGTTATTTTTGTTGTTTATATAGCGTTAATAGGTTCGGGTAGCGTTGCTCCATGGCTTGGAAATATTTATGACATATTGACTGGGCCGTATAATGTATTTAAGTTCATTCTAGTTATTTTCGCTCTTGATTACGGCGTATCTTTAATAGTTGGTTTGCTACTGCGGAGACCGCAATATATTTGGTATGGCTTAGGTTTTTTGTTCATGAAATATATAGACGCGTGGACGTTCCTAGTGGCTTTCCCCAGAGCGTTTTTTGAGCATTCAACTGGAGCTTGGAAAAGTCCTGCTAGGAGACACATTGGTTAATTTGTCTAATTAGAGCGAATATTGTATAATTATTAGTTATTATGAATAATTCAAAATATATGAAGAAAGCTAGTGTAATATTGTTAATTATCGGCCTAATGTATTTACCCTTTGCCAGCAGTTCAATTGTGGCAAGAGCCGTGGTAAGTGACCCGTTTAATAATCCAAGTTTTGAGCAAGCTGCCACTAACGTAGCTAAAGCTTTTGATTGGCAAGATTTTGGAAACGGTTACAGTCGTGTAGCAGGTGGCAGAACCGGACAGTGGGCAATGCAAGTACAAAGCAGTGACACAACTTCCATGAGTGGAGCCTACCAGCGCATAGACTTACAGCAAACAAGCTCAAATCCAGTGTTTATTGGTGCTTACGTTAAAGGTGAAAACATTGTTAAAGATGCTGGATCTTATTTTGGTGCTAGCGTGTATGCGGAAATTCACCTTATGAATGGGCAAACCGCTTACTGGAATACAAGTGCAAACTCCGGTACTTTTGATTGGCGTTGGATTGGTTTTAACACAGGTAGTATTCCTACGGTTACCGGTCCTATAGACTATATTTTTGTTATTCCTTCGCTTATAAAAGCTAGTGGTACTGCCACATTTGACGACCTAAGCGTTCAAGATTTTGTGCCCACTCAAGCAGCGGTTACTATAATGTTTGACGACGGTCCAGTAACAGCTTCTACTGTAGCCAAGCCCGTGTTGGACAGCTATGGTTTTAAAGCAACCATTCCTGTAATAAGTAGCTATATTGGTACTACCGGTTATATGACCACAGCACAAATAAACACAGTTGCCCAGAGTGGTTGGGAAATTATGTGCCACAGTGTACTACACGAGGACATGACACTTATGTCGGCTTCTCAGGTTACAGCAGAGTACCAAGGGTGCAAAACTGCGTTACAAGCTTGGACGCCAAAAAACTTTGCTTTTCCATTTGGCGCTTACAACGGCAATTTAGTTGCAGAAGGTGCTACATACTTTAGTTCACTCCGTGGTTTTGAACAGGGTAATAACTCACAGGGCACATTCCCATACGACGTGAAGGTTCGTGGTATTACTACGCAAACAACACTTGCGGATATACAAGCTTGGCTTGCGACTGCTAAGGCAAATAAACAGTGGGTCGTGTTAGTTTTTCACGATATAACAAATACCGGTGATGATATTTATCACACTACTCCGCGCCAGTTTAGACAAATTATGCGAGCCGTAAAAAATAGTGCTATACCGGTTAAAACATACGACCAAGCTTTACAACAATTCGCTGTTACAAAATAGTCATCAAACAAAAATCAGAAATAAAACTGTTCAATTTCTTGTATAATTTCTGATTATGATATTAGGTTCTTCAAATTTAATACCGCCAAAGCCGCCTGTTAAGGAACAAAGACCGGTAGAGGAAATAGTTGGCACAGTTAGACCTATAAG
>JAHFJH010000003.1 GCA_023245995.1 Candidatus Doudnabacteria bacterium | reverse complement strand
GGAATCGGACCCGCGTAGCCGCTGCCACAGAGCGGTGCTCTACCATTGAGCTACAGGCACCATATATGTAGATAATTTTCAATTTTGCAATTTTTAAACTAGAAAAACAAAATCCTACACAGATTTGGTAGGACGAACTAGCTGAGTACCCGCTGTGTCAGGCATAGAGCAATATGTAATTACTTGAGCATTATAGCTAGTTTGGGCTTAGGCGTCAATATTTGTTTTTTAGCAGCTTGTAGAAAGCGCGTTTAATAGCATTAAAGTTTTTGGGGTTTTTGTTGTCAAAAAAGTAATAATTCATTTGCCAAATATAGCGAATAAGTAGCAAGGTTTTTTCTAAGGTTAGGAGTTGCCTGTTGGTAAATGGAGTTTTGCCGTAGCCTTTGAAGAAAGCATTTCTAGCCTTTTTCATTCGTAGTGGGTTTGCGCTCCACGATTTTTCTGCCAAGTGTCTTCTTGAAAGTTCTATAAAGTCTGAAAGCCAGAACCCAGCTCTGGCGTTGTCCCAGTCTATGAGTATTATATTTTTATTTGGTGTGACTATAATATTTGTCTCGCTCATGTCGCCATGGAGCAAGACAGGAGTAATATGTTGTTTATATTTATTTATGATAGTTTCAACTATTTTTTTAACCTGTTCGTAAGGATCTTGTTTTAGTGCACCTTTTTTAGTAAGCAAGTTTAAAAGTCTTTTTGCATCTGTTAAGGGCATGTCTAAGTAATTTGTAAACTGTCCTTTGCCAGAGTTTATAAGCCCGTGTCGCTGAACAGCAATTCCATGGATTAGCCGGGCGAGTTTTCCTAATTTTTCATAAAGTTCTGTCTCACTTAGTAGTTTTTGTTTAACTGCGTCTGTTCCGCTTGTGCCTCTTACAAACTCCGAAAGCATAAAGCCGTTTGGAAAATGGTCTTTGTTTCTTGTGCAGTATATTATTTTTGCATGTAAAACTCTATGTTTTAGTAGTTGCTTTTCTATCCATTCTAACTTATTAGCTTCCGGCCAATTTTTATAGCGAAAGACCCTAGCCACATATTCCCCTTGAGTTGTTATGACTTTGTAGACGTGGTTAATTTCGCCGGCCTTGAGTTTTGTAGCAGATAGCACTTTGGTGTGCAACACGTTTTCTACGGCAGAAATAATTTTCTTTTCTATGATTTTTTTATATGAGTATATATCTGGCATATATTTTGTATTATTAAAGGGTGGTGTTGGTGGATAGTCTATTGCGTTTTTGCAGAATTTTCGCCAGCGAGATAGCCGGTAGTCCAGCAAATTTGCAAGCTAAAGCCACCGCTTGGGCGGTCAAAGTCTAGAATGTCGCCGGCAAGGTAGAGGTTTTTGTAGAGCTTGCTTTGCATAGTTCTAAAATCTATTTCTTTTAAACTTACACCGCCGGAAGTGGTAATGGCTTTGTCTGTACCAAGAAAACCGGTTACGGTAAGTTTAAAACTTTTTAGCTGTTTTACTAAAAGTGCACGTTCTGTTTTAGTAACTGCGTTACAGGTTTTTTCTGGGTCTATTTTAGTTAGTTCTAGTACTGTGGGTATCATTTTTGGTGGGACTAGGTCGCCTAAATTATTGCGAATTTTTTTATTAAAGGCCCCGGTAAGTACGCCCAAAACTTTTTTGTCTATAGCTACTGCGTCCAGCTCTGGAAATAAGTCTAGCTCTAGGCTTACAGGCGCATAGGTGAAAAGCTCACGGATGCTTTTGCTCATGTTAAGTACCAGCGGGCCACTAAGTCCAAAGTGGGTAAATAGTAGCTTGCCGGTTTTATTGCCGATCTTTTTATTGTCTTGGAACATTGTGAGCTTTGCGTTTACAAAACTTAAGCCAGACAAATCTTTTTGCCATTTTTCTTTTGTTGTTACCGGCACGAGTGCTGCGTCCTGCTCTTCTACTTTGTGGCCAAGGGCGTGCATCCACAAAAAACCTTCACCAGTGGAACCTGTTTCAGGACGCGACTTGCCACCGGTGGCTACAATGTAGTTTTTTGCGGTGAGTATTTTGTTGCCGACTTTGATGCCGGTAATTTTACCATCTGTAGTTTCAATGCCAGAAACAGGGGAGTCATAGTGCACTGTAACCTTGCCATCTTTTAAATATTGCACAAGGGTTTTCCACACGTCTTCGGCTTTGTTACTTTGGGGAAAAGCTCTTTTTTCTGCTTCCACTTTTGTAGCTAGGCCGTGCGCATGAAAAAAGTCTAGAGTTTCTGCCACGCCAAAACGGCTAAAGGAACCAAATAGTGCTTTGCCTTTGGGGCCGTACTTAGCGACCATTTTACGCACGTCAAATTCGGCGTTGGTAATGTTGCACCGACCACCACCGGTAATGAGGAGCTTTTTACCAAGCTTGGCGTTTTTTTCTAGTAGTAGGACTTTGGCGCCAAGTTCGGCAGCTCTTCCTGCGGCTATCATGCCTGCTGGTCCACCACCTATAACAATTGTGTCGTAGTTCATTAATTTAACAAAATAACAATTAAATAACTAAATAAACTATACAACATACAACCCGCCTCTTCGGCGGGTCGCCGAAGAGGCGACTAAAAACTACCAACTAAAAACTCTCTACTTCTTTAGCATTTCGTCTGTGAGAGCGCCAACGCCTAGTTTCTTTTCTGCGGAGTAGGGAATAAGTTTGTGTGTGCCTACTTGTACTTCAATTATCGCCAGTTGCTTTTTTAGCTCTTGTGTTTTAAGTTTGTCTATTTTATTTGCGATTATAATTACTTGTCTATTTTCGCTTTCTAGTAGCCGAAGCATGTTTGTGTCGTTTTCTGTTAGCCCGACTTTTGCATCTATAATTAACACCACTTTTTGCAAACCTACGTCTGGGTGACGCAAGTACCAGTGAATAAGTTTAATTATTTCGTCACGTTTTGCCCATGAGCCCTCGGCGTATCCGTAACCCGGCAAGTCTACAAGGTAAAAAGCTTTGTTAATTAAGTATAAGTTTATTTCCCTAGTTTTACCTGGACGGGGACTACTGCGCGCCAAGTCGCGCCTGCCAACAAGCGAGTTTATGACACTGGATTTGCCTACGTTGGAACGGCCAATAAACGCCACTTGCGGAGTACCGTCCCGTAGTATGTCGTCTTCGCCTGTAAGCCCTTTTTTAAATTCTGCAGAAGTAATTTTCATTATAATTTCCTTTATAGTTTTTGCTTTTCCCATAGTTCGTAAAACCGACCTTTTTGTTGGTAGAGTCCATCAAAGTTTCCTTGTTCTATAAGTTTACCGTCTTCAATGACTAAAATTTTGTCCATTTCTTTTATGGTGGTAAGACGGTGCGCTATAACAATGGCCGTAACATTTTCAAAAAACTTATGTAGGGAGTCGCGTATTTTTTCTTCGGATTCTAGGTCTAGGTGGGAAGTTGCTTCGTCCATAAGCAGAATTTGTGGCTGTTTAAATATAGCACGGGCAATCCCTACGCGCTGTTTTTCTCCACCTGAAAGTTTTACGCCTTTTTCACCAATTACAGTGTCCATGCCGTTTGCGAGTTTGGGCAAAAAGTCGGTTACATGCGCAATTTCTAAAGATCTTTGTAGTAGCACATCGTTATTCTTTTCCGAGTCGTTTGCAATGGTAATATTTTCTTTAAGTGAAAAGTTAAAGACTTCGGTTTCCTGCAGTACCACCGCAACGTGTTTAAAGTAGTCTGTTTTCTGAATGTTTTGAATATTTTGCCCGTCGAAACGTATGCTGCCAGTGAAACTTTCGTATTCTTTTAACAGAAGTTTAAAGAGAGTAGATTTGCCTGCACCAGAAAGTCCCACTATACCTATCTTTTCTCCGCGTTTTACCGTTAAGGAAATATTATTTAAAACTACGTTATTGCTATAGCCAAAGTTTAAATTTTCTATAGTTAGAACATTCCAGTTGGCCGGAAAAAGTATTTTGTTGGTATTGTCTTCTATTGTTATAGGTACATTTAAAATATGATTCATGCGAACTATAGTATACCGCGCAATAATTATGTCCTGCGATATTTCTGAAAGTTCGGCTATGGATTGCCATATAATGCTGAAATAACTACTGAACAGAAAAAGAAAGCCAACTTCAAACTGACCGTGTAAAATACCTTTTATTACATATATCACCGCTGCTGTACGCACTATGTGCGCCCATATGGGCAATATGTTTGTCCTAGTTTGAAAACGAAAAATACGTTCTTTAATTTTTTTATACAAGGCTTCTCCTTGTTCGCGCAGGGTTTCCATGAGAGAGTCACCCATAGCAAGAACTTTTACAGTGCGTATATTGTTTACCACTTGAAATTCTAAGCCCGTCATGGTTTCTTCCTGTGCATTTACAGCGTATGCACTGCGGGCAGCCCAAGGAGTTAGTCGGCGTGAAAGTAAAAAGTATGTTATAGCAAAAAATATCATTATAGCTCCAGTAAGTAAATTAAATTTGGCTATAATAAATGTCATACCAATAAAGTTGACACAAATTTCTATAACGTTCATAAACCAAATTTGTATAACTCTATCAAAATTACCCGCACCGCTTTGTATGCGTTTTATCTTGTTCCCTGAGTTTTCACGCTCGTGCCAGTCTATATCTATTTTAAAAAGGTGTTTAAGTGCTGCAACTTCAGTATCTACATTGACTCGCGAAGCAATTGACAAACCAATTTTTCTTGCAAGGAACATGCAGCCAAAACGTATGACTACGGCTATGCTCCACAACCAAACTACTTTCCAAGCCTGATGTGTAGCTAGGGGAAGGTTAGTTTGCGCATGAGCAAGAATATTTATAAGACTCGCAAGGCCGTAGCTTGGATAAAGCCATACTGCGTCCGAGGCTAGTCGGAAAAAACTTGCCACAAAAAACTGCCCGCGATATGGTTTTAAACGCCGCCACGTGTCTTGTAACAGTTGCCAAGTTGAGTAATCGATTGGTTTTTCGTCTGGGTTTGCGAATTTGGGCATGGAATAGTGGGTGTAAAATTATTTATCCAGTTTTTCTAGTATTTTGGAAATTAGTGTGTTTTGCATTTCTAGGTGTTGGAGGATTGCTTCGGTTTCTCGTTCAGCACGAATGTTAACCTCGAAGTCTGCCTCGGCTCGCGTTTCCGCGTGTCGGTTTTGCAAATTTTGGCCTATCATTATGAGTGGCATAAGAAAAATTTGTATCATGTTAGAAATAAATAGCCACAACACAAACCCTGGGAACGGATCGAAACGCAAAGAAGCTGGTGCTAGTGTATTAAACGTAAGCCAAAAAACTGTCCAGCAAAAAATAATTATAAAAAATCCCATAGTGCCGACATGTTGTGTAATCCAAAGTGCAAGGTGTTCTAGGCGAGTAAGATGCTCTATATGTTCTTGGTTAACGTTGCGAACAGGTCTGCGCAGTAGTTTGAGTTCTGCTATAGATGGGGGAGTATGTTGCATGTGTTCTGCGTAATAAGTTAAAAATTATTTCCAAAATATTTGGCTTGTTGTAACTGTAGTTTTCCAAGGGCCGTCTGGCACTTCTGTCTCGTTTACAAACTGCCAGTTTACTTTATTTTCGTCGTTGTTTAGTCCGTTAAATTTTAGACAGTCACGCAGGGCGGGGGACACATCTAGGCCTGCATTATTTGCTTCTTGGCTCTTCGGTCGTTGGTCTTGTTTTCCGAACACATAGGAAGTGTCGTTGTATTCGTATGGGCCGGCGTCTTCTATTTGGCCATAGCATGTTGAGTTGTTTTTTGTAATTTTAACCCAGCGGTTTTTCATGAGGGACTCTTCTGCGCGCATTTCTTTACCCCAAGGCACAACTGTTGCCACGTCCTGTTTTCGAGTGCCTGCGTCTGTAAAGTCGTTGTACGGCAAGTCTAAATAAAATGGATTTTCTTTGGGCGTGCAACCAGCCGGTAGGTAACCATCTCTTTTTGCGAAGTTGTCAAAACAGCCGAAGTGTTTTTGCCAAGCGTCATCCCACGCGCTAACCGCATTGTTTTCTGAGGAGCCGTTACCCACAGGTTCGCCGACCCAAAATACTGTTGCAGTTATATTTGTGTGTACTGGGTAGTTGGTGGTTATAGTATTGTGTGTGGTAACTGGAGTTGGCGTGGGCAGGCTAGATTCGGTTTTAAGCTCGTAGTTCATCCACAATGCAGTGCTGAGAAGTATGCCTAGTATTAATATAACAGTAAATAAAAATTTTTGGCGCATAACTTATAGTAGTTTATGGTTATTTAATATAGTCTTAAGTTCTTGGCTGTTATTTGCAGTATACAGTTGTTCGCGAAGTTCCGCAGCCCCTTCGAAGCCGTTAATATAAATTTTATAAAACCGTTTTAGAAGTTCAAATGGTTTTATGCCGGTAAAGTGTTGCTCAAAAAGTTCAGCATGTAGTGCTAGCAATTTAACCTTTTCTTTTAATGAGTGCGCGCTTGGAAGGTCTTCTGCAAAGACCCAAGGATTTTGGAACACACCTCGGCCTATCATAGCCCCGTCGCAGCCGGTGTCTAGCACTTTTTGTTTTGCATGTGCAAGTGTTAGTACATCACCGTTGCCAATTACAAGTGGCCTATTGTCCTCGCTAGTATTTTTTCCTATAAACTGGACTATGTCGTTCATTATTTCCCAGTGGGCTGGGACTTTTGACATTTCTTTTCTGGTGCGTAGGTGTATGGAAATTGCTGCGGGCTTTGCTACTAACAGTTCTGAAATCCAGTCTTCCCAGTCTACTTTTGTGTCGCCAATTCGAATTTTTACAGAGACTGGTAGACCACCTGCTCCTTGTTTAGTAGCTGAAATAATTTCTTGCGCTAATTTTGGATTTTTGAAAAGTGCTGCGCAAGAGCCACTTTTAATTATATTCTTGTCTGGGCAGCCCATATTTATGTCTATGCCACTGAACCCAAGTTCTGTCAGGAGCTCAGCCGCTTCAATAAATTTTTCCGGTTTTGCTCCAAAAAGTTGCGCAACTATAGGTTTTTCACCTTTGTTAATTGTAAGGTGATGCATAAGCCGTGCTCGTCCTTCTGTAGACGTGAGGCCGTCTGCAGATACAAACTCTGTAAACCAGACATTTGGAGCACCACACATACTTACAATACGCCGAAAAGGGGCGTCAGTGACGTCGTACATTGGTGCCAGTATAAAAAATGGTTTTGGTAGAGTATCCCAAAAACCTCGGTTCATAGGGCTTAGTATATCTAAAATAGCCCTAAATTGCCAGTAAATTTAAAAATTGTTCTTTACAAGTATAATGTATTGTGATATAATTAAAATAGATTAATACATGCTGACCGGAGCAAAATATTTCATGCGGTAGGGAGATTTTTTGCACACGATTAGGATGCAGGATAAGTAAAGCAGTACGTCTTTTCCAAAGGCGTGTACTGATTTTTGTTTGTCCTGTGAAAGGGTGCGTATGACAAAGCAAAAAGTATATGAATCTAAGCTGGAAAAGTTAGCAGTTAGTTTTACTGCGTGGGTTGGGTCTATTTCGTCTTTAGTTGTTCATAGCATACTATTTATTTTGTGTTTTGTTTTGGTATTGTTTGGTGTACCGTTTGAAAAAATGTTGCTGGTATTAACAACAGTGGTTTCATTGGAAGCTATTTACCTAGCCATATTTATTCAAATGACGGTGAATAGGAATACGCAAAGCTTGGAAGAAGTAGAGGAAGACGTTGCGGAAATTGCCGAAGACGTGGAAGAAGTCCAAAAAGACGTTGACGAAATTCAGGCAGATATTGATGAAGTGCAGAAAGACATAGACGAAGTCCAAAAAGACGTTGACGAAATTCAAGAAGACGTAGAAGACATTACTGAAGGCGAAACCGCAGAAGAACTTAAAGACCGTCAGACCAGAGAATCACTTGATAAAATTGAGATTACCCTTGGGAAGTTAATAGACGAAATAGAAAAGATTAAAACTCAAAAGTAGTAAATGGCAATTTATATTTCGTAGAAACAGGATTAATATCTGCAATTTTTTGTATCAGATTTGGGTAGCTGATTTCCAGGCTAAATTGAAAAACTTTTCAAACATGCTTACTATATCAATGTTTTTAATACAGATGCAATAAATTTCTGGTTGATACGTAAAAATATACAAACTGTCTGAAGATAATGCAAAGTCACTTTGTGGATGTAACTTTTCCTCGGATAGTCTTATTTGGTAGTTTTGATATTGACCAAGAGTCTTTATATATTCGTTCTCAGCCGAGTTTTTAGGTAAAATATCTTGAACTGTTATTTTTTGTTCTTGAACTCTTTTAATAAACACACCTAATGCCTCTGGGTATATAGCACTGGCTATTTTGCTACTACCGAATAATTTTATGGTAGTAGAGTCAATTATTCTATCGAGGGCTTCTTTAATTCCTTCTTTTCCCTCAAATAGTTCCAGTGATGGCTTGTGTCCACCTGTGTTAAATATGTGTACAAGTTCTGGCAGAGCTCGTTTTACTAGCTCTGTTTTTTTATTCAGACTTCTGAGAAGACTATCTGGAGGCTCTGGAGTGAAATAAAGTTTTTGTCTACGAATGGTTTTGTGCACCAGTCGTTCGTGCTCCAAACCTTCTAACGTAAGATATGTAGTGGCTCGTTTCATGCCCGTTCTTTTTGCTAAAGCGTAGCCGGTGGCAGACTTCATTTTCAAAAGAGCTGTATATACCATGGCCTGGTTTTTTGTTAGTCCTACCTTTTCTAAAAGCTCATTTGTATTCATAGTAGTCATATATTATGACGTCTACTTTATATATGTCAAGTATACCAGTATTTATACACATATATTATATAAATCAGCGTCATATTATATATACGTTATTATATTTTGTGATAGGATATTGTTATTTCAAGGAGGTATCTATGAATAGAAAGTTTGAACTAAACATTCGGCAGCAGCATGACTGTAGACAAAGACCCGAAGATCAGTGGGACATGCTTATTTTAAAGGATAAAGATAGTTGGTGGTTAGAACAGTTTAGGGCTGCCATTTTTGCCTTTACGATAAAGATAGAGAAGATTACACACTGTCCATGGTGCAAAAAAGAGCTCTTGTAAAGCCAAAGCGACAATGGAGTCTCATTGTCGCTTGAATTTATTATTTTATTATTTACTCTCTTGCTGCAATCTGTTGGCGCCACAAGGCCCCATACAATCCTTGTTTTTCTAGAAGCTCTTGATGTGAGCCAGATTCGGCAATTTTACCTTTTTCTAGCACGTAGACTGTGTCACTATGTACTATGGTAGAAAGACGGTGGGCGACTAGAACGGTTATAAGGTTTGGTCTTTCTACCTTAATAATTTTTATAGTGTCGGTAATTTCTTGTTCGGTGAGTGAGTCAAGTGCGCTTGTAGCTTCATCAAAAATAATTAGGTCTGGGTTACGGAGTATGGCACGAGCAATACTTAGGCGCTGTTTTTCACCTCCGGAGAGTTTTAGTCCGCCTTCGCCAATTACGGTATCCAGTCCTTTCCCTCCGCGCTCTATTATAGGTAGCGCCGAGGCAGACTTTAAAGCATCTGTTGCTTCTTTGTCTGTAGCGTCCGGTTTTACAAATAACAAGTTTTCACGAATGGTACCAGCAAAAAGTTGTGTATCTTGGGAAACAAATCCTAAGCGGGTGCGGTAGTATGGTGCGTCCAGTTTCTGCATTTCTGTGTCGTTTACAAATATTTTTCCGCTTGTAACCGGATATAAACCAACTATAAGTTTTATAATTGTGGTTTTGCCAGAACCAGAAGGTCCAACAAAAGCCACGGTTTTGCCTTGGGCTATGTTAAACGAAACATTTTCTAAAGCACTGTCTGTGCTAGAGCTGTATTTAAACGAAACATTTTCAAACTTAATGTTTTCTACATGGCTCACTTCTACTGCACCCTCGGGTTTAACTTCTTTTGGAGTTTTTAATATTATGTCTAGTCGGTCCATGCTAGCCTTGGTTTCTTGGTAAGTAGCAGCTACGTTGCCAAGTTCACCCAGTGGGGTAAATATGAAGAAAGAGTAAACGTAGAGCGAGAAAAACTCACCAAGAGTAATGGCTCGGGTAGAGATGAGCCAGAGCATAAGGAACAGGAGTGCAAGTCTTAGGGCGTTTATCATGGTACCTTGCAAGAAAGAAAGTTTTCTTACAAGTCGTACTTTTTTAAGTTCTAGGTCTAGTATTTGCTGGTTGACATGGTTTAGTCTTTGTATTTCTTGTTGCTCAAGACCTAAAGACTTCACTAGTTCCACATTGCGCAAGGTTTCCGTGGTGCTACCGGCAAGGGAGGAAGTTTCTAAAATTATTCGCTGTTGGGAAGTTTTAATTTTTTTAGAAATAAAGTAGGTGGCAGTACCTAGGCTTGGAATAATTAGGAAATAGACAAGTCCAACAAGCCAGTGTACATAAAAGGCGTAGCTTAACACCAGCACTATGCCTACAAGAGCAAAAAAGAGAGAGTTAATGCTTATTTGTACTAGCTTCTGAGCGTCGTCTCTGGCTTTTTGAAGTTTGTTTAGGAATTCGCCACTGCGTTGGTCTTCAAAAATTGCGTAGGGGAGCGAGAAAGAATGGTCTACCGAGTGGTTGTACATGCGGGCGCCGAGGCGTTGCGTAATTACGTTTACGTAGTAGTCTTGAAAGTTTTTAGCTACACGAGAAACAAAAGTTGTAGCCATGGATGTTAGTAGTAGCAAGAGCACGCCACGCAAAAATTCTGAGTGTGGGATTTGGTTAACTCTGGACGCATACTTGTCTACTATAAGTCTAAAAATTTGCGGGTCTATTAAGCTAAAGCTTTGGTTAACAACAGCCAGTAACAGTGCGCCGAAAAGTATTTTTTTATAATTTTTTAAGTATTCGAGCAGTAAGTGCATAGAGTTGCAGATTTATGAATTAAGAATTATGTATTGTGAGTAAAATATTTTATTGTAGCCCGCTTGGTAATGTTTCCCAGCCTTCGGGTACGTCGCAGGGGGTGGGAAACTCACGTATTTCGCCTGTGGCAGGATTTTTACCTTTGGTAATTATTTGTGCACAAAATATTTGGTTTGGTTTGTCTGTGCCGGTTGGTGTTACCGTAGTTGGTTTTATGCTTGTGCCTCTAGAAGGTAAAATCAAATTGGGTGGAGGGCTATTAACGTTATTTGGGTTTTCGTTGTGTACTTTATTTCCGCCTATGGTTATAGTGTCCTCTATAACTTGTTTTGGTAGCAGGTGCGGTACTAAAAAGTACGCAAGTATAATGCCTAACACCATGCAAGCTGTTAGTCCTATAAGCAAGGGTATAGTTTTTATTTCTTTGTTTAAATTCATAGATTTATGGTCCAAATTTACAAATGTAACAAATTTACGGATATCTACAAATCTTACAATTAGTGTATTGGATTATTCGTAGACATTTGTAGTTTTGTCTTCATTCGTAGATTTGAAAATTATAGTATATCCGATTTTTGTACTTCCTTATATTGTCCGGGAGGGATATCTGGCAGTTTTAGTTTATTTATGCGGGTGCGTTTTAAGTTTTTTACTTTTAGGCCGACTGTTTCTATCATGCGTCTAACTTGGCGTTTTTTGCCTTCATGAATAGTAATATTTATGGTGGTGCCTTTATTTTTTACTTTTGCCGGATACGTTGTACCCGTGGCAATTTCTACTCCCTCGCGCAGACGTTGCAGCTGGGCGTCATTTGGGGCCATATTTACCAACACTTCATATTCTTTTTCGTGTTCGTTCGATGGGTGTGCTAGTTGTTGAGTCAGTTCTCCGTCGTTAGTTAGAATAAGCAGGCCTTCGGTATGGTAGTCTAAACGACCTACATTCCAAACTTTGTTTTGCAGTTCTTTGGGCAGGAGTTTAAAAATAGTCCGTCTGTGTTGCGGGTCGCTTTTGCTTACGACGTATTCTTTTGGTTTGTTGAGCGCTATATAAATTTTTTCATCCAGATGTTCAACTACTTTTCCGTATACGGTTATTTTGTCTGTTTCGGGATTTATTTTGTCCCCAAGTTTTGCTCTGCGCCCGTTTATGCTTACCTGTCCGCTACGAATAAACTCCTCGGCTTTGCGCCTAGAGGCGACACCTCGTTCACTTAAAAATTTTTGCACGCGAATTGGTTCCATTTGTTCGAAGTATTTTTAGTGGTTTACGAACCCAAAAGTCTGTTATAGTGCAGGTAATTTCGGGTATATAATAGTTATATAGAATTAAGTATACAAATATGGTAAATATTGAACAAAGTTCCTTAGGCAGTGGGGGTGAAAAATTAGACGCGACTGGCCATGAGTTAACTGAAACGGCTACTGGAAAGTTTGAGTCCGGAGTTGATGTGCCCAAAGAACCCGAAAGTGAAAGGAAATTTTACCGGCCTATTAAGGACATGGCTGAACGAATGTTGCAAGAAGGATATAACTTCAGGCTTTATGACCACGACATGACAGTTGCAGTAGAGTACCCAAGTGGTAAGGTGAGGCATTTTATGAAGTTCGCCAATTTTCCTGTAAGTGACACCGACCCTTCTGCCCGCAGGCCTATTGAAGAAGTAATTGAAAAAGCAATAAAAGAAGATACGGAAAGTGAGAAGTAAAAGCATTAACAACTATTTTTTTATCATTTGCATAAGCTAGTCTCGGCCTAAGTATTTTAGCGTATGGATTGATTTCGTAAAAATTTAGGTGTTATGCTGCTCTATTTCAAATACATGCGCTTGGTTAGCCGGAGAGTCAGGACTCAACAGGAGTAATTCAGAGTTGCCAAAATGAAACTGTGTTAGTATGTCTTGCCAGGGTAGGTTATAGTATTGCGCGTAAATCATTTTACCAAAGTCTCCATGGGTAACTAGTAGTATAGAACCTTCTGTGTGCTGCGAGGTTATTCTTAAGAGTAATTTTTCTGCACGCGCGAGTAAATCTGGAAAAGTTTCTGCGCCTTCAGGATTAAGAAAATAAACTATAGTATTGGTTGTAATAATATCGGGCGAACAAACTTCAGTTATGATGTTTTGAGGTTTACCACTCATACACCCAAAATTTCTTTCTATAAGGTTTTCTAAAGGAATTGGGGTAGGTCCACCAATGCTTTGTACTATTGTATTTGCAGTTTGTTTGGCGCGTAGAAGAGGCGAGGTGTAAACTGCATCGAAATGTAAATTCGCGTCTTTTATTTTAGTTGCTACAGTTCGCGCTTGTTCAAATCCAATTTCTGTAAGCGGCATGTTTCTATGACCGTTTAAAATGCCTGCTGCGTTGTCTTGGTCCTGTCCATGTCTTGCAAGGTATATTTTAAGCATTATAGTTTACCCCACTTATGGTTTATTAAATATTCTTTTTTCTTTTTACTTCAACCCTTTACCTGCTGTTCTCGTTTGCGAGCACCTACTAATGTATAGTAGCTTTCGTAGTATACAAGTTGAAGAGGTCTGCGGATAGCTGTCCATTCAGCGGCCTTGCCTATGTTGTGTGTATGCAATCTAGTGCTTAAATTATTTGAAGAGCCACAATATAATGATGAATCTTTGCATTCCAGAATGTAAAAATAGTATTGTCCTTCGACAGGCTCCCTTCGAGGGTCTGAGGACCCCTCAGGGTCTCGAACGACAGGGCATTCGACTTTATTATGTATAAACTTAGTACTTTGCTGCTCGTCGTAGACCATGAGCGAGTGTTGAGGTTTTACGAAACGCGAGTCGAATGGTGCCCTCGGTTGGAATCGAACCAACATCAATGCCTTAGAAGAGCACTGCTCTATCCATTGAGCTACAAGGGCGTATATTTATATTATATATAGTGTAACGGTACTAGCAAATAGTTTAAAAATAAATCCCGTCAATGCGGGATTTATTATGGTGACCTCGGCGGGATTTGAACCTGCGACCTTCAGCTCCGCAAGCTGACGCTCTATCCAGCTGAGCTACGAGGCCCTTACTGCTACGCTATTATAATGAATTTCTTTGAGTTTATCAAGGCTTAAATTTTCTTTAATTTCTCTGTTATACTTTAGAGGCATTCATTATAATCTTTTATCATTAGACTGCTCTTATGTTTATAGACGTTCCCTCGTTAGTTAAAACTGCAGGTTACATAGGCGTTTTTGGAATAATTTTTGCCGAGACAGGACTCCTTGTTGGTTTTTTCTTGCCAGGGGATAGTTTGCTTTTTACTGCAGGTATTTTAGCTTCGCAGGGTTACCTTAATATTTGGTGGTTGTGTTTAGGTTTGTTTGTCGCGGCATTTATTGGAGACAACTTAGGTTACCATATTGGTAAACTGGCTGGACCTAAATTGTTTACTCGACCCAAGTCTATATTTTTTAATCCAGATCATTTGCGTCGTAGTCACGAGTTTTTTGAGCGACACGGTGGCAAGGCGGTGGTTATAGCTCGCTTCGTGCCTGTTGTTAGAACTTTTAGTCCGGTGGTAGCGGGTCTTTCACGCATGCGATATGGTTTGTTTTTGGTTTATAGCGTAGTCGGCACGCTACTTTGGGCTATAGGTCTAACCCTGCTTGGTTTTTGGCTAGGCACAACAGTGCCCAATGTAGAAAAATATATTGTTCCAGGAATAGTTATAATTATTTTCCTTTCTATTTCTCCTGGAATTTATCACGTCCTAAAAAATAAACAAAGCAGAATTGCTTTGTTCAAATTGTTTAAGATTAAAAGATAATTTGTTTGAGAGTCTGACTGGAATTTGTACAGAGGTATTCCAGTCAGACTCTATTTGGTTGTTTCACATTCCGCGACTGGCGGACGCATAAAGCGTGGCTAGCATATCCGATAGCTCATCAATTGTGTATTCGGAATCTCCGTCAATAGTGAAAGATGCGTTGGATTGTTGCGCCAATGAAGCGTTGAATTTTTCTGCCTCTGCCCAAGAAAAATTTACCCCGCCGTTGAGGTTCGCTTCTACTCCTTTTGCATACCGCACTGCTGTGATAACAATAACTCTAACTGTCGCTATTCGCTTGTCCCCCATAAAAAATAGCCTGACCGTACTTAGGTATCAGGTGCATGTATTTTGCAGAATTTAATCTTCTTTGTAAAGTTCTATAATACTGACCAAGCGCATGGTTTAGATTATCTTTTGTATATTAAAGTTGTTCTATTATTTTTTATCGTGGAATTTTTTGTGAATTTCGCGTAGGCCTTCGTTGGTATGTTGGTGTAAATTTGCGCGGTTTTATGTTTTTGCGCCACTAAAAAGGATAATCTATTAGTTGCATGAAAAGTTACCTATTACAAGCTACAACTATCTGAATAATGAATTTTACAAATTAGATTTTGACCGCTTAAATTAGTTAACTTAATATACTGGTATTAGAATATATCAATTTAATTTCTTTAAATACATATATGCGACAAATATCTCCCATACAGGTGGTTTGCATTGGCGGCGGAACTGGTTTGCCATCACTACTTACCAGTTTAAAAGATAATCCATGGCTTCAGCTTTCTGCGCTTGTTAATATGTTTGATACGGGTGGTAGTTCTGGCGAATTAAAAGACAAGTTTGGTACACTCCCTCAGGGAGATGTGCTTAAATGTGTTTTGGCTTTATCGGAAAATACTCAGGAAGCCAGAGATATCTTATTGCGGCGTATTCGCAACCCTCAATACAATGGGCATACCGGAGGCAACATTTTATTGTTGGGACTGGAGAAAGTTTACGGAAGTTTTTCTGAGGCTGTTGTAGCACTATCTCAACTATTATCCGTAAAAGGCACGGTTATTCCTATTACCTATGAGCATAGTGTTTTATGTGCTCGGTATACAGATGGCGAAGTATTTAAGACTGAAACCAGTGTAGATGTAGGGATATACGAAGGCAAAGTAGTTGAAAAGTTGTATTTAGAACAATCCGTATCTGCATCAGATACTGCCCTAGCTGCTATCCGTAACGCACAAGTTATATGTTTGGGCCCTGGTAGTTTCTACACAAGCGTTTTGCCTAACTTGCTGCCAGACGGTGTCCGTGAGGCGATAGTCAGTTCACATGCTCCAATAATATACATTACAAATTTGTTAACCGAGGGTGCTGGTATGCAAGGATGCACTGTAGAGTCTCTCATACATATACTAGAATCTTATGTCGGTAGGTCTATAGCCAAAGCCGTAGTGAATACACAAGTTCCCTCAGACGAAGTTTTACAGCAATACGCGGCAGAGCGTAAGTATCCTATAATTTGTGGGTCCAAAGATAGCACCGACGAGCGTGTGGTTTCTGCTGATTTGTGGACTGATAATTCAATAGCACGACACGATACTAAACGCCTGAGTTACTTGGTTTCATCTTTGATTACCAATCTGGTTAATTCTTAATATCAAGCTATTTTTTATCGTGGAATTTTTTGTGAATTTCGCGTAGGCCTTCGTTTGTGACATGGGTGTAAATTTGTGTTGTGGTAATGCTAGCGTGGCCAAGCATGGTTTGTACACTTCGAATGTCCGCGCCGTTTCTCAAAAGATCTGTTGCGAAGCTATGGCGAAAAGTGTGAGGGGATACGTGGTGGGTAATGCCAGCAAGCATTGCGTACTTATGTATAAGTCTTTGTATACTTCTAGCCGATAGACCAGCTGCCTTGCCGTCGTTTTTTTCCGAGCGCTTAAAACCTTGCGCTGTTATTTCTGCTTCCATTGCTTTACCTTTTCCTATGTTGGAGTGGGCAATAAATAGTCCCGGATGGTTATCTATCCGTTTTTTTAAATATGCCTTTATTGCGTTTGCTGCATCGGGTGAAAGAAATACTAGACGTAGTTTGTCACCTTTTCCCCGCACGGTAAATTCGCCGCGGTCTACGTTGACCATTTCTCGTTTTAGCGCAGTTAGTTCGCTTATACGAACACCGGTAGAAAATAGAGTAAGCAAAATGGCGCGGTCGCGCAGGCGTAAAATTTCTTCTTGTTCCTGGCCGACTGCTTGCATTACTCCTGCAAGTTCGTCTTGCTCTAGGGCTTCTATTTGGCGGCTAGGGTTTTTTGCAAGTTCTATTTTTTCTGGTGCAAGAGTTTCTATATCGTTCTTACTTAAGTATTTAAGGAAAGCCCGGAGGGCTATTACATGGTAGTTCTGGGTGATGAGCTTTAACTTGTTGCCCTTATCGTCTACATATCTGTTTAAGTAGAGCCTGTACTTGCGGACGAGTTCCAATTTGATTTGCTCAGGTTTAGTTACGCTTTCTGAGCTAGCAAATTTACTAAATCTGCCAAGGTAGTGTTCGTAGTTGCTAATAGTTCGGTTGCTCTTATTTTTTTCTATCTCACAGTACTCCAGAAACTCGCGAATGTATTTTTGTAGCCTATTTTTTTCTACATTATCTTGCATACCCAGTAAGACTTCTTTGCAATTGTCCTAGTAAACGGTTATTTTTATAACTGCAATTTAAATATAATAATTTAACTACTCAGGTTTGGCTTCTACAATTTATGGACAATTTTCAAGTTGTGCAAAAAAGCTTTACTGAGCATATATATAGTATACATTACATAATGTTTGCATTTGCTAAAAAAGCTGTAAAACTGGTATAATACGTTTAATTAATCCACGGACCGGACTTTAAGCAGCTGGTTTCGTGCAGACCCTCCTTCGCCAAGACTACGGCGGGCAGTGCCCTCCCGAGATGAGGCAATTGTGGGCTCGAAGGAATATACATGCTAAGTAAACAAGATAAGGACGCCATAATAAAGAAATTTCGTACGCATAAAGACGACACTGGCAGTCCAGAAGTGCAGATCGCTATTTTAACCAAAGAAATAGAAGACGTAAGTGAGCACTTGAAGGTACATAGAAAAGACAACCACTCAAGGCGCGGACTTTTGAAGATGGTAGGCAACCGCCGTCGACTCCTGCGATATTTACGCCAAGAAGACGCCAAGCGCTTTGAAAAATTGGTAGAACGCTTAAAAATTAAAGTAGCCATGACAGCTGCTCCTGCAAAAATGGCTCCGGTGAAACCCGCACCAGAAGAAGTAGAATAATATGAGTCACGACGCGGATCCAAAAATATTTGAACGCGAGTGGTTTGACTTGGCAGAGCAAATCGTGAAGCGTATTTCGGAGGATGGCTTAATTCAAGAGTTGAACCGTGTTTTCAAAACTAATGGCAGTTTAACGCTTGAACAGCGTAGCGACTTTATTGCTATTGCAAATAGAATAAAGTACGAAGTTATACATGAGACTTACGGTGAGGACGGTTCTAGCAGTTTCATACAGTTTCGTGACCGTTGGCGCCATTGGTATAACCACAAGGGAGTAGCATCTACTGCGCAGGCTGGTCGGAAGCTTACAAATGCAGAACATATTGTGTATAGTAGTACTCCTGACGCTGAAGAGTTTTTTAAGAATGTAACATAAGTCAGTTTGTAGTAGTCCGTTGTAGGTACTAGGTATCCACAACGGACTACTAACAATTTATAATTAATCGTTGGTGGTATGCAGATAACGCGAAGACTACTCTTTAGTCATCGTTTACTTGTGTAGCACCGACGAAAACCCGCCTTTGTTCAGCTAGTCTGGACTGGGGCGTGGTAAGCCCGCCTTCGCTTAAGAAAGCTTTGGCGAGGCAAGAAAGGTAAAACAATGTTAGAAAAAAAGGTTATATCGTGCGTGGTGGGTGAGGCTACTATGAGTTTTGAAACTGGGCGCATGGCTCGTCAGGCAGATGCGGCGGTTTTAGCGCGTCTTGGCGATACAGTAGTACTGGCAACCGCGGTTATGAGTGCTAAGGCTCGTGAAGGTATGAATTATTTTCCACTTTTGGTGGACTATGAAGAACGGCTTTATGCAGCGGGTAAAATTAAAGGTAGCCGTTGGATAAAGCGCGAAGGCAGAGCAACAGACGACGCTATTTTAACAGGTAGGGTTATAGACCGAACACTTCGGCCTCTATTTCGCGACGGTATGCGCAACGATGTTCAGATTGTTGTAACCGTGCTTTCTGTAGACGGTGAAAACGACCCAGACATGCTAGCTGTAACGGCAGGAAGCATGGCGCTTATGCTGTCGGGCATACCTTACGACGGACCAGTGTCTGCGGTGCGTGTTGGAAAAATAGATGGGCAGTATGTTGTAAATCCAACCCACGAACAACGTAGTGTGAGTACGTTGGATTTAGTTGTGTCTGGAACGGGCGAACATATAATGATGATAGAAGCCGGCGCTAAACTTGTAAGCGAAGAAGAAATAATTGGCGGTGTGGAATTTGCGCAAGGATTTTTGAAGACTTTGGCACAAGTACAGCATGACTTTAAAGCGCAAGCAGGAAAACCGTCCCGCGAGGGTACGTATATTTTGCCAAACGAACAAGTTATGGCAAAAGTAAAAGAGTTGTTAACTTCAGAGCAAATTGAGCAGGCAGTTTATGTAAAAAGCAAAGACGAGCGTGAAGAACACATTAACGCGCTCATAAAATCTATTTTTGAAAAAGTTACAGCCAGCTTCCCAGAAGGTTTGGAAAAAGTAAACATTGAGCGGGAAGTAAACGAGTGTATAGATAAGGTTTTAAAGAAGTATCAGCAAAAGCAAATTTTGGAAAATGAACGTCGGGTAGATGGCAGGCGCTTAGACGAGACACGCGAAGTAATTTGCGAAGTGGGCATACTTCCACGTACGCATGGTTCCGCACTTTTTACTCGTGGTGAAACGCAGGTACTTACTGTGGTTACACTCGGAAGTAAAAGTGACGAACAAATGTTAGACGGCATAGAAGACCCGGTCGACGGAACTGCCAAGCGCTATATTCACCATTACAACATGCCTGGGTACTCGGTGGGTGAAGTTTCGCCACTTAGGGGTCCTGGTCGCCGTGAAATTGGCCATGGTGCACTTGCAGAAAAAGCTATAGAGGCTTCCGGCGCACTTCCTGCCTCAGAAGATTTCCCTTACACTATGCGTTTGGTGAGTGAGGCTATTGCAAGCAACGGCTCTACTTCCATGGCAAGCACTTGCGGTTCAAGTCTTGCACTTATGGACGCAGGTGTACCTATAACCGAAATTATTGGTGGGGTTGCCATGGGTCTTGTAATGGACGAAAGCAACCCAAGTAACTTTAAAGTGCTTACAGATATTGCCGGTATTGAAGACTTTAACGGACACATGGACTTTAAAGTTACCGGAAACGAAAAAGGCGTAAGCGCCATGCAAATGGACATAAAAGTTAAGGGTTTAACACCGGAAATTTTGGCTAAGGCTATTTTGCAGGCCAAGCCTGGACGCATGCACATAATTTCCAAAATGAAAGAAGCACTCTCTGCGCCACGTACGGAAATGTCCAAGTACGCGCCGCGCATTACCAGCTTCTTTATAAAGCCAGACAAGATTCGCGAAGTTATTGGTACTGGTGGAAAAGTTATAAATGCAATTATTGCCGCCACGGGTGTAAAAATAGACATAGAGGACAGTGGTCAGGTGATGGTTGTATCTGCTGACGCTGAAGCTTCAAAGAAGGCAGTTGAGTGGATTCAAAATATAGTTAAAGAAGTAGAAGCCGGTGAAGTTTATGAAGGTACTGTAACCAGACTTATGGACTTTGGGGCGTTTGTGGAAGTGCTACCCGGCAAAGAAGGTTTGGTGCATATTTCTCAGCTTGCAAACTACCGAGTTAACCGCGTGGAAGATGTAGTAAATGTTGGCGACAAGCTTAAAGTGCAGGTTAGTGAAATAGATGACCAAGGCCGGGTAAACCTAACTCATAAACCATTTGCGCTAGAAGCCACGCCTGAGCAGTTAGCTGCATCGCAGAGCAATAACTTTGACTCCCGCCCGCCGCGCAGGCCATTTAGTGGTGGAGGTCACAGTGGAAGTCACGACCGAGGTGGACGTGGCAGTTCTCATGGACATAGGTAGCTAACAGAAATTTATTTATAAGATGGACATCCGTCCTAAGCGGGCGTCCATTTTTTATCTTTATGGATTATTTTGAAATTGAAAAAAAGGATCCGTCGTCACGCGCACGGAAGGGCGTTATACATACAGCGCATGGTGACGTACATACGCCACAGTTTTTGCCTATTGGTACTCGCGGTACTGTAAAAGCAGTTACTAGTGAAGAGCTAAAATTTTGGGGTGCTTCTATGGTGTTAGCAAATACCTACCACTTGTGGCAGAGGCCTGGTGACGGACTTATTTACAAAGCCGGTGGCTTGCATAAGTTTATGAATTGGCATGGACCAATTTTTACCGACTCTGGCGGGTTTCAAGTTTACTCTTTGGCAAAAATGCGAAAGACCATGGAAGTTGGTGTCATGTTCCAGTTTGACATGGACGGTAAACATGAAATTTTGTCACCTGAGAAGTCGGTAGACATACAGGCAAACTTAGGAAGCGATGTGGCCTTAATTTTAGACGACTTTCCTGGGTTCCCTTTCGAGCACGAAAGAAGCCTCGAGTCCATAGCCCTAACCAAACGCTGGGCGGAGCGCGCAGTAAAAGAGCATCAAAAAATTATTGTAGACGGCGACCCAGTAAACCCCGGACAAAAACTTTGGGGTATAGTGCAAGGTGCAAGCTTTCCGGATTTACGAAAACAATCGGCGCAGGACATGGTAGCTTTGGGCTTCGAAGGTTTTGCTATTGGTGGTGTTGCAGTAGGGGAGCCACATGAGGAAATGATGCTTGCAGTTGAGTCCGCTGTTCCTCATTTGCCGGAAAATGCACCTAAACATTTACTTGGGGTAGGTACTCCTTACGATATTATTCAGGCCGTAGCCCGCGGGTGTGATACGTTTGATTGTGTTATTCCGACAAGGGAAGCAAGGCATGGAAGGCTATATGTGGCAAAGCAAGTGGAAATTGACCCAACTTCGCCAAGGCTACGTCGGGCTGCGCCTGATAACGGACAGGTATCGTTAGACAATGACGAACTGTCCAGTAGATTTATAGAAGGGTACGAAACAATTGATATCAGGCTTGAAAAGCACAAAGAAGACTTTACGCCTATAGACGCCACCTGCAACTGCTACGCGTGTCTGCATCATACCCGCGCCTATGTGCGTCACCTGTTCCAAACAGGAGAGCCCTTAGGCGAGCGTCTTGCAACCATGCACAACTTGCGTTTCTACTTAAACTTTATGGAAAAGATTCGCAACGCTATACAATACGACTACTTTGAAAAGATGCTTGTTGAGTTTAAAGATTATACGGAACAAAAATAATTCACGGGGCAGGAGTATGACGCAGGCACTGGCTTAAATTATTATAATGCTCGCTATCAAAATCCGACTACTGGAAGGTTTATTTCTCAGGACCAGGCCTTCCTCGCTATTGGAGACAACCAACAATTAAAAGCTATTACCCAACAGAAGTTAGTTGTCTTCCTCTCCGACCCGCAGAACCTAAATAGTTATAGTTATGCAAGAAATAACCCAATATTGTATAATGATCCTACAGGCCAATTATGGAATCCGTTTAATTCCATAAATGCACCTTGGTTTGTCAGTGTAGGAAATGCAGCTAATACTTACGCTCAATATGATCCGGTATTTAATTACGCAACTAACCATGTTGGAGTAGCTTATGCAGTTGGAGGAGTGGGAATTGCAGCAGGAGGAGCTGCCGGAGTATTGTATGGTTTAGGTGCCGCTGGTATCAGCACCTTAGGCGGAACTTGCGTAGCCTTCTGTAACCAGGCAACTCAAGTTACCAATGAGGTTTCTCAGGTCGCGCCTCGTCTTACAAATTTTGGAGACTTGCAAGTTGTATCATCTGCACAACAAAAATTAGATTCATTATCTCAAAAATTTGGTTTAAGTACTAACGACATACTCAATCAAGCTTCTAATAGTACTCAAAAATTTGTAGATAATGGGAACAGCGGAAATATTAATACATGGATTGCAAGGCCTGATGGCGGTGAAGGATTTATTAGAATTACAACCAATCCTGAAATGACTAGAGTAATTTCAGCTGGACTTAATACAGTCGAAAATGTGAAAAATGGTATTGCAAATGGAAGGTTTACACCATTAAAATAATAAATTATGAATCATAAAGATATCCTTGCAGAAAAGATAAATAACTTAATTTCAAATAAATGGACTGTCCCAGAATTTGAAAAGGAATATTACAATTACTACCTTGAAGAGATTCCAGAAGATGCCTTAACCTTACCACAAAGCACTTTCTATGGGTTGGTACAGGAAAAGTTGGATTGGACTGGTGAAAATCCTAGTGAGCAAGAAAAAAAAGAAGGCTGGTTTGACCAATCCGAATACGTCGAATGGTTAAAAAAAAGTTTTCAAGAATTTCTATCAAACGAAGATGGTTGGTATGAAAATTATTTAAAAAGTTTTAAAAAGTAAGTTTTATTATGGACGCTCAAATTCCTGTACAACCAGAAATAAGTCCTAGTGCACCAGCAGACATAGAAGGGTCTGCTTCATTAGAAGTTACTTACGACGATGTATTGACAGCATTAGTCGGAGGCTATGGCAAAAAAGCAAGTGAAGAAGATAAAAAGAAATTCAACCAATTATTATCCAATCACTTAAAACAGTCTGCTGCAAAATATACCTGTGAAAAGAATTATAATATTCTCGTAATGTACGATAATATTGTCATGGTTAAAAGCGACTCAGACAGAATTTATCAAGCCATAACTGCTTTAAAAGACAAAGAGAAGTCCTTGCTTCTAATATTGCTTTCCAATGGAGGAGAGCCTGGAGCAGCTTATTTAATTGGTCAGTTGTGCCGAGAGTCCAGTAATGGAAGGTTTGTAGTTGTCGTCCCTAGGTATGCAAAATCAGCAGCAACTTTGTTGGCTAGTGCCGCAAATGAGATACATATGGGTAGCTTAAGTGAATTAGGTCCAATAGATTTGCAGATTAATGGAATGCCAGCTTTAGCTTTGAAATATTCGATTGAGCACATAGCTAGTCTAGTGAGTAAAATGCCCAAATCTGCACAGATGTTTGCGAGGTATTTAGAATACTCAGTAGAGCCTATTCAAATTGGATATTATGAGAGGGCGGCAGAATCCGTGGCACAATACGCCGAACGGTTATTAAATAGTCATAAGGATACACTTAGCGGAAATCCTGCGGATATTGCAAAAAAGTTAGTTAATGAATACAAAGACCACGGTTTTGTTATAGATAAAACTGAAGCTAAAAGTATTTTTGGTGAAGGTACAGTAAAGACAAATACAGAGGAGTATAAATTAGGAAACGAAATTTATGGAATACTTTCTCGCGTGGAAAGAATTGCAGGGTATCTAAATTATCGCTTCTATTTCATTGGTTCTTTTGACAGTGACCCAATGCTCATTGAGAAAGATAAATAGCCCAAAGGTGTTTATATTTTAAATTTTTAGAACAGCCCTCAAGGATCCTCTGAGAACTGCATTTCGTTTTATTTATTGTAAAAGGTTCAAAATTTTTCAATGTTCCCAAGGAATCTTCACGGTTCCTTCTGGGACGCTAATCTTGTTGCCCTAGTTGCTAATTCCAAACTCGGAGCGGGTGCCGGCCAGTGTATTTATGAAGAGCCTTATTGTGAACATAGCGTTTGTTGTGCTTCTTCTTGGCATTACCCTATACCAACTTTCGCATGGTTTGGAGTTCGACAAGATCTACATTTTCTGGATACCCATAGCGTTGGTAATGTATCTAACTTTTGCCATGGTAAGTGTACGAGAACGCGCGCAGCTTATGCTAGTGCTTGCGGAACGTTTAGGTGGCACCTATGCTTTTGTGGAAGATGGTGAGCCAAATGCTTTGCCCAAAGTATTGTCTATTAGTAATTTATTTGCCAGAAAAAATAGAAATTTTATTACGGTCCAGATGAACAAGAGGTCGGTGAGGATGTACGATACACCTCGCCCTTTGATTACACCAAAAGGTGGTTCCCATTATCCCACAGTGTTGGAAGTAGATGGAATTAAAGTCGCTGAATTAAAGCGATGGCTGTGGAGTAGCGATAATATTGATTTATTATATGAGCAAATCAAAGCTTATACTGCGTAGCATCATTACCCGATTGGGTGTTTAATAATTTTTGACACGCTTTAGTTCGGAGGCTATACTAACAGTAGCTATGAAGGCGGTGGCACGCTGGAGCTGAAACTGAATAAAGATGATCCCGCTAAGTGGGGTAAACAGGGTGGAACCGCGGGCTTAAAGACTCGTCCCTAAATGTAAGTGATTATATTTAGAGATGAGTTTTTTTATTGGTATAATAAATACATATGGCAGAACAAGAATTGATGGAGAAGATTGTAAGTCTTTGTAAACGCCGAGGATTCGTTTTTCCTGGGAGTGATATTTATGGCGGGCTGAGTAACTCGTGGGACTACGGGCCTTTGGGTGTGGAGCTAAAGAATAACATTAAACAGCTCTGGTGGAAGCGGTTTGTGCAAAGCCGGGAAGATGTGGTGGGGTTAGACGCGGCACTAATAATGAACCCAAAAGTTTGGGAAGCTAGTGGCCACGTCGCGACTTTTTCTGACCCGCTTGTTGAATGCAAAAAATGTCATCAACGATTTAGGGCTGACCACCATCTAGAGGCGATTCACAAATGGGTGATATCACCAAATGAGTTTCCAAAAGAGAAAGACTTGCCTGAAGATATAAAGGGTTTATTGATTTGTTCAGTCTCTGATCCAGTCCATTTAAGACAACACGATCTTGGACCGGCAAAGCAATTTAACTTAATGTTTAAAACATTTATTGGTCCGTCGGAAGACCAAACAAGTGTGGCCTATTTTAGGCCAGAGACAGCACAGGCAATGTTTGTGCAGTTTAAGAATGTCCTTGACACTACGCGTAGAAAACTTCCCTTTGGCATAGCACAACAAGGCAAGGCTTTTAGAAACGAAATAACCCCTGGGAATTTTATTTTCCGTACGCGCGAATTTGAACAAATGGAAATTGAGTACTTTATTCCAGTACCAACTGTAGACGCAGATTGGAATGAGTATTTTGAATTGTGGAGACAGGATATTTTAAGTTGGATTACCCGTGACCTAGGGTTAAGTATGGAGCACATTCACGAGTTGGAAGTACCACGTGAGGACTTAGCACATTACAGTAAGCGCACTATGGACTTTGAGTACCATTTCCCGTTTGGTGTCAAAGAGCTTTATGGTCTTGCATACAGGACAGATTTTGATTTGAAGAATCACGAGCGCGCTAGTGGCCAAGAACTAAAATATACAGACCCAGAAACAGGGGAGAAAACTGTACCGCATGTAATAGAGCCTACTTGGGGCGTAGACAGGACATTTTTAGCTGTTTTGTGCGAACATTACAAAGAGCAAATTGATGGTGAAAATAAACGAGTATATTTATCGCTTCCACCTAAACTTGCGCCGTACAAGTGTGCGGTATTTCCGCTTCTAAAAAATAAACCCGAGCTTGTTGCAAAAGCCAAGGAAATATATTCACAGCTTGCTTCACACGACTCACTACTTCCCGTTGCATGGGACGATCGTGGAAACGTGGGTAAACGCTACTACAGCCAAGACGAAATTGGTACACCTTTCTGCATAACTGTAGATTTTGACACTCTTGAAAACGATACTGTAACTGTGCGCGACCGCGATACCGCAGAGCAAGTGCGAGTAAACTTAGACGAACTTGTCAATTATTTAAACGAGAAAATAAATGGATAATTTAGTTCAGAGTCCTAACGATAATTGGGCAAGAAATATTTCACCAGTTGCAGTTATGGCGGTGATATTTTCTTTAATAGAACTTTTTGTTCTATTTATGTCTATGGCTGCGCAAGGGACAAATTCCATGGTACCAGGTGGAGGTGTAGGTATTTTCATACTGTTTGGGCTTCCATCAGCTGTTATTGCTTTAATAGCTAGCATGCTTTTAATTACTCGTAAAACTATACCTCTTTTAGGGTATATTTTAATTGTTGTAACTCTGGCAGTCTTGACTAGTTTTTGGTTGTTAATTCTAAACTTATAAATTTATATAAGGGGATTATAATTCCCATCAAAATAAGCAATGCAATGGACACGCCTGTAGAAGCAGAAGTAAAATACGAAATATTGGTTAGTGAGTACAAGCAGCTGCCAGAGCTGCTTTTAAAGCTTGGGTTTGATATGCAAAGTCCTGTAACCCATGAGGACCACTACGTTACTCATGAAAAATCAACTTTAGGTGGATTTAATTTTGATCGTGCACGCATTGTAAGTGTGGAAGGCACACCTACTTTGTATTGGTGGAACCGAAAAACTCACTCGCAGGATTCACAGGGCAATAAAATTCGCCTAGAAGAGCCGAAAGATTTAACTAAGGCAGAATTTGAACAAATGGTTGAGCAAGCGCCAAAAAACCATCCAGTCATAATAAAGCACAGACAAGATTTTATTGGAAAAATAGGTGAGTTTACTGCAACAGTTTCGCTTGATAGTATACTTATAGGAGGCAAGCAAAAGCACTTTGTGGAAGCCGAAATAATGTCAGACAGGGAACACGGACATGTAGCCAAGGAACTGTGTGCGAGTTGGCTTGCAAGTAATTTAGGTATAAATACTTTAAATGAGGCTTCGAGTTATATAAACCAGTTTTTAGCAACTAACGGTTAAATATTTTTATGAAATACACGAAAAGGGTTTTAGCAAATGGACTAACCGTTGTCACGGTGCCAAGTAGTGACGCTGAGAGTGTGGTAGTAGATATTTTTGTTAAGACCGGTTCTCGGTCTGAAACTTCTAAAGAAGCAGGTATATCGCACTTCTTAGAACATTTTTTGTTTAAAGGTACAAAAAAATATCCAACGGCGCTGTCTATAAATGAAATAGTAGACGGAATAGGTGGAGACATGAACGCGTGTACTAGCAAAGAGTCTACGCAGTACTATATTAAAGCGCAGAGTAAATATTTACCCCTTATTTTTGATATTTTAAGTGACATGGTGCAAGCACCACTATTTGACCAGCTTGAGCTTGAAAAAGAAAAGGGCGTGATTGTGGAAGAAATGAACATGTATAAGGACAGCCCGCAGTCGGTAGCGGACAACGCTTTAGACGCGCTTATGTGGCCTAAAGACGCACTTGGTCGTGATATAATTGGTACTAAAAAAACAGTTACCAGCTTTACTCCCGCAGTTTTTAGGCAATATATGCAACGGCATTATTTGCCGGGGAATATGCTTATTGGTGTGTCTGGAAAATTTAACGAAAAAGATTTAAGTCGCATTATTAGAAAAACATGGAGCAAGGTTCCAAAGCGACGCGGTGGAGGTTTTGAAAAAGTTACAGATAAACAAAAACAATCCAGAGTTTCTGTAATAAAAAAAGAAACAGAACAGGCTCATTTGGTACTTGGTTTTAAGGCTTTTCATAACAACGACCCGAGAAACGCTGCTCTTTCTGTGCTTTCAATTGTACTTGGCGGTGGCATGAGTTCAAGACTTTGGGAAGAAATTCGTGAAAAACGCGGACTGGCTTACTACGTACGGTGCAGTCCAGGAGCTTTTCTGGATACTGGTCAGTTTTATGTTTCTGCTGGCGTGCAACTTGGCAAAGTAGAAGAGGCGGTACAAGTAATTTTTGCAGAGCTTAAACGTGCAGTTGAAACTCCGGTTCTTGAAAAAGAGTTGCAGAAGGCTAAAGAGTATATGAAAGGCAAGACGACACTTGCCCTAGAAGACAACCAAGTACGCTTAGACTGGTACTTAGAGCAAGTGGCGTTTAAGAAGCAGGTGCGTACTCCAAAAGAAGCGTTCGAACGTATAGACAAAGTAACTGCCATAGAAGTGCAAAAAGTTGCTCAGGAAATTTTTGTTTCTAAATTTGCATCTTTAGCGGTTGTTGGTCCGTATAAAGACGGGGGACTACAGAAACGTTTGGAGAAAATTATTAAATTTTAACCTATTCAAATTTGCTAATGGGCAAATCTACTAATGACTACGGATAATCAATACGGCACGTGCATTTATTTGTGGGTATTCGTAAATTTGTCGTATTTGTAGATTTGGAATGCATATGAATTTCAACTATAAAACAAGTACCGCTATATTTCGTGACGAATTTGTACCATTTATCGAGGCTAGTGTGAGTATTGCTTCTTCACCGGTTTTGTATGGACTGGCGGTGTACACGGTTTTTAATGTGGTCTGGGACGACCAAAATAAAAGCTTACTCATTTTTAGGTTAGCAGATCACTGGAAACGGTTGTGTAATTCGGCGCGCATAATGGGTTTTGCGGACTTTGCGGAAAGCCACCCCTATAAGCAGTTTGAACAATTAATGATTGAGCTTTTGCAGAAGAACCAAATTCAAGAAAATGTATTGGTGCGTGCAAGTATATTTATAGATGAGCTCATAGCCGGTACTAGGATTGCGGGTCTGCAGAACAGTTTCTCTGCTTACGTGTACCCAATGGGGCAGTTTTATAAACCAGAAGGAGTAAATGTATGTGTAAGTACATGGCGACATGTGGAGGACGATGCCATACCAGCCAGAGCTAAAGTAAATGGTTTGTATGTAAGTAATAGCCTCATGAAAAATGAAGCTTTGTTAAATGGTTTCGACGAAGCCATATGTTTAGACCGTGAGGGGCACGTAACCGAGGGAACTGTGGCCAATATTTTTATGGTAAGAAATGGTATGCTGGTTACCCCAGATGTTTCTACCGACATCTTAGAAGGTATTACAAGGGATACGATTTTGCGCATAGCGGAATATTTAAATATACCTGTGGATGTTCGCGCAGTAGATAGAAGTGAGTTGTATATTGCCGATGAGCTGTTTTTCTGTGGGTCTAGTGCTCGTGTTGCACCAATTTTATCTGTAGATAAACGCGCCATTGGCCATAGCATTGGTAAAGTTACGAAACAACTTCTAGATACATACGAACAGTTACAGTATGGTAAAATAGATAAATATAAAAATTGGGTAACTCAACTGCTATGAATATAAAAATAGGATGTCATGTCAGCATTGCGGGGGGAATATTTAAAGCGCCAAAGAATGCTGCAGACTTGGGTTGTGAGACTTTTCAAATATTTACTAGGAGCCCACAAGGCGGTAGCGTTCCACCTTTGACCAAGGAAATTGTGCATCAGTTTAAAGCTGAAATGGAGCAGTACAGGTTTACGGACTTTGTTATCCACGCGCCGTACATTATAAATTTCGGTTCAGCCAAGGCCAGCACTTTCCATGGTTCTATAAATATTATCCGCACAGAGCTAGAAAGGGGAAGTCTTTTGGGAGCAAGCTACGTAATGTTTCACCCTGGAAGCTTTAAGGACTTGGGTGAAGTTGATGGCATGAAGCAGGTAAAGAGCGGCCTTAAAGAGGTTTTAGAGGGCTACAAGGGCACAACAAAATTGCTTATAGAAATATCTGCTGGGGCAGGTCAAGTAGTGGGCGATACATTTGAGGAGCTAGCAGAACTAGTTAAAGTTTTAAAGAAATACAAAGGCTTTGGAGGAATTTGTTATGACACCCAGCATGCGTTTGCATCTGGTTATGACATTCGCACTCAAAAAGCTGCGGGCGACACGTTTAAAAAGTTTGAAAGCATTATTGGCCTAGAGTGGTTAAGAATGAGCCATGTAAACGACAGCAAACCTGAGTTTGCAAGCCATAAAGACCGGCATGAGCACATTGGCGACGGCCACATCGGCCTTGCTGGGTTTAAGGCTTTTATATCTGAAATTAGAAATTTGAAATTAGGTATTAGAGATTCTGAGTATTTTCCCTTGATTTTAGAAACAGAACACGATAAGGTTAAAGAAGATATAAAGTTATTAAAGTCTTTACGATAAAATATATGTCAAAAGAAGACGAAAGTGCTATAGATCGCATGATTGACGAAGAGTTCAGGTCAGGTAAGAAAAAACTGACTTACACTGGCGTAGGTCCAGATTTTGATCAAACACCAGATTCGAAAGCGAGCGATAGGTCCAAGACTAGTCCTGATAAAGCTGGTCATGATAAGGCATCCAATAAGCTGCAAGAGCAGGAATAAAGGTAATTAATTTAAAATATTGTCATAAGTGCTTGCATAAATTTTTTAGTAGTGTTACATTCCATATAATAAGAATTTTGCTAGCAGTAAGAAACAAATATATATGTTTAGTGAAAAAAATGCGTCGGAAAATGTGCAGCAAATTGAGTTTTCTAGCGACGTTGTACAGCAGGTAGAGGAGAGATTTAGCAAGTTTGAAAGTAAAGTAAGTAAAGCTGAACGCGGTTATGTATCTTTGTTTGAGGCTGTTGAGGGAGAATAATAGTCAGAACGGTTATTGATGTGCATGGTATAATGTTTATATGGATGAAAAAGTACAAAAGATTGTTTATTTAGTACAAATGTCTGAGCTCGATCAAACGATTAAGGACATACTCATTCGCGACTTGCTTGCGGATGGTCTTACAGAGTTCTTGCGTGAGCAAATTAAGGTTTACTGTTTAGAAGGACTGAGAAAAATGGATGTAGAAACAGAGGAAGCCAAGAAAATTTTAGAAAATAATCCTATTCCAACAGTGTAAAACCGGCAGTAGCCGGTTTTTTTATTTAGGGTTATACTGTGTACATGAAATTTAGAGAGCTAGAATATTCCACGCAGGTAATACTAAAAATAGTTTTAGTGGTTTTGTCTCTGGCTTTTTTGTGGGCAGTACGAGACATACTTACATTATTTTTACTAGCAGTGGTTTTTGCCTCGGCCATGGATCCGTTGGCTGACTACTTGCATAAGCGTAAAATTCCTCGCGGAGTAAGCGTGCTTGCTTTGTATATTCTTGTTTTAGGTATTATTGCATTGGTAGTTTCTACTATTATTCCTCCTGTTATAGAGCAATTTAGACTTTTGGCGGCACATTTTCCCGAGTACTTAGCAGACTTTCAGGCCAAGTACCCTTTCTTCAACAGCGTTGTTGGAGATGTGAGCGGCAGCCAAATATTCCATAGCATTGTAGGAGGGGACGGCGGGGGTACCGTGGTAAGTCGTACCGTGAGCGTTTTTAGCGGAGCCGTTGGGTTTATAACTGTTATGGTTGTTTCTTTTTACCTTGTGGTTGCGGACCAAAACGGTATGAAAGAACTCATACGCCCGCTTGTACCAGTGGCAAGACGCGACTTGGTAATGCATGTAATTAACAAAATTCAGCGTAAAATGGGTTTGTGGGTTCTTGGACAGTTGCTTTTAAGCATCAGTATTTTTGTTCTCACATATGTGGGCTTAAGTATTTTAGGCATTCGGTATGCATTGGTACTGGCTTTGCTTGCAGGCTTGTTTGAAGTTGTACCATACATTGGCCCCATACTTTCTGCCGTACCTGCGTTTTTCTTTGCCCTTATTCAAAACCCAGCTTTGGCTTTTGGAATAATAATTTTATATATAATTATCCAAAAAACCGAAGGTTATGTTTTAGTGCCAAAAATTATGCATAAAACAGTTGGCACTTCTCCGCTAGTGGTACTCCTCTCGTTGCTTATAGGTTTTAAGCTCGCCGGCATAGTTGGTCTGCTTCTGGCAGTCCCCGTTGCGGGAGCAGTTTTGGTGCTTATAGAGGAGTTTACTGGTGAGCAAAATGACTATAAAGTGGCTCAATTGTAGTAAATGTTCAAAACCGCTATACTAAAAGGGCTTAAACGAGCTCTTTTTGTTTATTTTTATGAATAAGTTTTACATAACAACAACTATTCCATATGTAAATTCTGACCCGCATATTGGGTTTGCTTTGGAAGTGGTTGAGGCGGACATTTTAGCACGGTACCATAAACTTATGGGCGAAGAGGTATTTTTTAATACAGGGACAGACGAGCACGGCGCAAAAATTCATGGCAAAGCTCTTGAAGCAGGCAAGGACACGCAAGTATATGTAGATTCTTATGCTGCGCGTTTTAAGGCTCTATTACCAAAGCTCGGCATATTGCCAGAGGTGCATTTTATTCGTACCACAGACGCTCATCACAAGCAGGCTGCACAAGAATTTTGGACGCGCTGTAACGCAAGCGGTGATATTTACAAAAAAGAATACGAAATAAAATATTGCGTTGGTTGTGAGTTGGAAAAAACCGACTCTGAGCTTGTAGACGGCAAATGCCCACTACATACAAATTTAGAAATAGAAATAAGAAAAGAAGAAAATTATTTCTTTAGGTTTTCTAAGTATGGGCAACACTTGTTGGAATTTTACGCAGACAATAAAACTTTTGTGGTTCCAGATTTTAGATTCAATGAAATAAAGAAGTTTGTAGAGGCCGGACTGCAAGACTTCAGTATATCGCGTCTAAAAGAAAAAATGTCATGGGGCGTGCCAGTACCAGGAGATGAAACACAAGTTATGTATGTATGGTTCGACGCGTTGGTAAATTATATTTCTACTCTTGGTTGGCCCGAAGATGTTTCTAATTTTGAGCAGTTTTGGGGTACAGCAGAAAATTCAAACGGGGTTCAAATTGCAGGTAAAGATAATTTACGTCAGCAGTCGGCAATGTGGCAAGCCATGCTTTTTTCTGCAGGTCTACCAAATTCTAAGCAGGTAGTTATACATGGATTTATAAATTCTGGCGGACAGAAGATGTCTAAGTCTCTTGGTAATGTGGTGGATCCATTCAAGGTGGTAGACACGTATAGCACAGACGCACTTAGGTATTGGCTTGCTCGTGAAATGAATATGTTCGAAGATGGAGATTTTACTGAAGAGAAGTTTAAGGAAAGTTATAACGCAAATCTTGCAAACGGACTTGGAAATTTGGTTAGTCGTGTGCTAAAGATGGCAACGAATGCGGGAATTGCAGATTTTAGATTGCAGATTGCAGATTTTAATGCGGAATACAAAACGTATTTAGAACACTATGAAATTCAGAAGGCGGCAGATTGGGTCTGGGGCAAAGTAAAAGAAGTAGATGAGTATATAGCTAGGGAAGAGCCATTTAAAAAGATTAAGGTAGACGCAGAAGCAGGTAAAAAAGATATAGAATACTTACTCGCACACCTAGAGCTTATTGCTTATCATTTACAGCCTTTGTTACCCGATACTGCTAAAAAGATACTAATTGCATTGCAAGACATGTCTACAGGTACGATTCCACGACTTTTTCCCAGGGTTGAATAATTCTGTATAGAACAAAGCCCCACACTGCGCATATTGGAAGTGTGGGGTATAAGGGAGCTCGGTGACTTATTCAACTTAACCGCCGTTGTATTGATTGGGGTTTCGTGGTGGACGCTTAGATTTTGTATGGGTCCGGTAACATTGTACTGGAATTGCGTTTGCGAAGTGTTGTTGACCACACCTACTCGGGCATTCTATCAGGGTGGCGGTGTTAAGATGTGGTGTGGCCTTTCTGACACGATCTGCTTCGTTCACATGTTCAACATAGAAACGCTCTGGCAGCATCGTCGTTGTTGATTCAGTCGTCTGCTTTACTCGCTTCATTGTTAGTCCTCCGATTTGTGTTACGTAATTGGCACGGTGAAATAAGGTTGCGTTCAGTTACTAGTTTTCATATTATATTCATAGTCTTATTATTTTGCAATATATGCTCGTAGACACACATGCACATATAAACCTACACGCTTTTCGCGATGATGCAGACGAAGTTATAAGGCGTAGCTTAGACGCGGGTGTGGCCGTAATAAACGTGGGGACCGAGTTTAATACTAGTAAACAGGCAGTAGAAATGCTTTCTCGGTATACACAAAATGTTTTTGCGGTAGTAGGGCTACACCCAAGCCATACGTATGAAAATCCGTATTTAGATGAAAACGAAAGTGCTTTTGTTACAGGCCAAGAAGAGTTTAACTTTGAAGCTTATAAGCAACTTGCGGAGAACCCAAAAGTGGTGGGGATAGGTGAGTGCGGGTTGGATTATTACAGATTACCGGATCAAGAATTAGGAAGTATGAATCATGCAGTAATTAAGAAGTTGCAAAAGGAAGCTTTTTTGAAGCAGTTGCAACTCGCGCAGAATATGGACAAGGCGTTGGTTATACATTGCAGGCCAAGTAAAGGAAGTAGTGATGCTTACAATGATGTATTGGAAATACTGAATTCGGTAGCTGGTAGTCAGTTGTCAGTATTGAGATTTGAGATACATAGCTTTACGGGAAGTTTGGAAGTCGCAAAAAAGTTTATTGAGCTTGGTGGGTATATTGGTCTTAATGGTATTCTTACTTTCGACAAAACTGGCAATATGGAAGAAGTGGTAAGGGGCGTGCCGCTGGACCGCTTAGTTCTTGAAACAGATTCTCCATACTTAGCGCCAGCACCTATGCGCGGTAAGCGTAACGAGCCCATAAATGTTCAGGCGGTGGCCCATAAGATTGCAGAAATTAAAAATATATCTTTTGAACAGGTGGCTCGCCAAACTACCGCAAATGCAGTACAATTGTTTAATATTGCTTTATAATTTGTACCGTTATGAAAAAGTATAATCCAAAAAACATTGAGTCAAAATGGCGGAAAATATGGCAGGAAACAGGTGTTTATAAGGCTGACTTAGGCAGTTCCAAGCCAAAATTTATTTCCATGAGCATGTTTAACTACCCAAGTGGAGCAGGAATACACATAGGGCATGCCATGAACTACACTATTAGCGATGTGCTTGCACGCTTTAAGCGTCAGGCAGGCTACGAGAGTTACCACCCAGTTGGCTGGGATAGTTTTGGTTTGCCCGCGGAAAATTATGCTATAAAAGCCGGAGTGTCGCCTCAAGAGTCCATGGCCAAAATAATTCCAAACTACCACAAGCAGTACCAAGCCATGGGTTGGAGCAATGATTGGAGCAAGGAAATAGCAACTCATACGCCCGAATATTATAAATGGACGCAGTGGATTTTCTCGGAAATGTTTAGAGCTGGTTTAGCATATCAAGACACACGCTTACAATGGTGGTGCGATAAATGTCAGACCGTACTTGCCAACGAGCAGGTTATAGATGGTAAATGCTGGCGACATGACGCCATAACTGATCCCGAGGTCGTGCAGCGCGAAGTGAAGCAATGGTTTTTCAAAATTACAGACTACGCAGACGAACTTTTAGAAGCAACAGATGCACTAGACTGGACGGAAACAGTAAAGACCGCACAGAAGAATTGGATTGGTAAGAGTGAGGGTGTGTTGTTTACGTTTACAGTGAAAGATTTAGGCATAGAGTTGCAGTCATACGATTCCGTGCCCCAAACCTTTATGGCTCAAACTTTTGCAGTTATAGCGCCTGAGCACCCAATGGTCCGAGAGCTTATAGAAGGTACTGAGCACGAAAAGCCAGTTTTAGAAATGGTGGACAAAATCCGTAAGCGTAAGCTAAAAGATAAGTTTGATGTTGAAAAAGACATTGAAGGCATTTTTACTGGCCGATATTTGGCAAATCCGTTTGGTACCGGCGACTTACCCATATGGATTGCTTCTTTTGTTGTAGCAGACTATGGAGGTGGATTTGTGACATGTAGCGCTCATGATGAACGCGACTTTGCTTTTGCTAAAATGTATAACATCCCGCTTCGCCCAGTCATGTTTCCTGCAGATGAAGCCATGGCAAAAAAAGTAAGAGATTTAGAAGTCTGTTACCACCATGACCCAGAAGGTGTATTGGAGCAGGCTCCAGAGGGTATAGTAGGAATGAAGTGGGGTGAAGCGCGCGAACCAATTATAAAATATATTGAAGAGCACAACATGGGCACTCGTTCAGTGCAATATAAAATGCGGGACTGGAGTGTTTCCAGGCAGAGGTATTGGGGTGCGCCCATTCCAATTATTTATTGTAAAACTTGTGGGCCACAGCTTGTGCCAGACGCAGATTTGCCGGTTGTGTTGCCGGAGCTAAAGGATTTTAGCCCCAGTGGGGACGGACGTAGCGCACTTGCTCGCGCTCAAGACTGGGTACATGTAAAGTGTCCTAAGTGTGGGGGAGAAGGGGAACGTGAGACAGACACTTTGGACACCTATATTTGTAGTAGCTGGTACATGTTGCGCTATTTTGACCCGGCTAATTCTGAGAAAATTTTTGATAGCAGCCTAGTGAATAAGTGGATGCCAATAGACTTTTACAACGGTGCAGACCACGCAACTGCCCATATGTTGTATGCTCGTTTTGTGACTAGATTTTTCCACAAAAAAGGTTTACTGGAAACGGCTGAGCCATTTAAAAAATTCTTGTTCAACGGTAAAGTCACGGCCTCTGACGGACAAATGTTCAGTAAGAGCAAGGGTAACGGAGTGGACCCGCTGGAAATTATAAGCCAGCACGGAGCAGACGCGTTGCGTATTTATTTAATGTTCGCAGCACCATTAGAAATATGGATACGTTGGGACCCGCAAGGCGTGCCCGCTGCACTTCGTTTTCTTGGTCGCATATGGACACTGGTGCAAGAATTTTTGGCAGCAGAGGAGTCACCACTTAGCAATGATATAATTCTGCGCACAACGCATAAGACTATAAAAAAAGTGACTTCCGATTTAGGCAACTTGAAATACAATACAGCAATTTCTAGTATGATGGAACTAGTAAATAGTTTGAGCGCCGAAAAAACAGAACACGGATTTGTTGGGTCTACTTCTTGGCAGTTCGCTTTGGAAAGTTTAGTGCAGTTGGTCGCACCTTTTGCACCACACATAGCAGACGAGCTGTGGCAGGAGCTAGGGCATAGCGACACTGTTCAGAAAGATCACTGGCCAGCGTGGGACGAAAGTTTTGTACGAGATGAGACGGTAACTTTGGTAGTGCAAATAAATGGCAAAATGCGAGGCAAGCTAACTATGCTCCAAGGAGCGACAGAGGACGTTGTAAAGTCGGCAGCCTTTGAAGATGAAAAAATAAAAACCGCACTTGCGGGCAGTGAAGTAAAGCGTGCAATATTTGTGCAGGATAAATTACTGAATTTAGTTGTGTAACTGTAAATCTAAAAATATAACAGCGAGTAAATAAAAAAGGCACAGGACAGTTGTGAGGATTGTCCTGTGCCTTTGTGTGTGCCTAAGCTGCCTCGAGCTCCTCCGCTTGGAGAGCGACAAGCAACTGTGGAATGGTGTCCCTCGGTGTTTCATACCTAGCCTCCAGTAACCTTGCTAGCGCTTGTATGGTTTTGAGCCTGTCATGTAAAACCGCATCATACAGCGCAATCAGTATTTTTTGTTTCAGCTCTTTGGTTGGAGGGCCTCCATAGTCGCGCAGTACGACTACATTGGCTCCCGCATCTACTAACAGTCTTTCTGCAAGCCAGACTGCATCGTCATAGGCATGCAAGTTGATGATAGACATAAGCAGTACCTCCTTCTATTTCAACAATCTACAAATTTGACAATTTTGTCAAATGTCTGTTTTAAGTACTTGTATTTAAGCCAAAAGATATAAACCTGATATACTTATTATTGAAGATATATACGCATACCAAAAAGTTGCACACCTGCCATTTCTTGCTTTGGTATTTCTAAAATATGTTTAATGTTTACTTGTTCCACGCTTTATGACCCTTGCTAATCGAGTCTCACATTACTTTACCCACCGGCTTCATAGGGAGGTAAAAGAGCTTTACGTAGCTACCGCAATAACCGACACTGCGGCAGCGGCGATGCTTATTTTTGAGCCTATTTACTTATACCAAAGTTTGCGTTTAAGCATTCCGGAAGTTATGCTGTTTTTTGCAGCAGTTTATGCTTGGTACATTTTAGTTATTCCTCTTGGCGGAAAATTTGCCACCCATTTTGGTTTTAAGCACGCGCTTATTGTTAGTGTTCCATTCCAGCTTTTGTACTGGGCGTGTTTATTTTTTGCTCGAGATATTCCATTGCTTATTTTTGTTGCGCCTATTATGTATGCGTTTAGCAAAGCCTTTTACTGGCCGGCGTTTGGGTCTATAGTGGCTCGTTTTGCAAACCAAGGCCAAGTTGGTAGGGAGTTTAGTGTGCTTATGGCTATAGTACAGGTGGTGCAAATTTTAGGTCCGTTGGTTGGTGGTTTTATTGCCCAACTACACGGAAGTGGAGCGTTGTTAGTGGTGGCCGGAATTGTGTATGCTATGGCCATTGTTCCTCTTGCTATGCATAAAGAGAACGGTTATAAACGGCCCTACCATTTTCGGAGTACTTGGGAGCTATTTTTTACTCGAACAAAAAAGTTTTTTGGCTATTTGGGTTTTGGCGAAGAACTGCTTTTTTTAACACTGTGGCCAATTTTTATTTTTTTGGCCGTACAGGGTTATAAAAATACTGGTCTCGTAGTTACCACTGCTTCTATATTTTCCGCAATTATTACCCTCTATATTGGTAAACGTACAGACGGTCGTGCAAAACTTGCGCTTTTACGGTTTGGCGCCTTGTTTACAGCCTCTGGTTGGCTTTTACGACCATTTTTGCCTGGGGCGTGGGGTGCGTTAACTTCCGACACTGCAGCTAGAGTGGGTAAAAATATTTACTATGTTCCGCTGAATACGGTAACTTACGAACGCGCCGAAGCCACAGAAGTTATGCCATATATAGTTTTTTTTGAGCAAAGCCTATCGGTAGGTAAGCTCTTAACTGCGCTTTTGGCAGCTTTGCTATTTGCGGTGACTGGCAGTTTTGTATTACTCTTTTTTATGGCGGCCTTGTTGGCTTTGCTCTATTTACTACTTTAGTATATGCAAGACACAGAAATTGAAAATTTAATAGGCCAAGAAGCAGAGAGGCAACAAAGTACTCTTATGCTTATTCCGTCCGAGAACTACGCGTCTAAAGCTGTGCGGGAAGCCGTAGGCTCGGTTTTGGCAAATAAGTATTCGGAAGGGTATGCGGGTAAGCGGTACTATGAGGGCAATGAAATAGTAGACCAAATTGAGCTACTGGCTATAGGCCGTGCCAAAAAGCTTTTTGGTGTGCCACATGCAAACGTTCAACCCTACTCGGGTAGTCCGGCCAACAGCGAAATACTTTTTGCACTTGCAGAGCCGGGTAGCACGATTATGGGTCTAGGACTTTCTAGTGGCGGTCATTTAACTCATGGGCACCCACGTGTTACTTTTTCCGGAAAATATTACACCTCCGTGCAGTTTGGACTTACAGAAGAAGCAAAAATAGACTACGCCGACATGCGAGCAAAAGCTTTGGAACATAAACCAAAGGTGATATTTTTTGGTACTACGGCCTACCCGTTTATTTTAGACTGGGAACAAGCGAGAAGTATTGCCGATAGCGTGGGGGCTTACTTGGTTGCAGATATATCGCACATCGTAGGTTTAATTATTGCTGGTGTGCACCCAAGCCCTGTGCCTTTTGCTCATGTAGTAATGTCTACTACACACAAAACGCTACGGGGCCCAAGGGGGGCAATAATTTTAGTTACAGATGAAGGGCTTGCAAAAGACCCTGACTTACCAAAGAAAATAGACTCTGCAGTTATGCCAGGCATGCAAGGCGGCCCACATAATAACACCACGGCTGGTATTGCTGTTGCCTTATTTGAAGCATCGCAATTAGAATTTGCAGAATATGGACACGGGGTAGTGAATAATGCCAAAGTGTTAGCAGAAGGGCTAAGGGCTAAGGGGATAGTGCTAGTTGGCGGGGGAACGGAAAACCATTTGCTAGTAATGGACTTTTCTGGCGACTCACTTGGTAAAGGAACCTTAGTAGCATCTGCATTAAATTTTGCAGGAATTGTAACTAATCGCAATACTGTTCCAAACGATCCCAGTCCATTCTATCCTTCCGGCGTCCGTATTGGTACCCCAGCTATAACCACGCGTGGTATTAAAGAACATGAAATGGTAAAGATCGCGGAGTGGATTGCTGAAGTAGTAGAGATTATAAAGAGTGATAAATTACCCGAAGCAAAAGAAGAACGACAAAAGTATATTCAAGACTTTAAAGCCCGCATGCAGGCAGATGAACGTATTAAAGTTATTTGTAACCTAGTACGTGATTTGTGCGCGCAGTTTCCGATTTTATAATTAACACGCCTAGGCGCTCAGTGAAGTCTCTGGCGTACGGAATAATAAAAATGGATAAAAATAAAATAGTTCAATGGTTAGTGCGTATAGCCACTTCTTTTGTATTTGTAATTATGGTTATATTTACGATAGGATATTGGCCTTTTATAAATGCTTTCGGGTTGCCTTGGTTTATTGCAAGTTACCTGACTGTGCCAATAGGATTGTTTATGTTCTTGCTTTCTTTTTGGTCAGCTCGTAATAACTTAACATCTTGGCTGTGGGTTTTACTTAATGTACTAATAATCGTAGCGTTTCCTGCGCTCGCATTTTTAAGTTAATTTTAAATATAATTTTATTATGTTCCACGCGTTTGTTTTAGGTTTAGTTCAGGGGCTTGGGGAGTTTTTACCGATATCGAGTTCGGCGCATTTAATAATCACTCCATGGCTGTTTGGTTGGCCGGATCCAGGTCTTGGGTTTGATGTGGCGCTTCACTGGGGCACATTACTCGCGGTGCTTGCATATTTTAGAAATGACATATGGTTACTCGCGAAAGGTTTTTGGCATTCGTTATTTAAGTCCACACGTGATTTTCAAAGCAACATCTATCAAAAGCTTTCTTGGTTGTTAATTATTGCATCTATCCCTGGGGCAATTATTGGCAAACTTTTAGAACAAAAAGCAGAAGATGCTTTTCGCAGTCCACCACTTATTGCAATAACCATGTTTAGTTTTGGAATTATTTTATGGTTGGTAGATTATTTTAGTAAAAAGCTTCATAATCTCGACCACATTAAACCCATACACGCATTTTTAATAGGTTGTAGTCAGGCTTTGGCCATTATTCCTGGGATGTCTAGAAGTGGAAGCACTATGACAACTGGACTTTTGTTGGGTTTTAAGCGGGCAGACTCAGCAAGGTTTTCTTTTCTAATGTCCATACCTATTATTTTTGGTGCGGGTCTTATAAAGATAAAACACTTTCACGACGGAGTAACTACGCCGGAGCTTTTGATTGGGTTTATTACCGCTGCGGTGTTTGGCTTTTTATCTATCAGATTCTTACTGCGCTTGCTCGCAAAAAAAGATTTTACTTTATTTGTATGGTACCGAGTTGCGTTTGCAATTTTAATTGCCGTAGTATATTTAGTGCGTAGGTAACTTGTGCATAAAAACCAATACATACAATTACAAACTTTTTTTAGCCAACATACGTGGTGGCGCAAGAGCGCGGATTTCTTTGCCATGCGCGTAATTTACGCTTATGTTTGTTTGCCACTGGTGCTTGCATGGACTCCTCTTGGGCGACAGCTTATGGTAAGCATAGGCCTATCACTTATTGTAGGTTGGGGCATACTAGTACAAACGGTCTCATTTTTATTTCCCGTTCCAAGGCCGTATCAAAAATACAAGTTTATTCCAGTTGCTGGAGAAGGACTTTTCTCCGATATAGAAAAGCGGCGCGACTCATTTCCTTCTGGCCACATAACATCCCTCGCAATTATTAGTATGCTGTTGTTTGCTTATTTGCCAGCGGCTGGGGTTATAAGTTTTATTATTTTAATTTTGGCAAGTGCAAGTAGGGTAGCTCTTGGGTACCACTATGTTGCGGACATGATTGGCGGAATAGCCATAGCCTACATAGTGTTATTTGGCCTAAGTATTTTAGGAGTTTTTGGTTTTATAACGAGTTTTATTCATTAGATTCTTGTTTGCCACCTAGAAGCCAGTCTGCTAAAATATGAGGGCTTTTTGAAATAGAAAGGCCGGTGTGGCGGAACTGGCAGACGCGCACGACTCAAAATCGTGTATCGAAAGATGTGTGGGTTCGACTCCCACCACCGGCACCAAAATTATCTTTTATTTGCTGGAGTAGTATCCAGCAGTTTTCAAATATGTTAGACGGTATAACAACACAAACTACAAACAACAATTTATACACTGAACCAGTATTGGACGATGATGTGTTTTCATCTATTTTAGGTTACATGGCACCAGTGCCACAGGTTGCTACTGTTGCCGCTCCGACTGAAGTGTTCGAACCTTTAAATATACCAGATACTGTAAATGAACGAGTTTCCTATCAAGATGCGCAAATAGAAGAAATAGAAGTTACAAAGATTGTTCCAAATCCTTTTCAACCAAGAAAAATTTTTGACCCAGAGGGTCTAAAAGAGCTTGCTGCCTCCATAAAAGAGTATGGAGTTATTCAACCAATTGTAGTTACTAAAACATCTGCGGGTTATGAGTTAGTAGTAGGGGAGCGCAGGTTTCGTGCTTCTATTTTGGCTGGGCTTTTGCGCGTTCCTGCAATTGTAAAACAAAGTTTAGAAGACCAAACTAAACTAGAGGTAGCATTAATTGAAAATATTCAACGCAGGGAACTTAACGCTATAGAAGAAGCGCGGGCTTACGACCGTTTAATTAAAACTTTTAATTTAACTCAAGATCAAGTGGCGCAGAAGGTTGGCAAAAGCCGGCCAGCTGTGACCAATACCCTTCGTTTATTAAATTTGCCAGTGGAAGTTCAGCGGGCAGTTATTGACGGTAGAATTACCGAAGGGCATGCACGCGCAATACTTGGGGTAAGTGAACCGGAAAAACAGTTAGCTTTATTTAAAGCAATTATTGACCAAAATTTAAATGTGCGTCAGGTAGAAGCTAAAGCTCGTGAGCTTTCACTAAAACGACAAATGGACGCTGCAGCTCCAGATCCAAAACTCATGGCCATAGAGTCAGAGCTTAGGACTCGTTTGGGCACACAAGTAAAGGTTCAACGTCAGGGTAAGGGTGGAAAAATAACAATAGAATTTTTCAGCGACGAAGAACTGCAGGATATAATAGAAAAGATGGCTGAGCACAAAGAAGCACTTAATACTTCAACGGACAGCTCAAACGACATGCCCTACTTTACGGTGTAGTTGTTAGCAAGCAAAGAGTAATTAGTCACCTCATCGGCGGTTCACCAAAAAGACGGTGCAGTGTTGAATGTATATGTGGTATGCCTACATTTTGGAATCTATTGGTAATCATAAACTATATTATGGCAGTACTGATGATCTAAGGAGAAGGTTTAAAGAACATAATGGTAACGTGGTGGTAAATATACAGCCAAGAATGGACCGTTTAAACTGGTATTTTATGAAGCGTATATAGAAAAGCGTGATGCTTTAAAAGCAGAGAAGTTTTTCAAAACAGGATATGGGAGAGAAGTGCTAAGGCAGAAACTAGAAAGTTATTTTAAAAATAGAACTAGTAGGTGAGCTTGGGACGGGGTATAGTATAGTGGTAGTACGCAAGGCTGGGGGTCTTGTAGTCCCGGTTCGATTCCTGGTACCCCGACCAGAGCTTATTTATTAAAGTAGTGGTAGCTGCCTCATCGGCAGCCCGCCGAGGAGGCGGGTACGCGCCCATCCGCCTTCGCTAAAGCTATGGCGGACACGTGGGGTGGGTGTAGACTGGGTTCAATTCCCAGTATCCTGACCAAATTTATTTGTTGACTGTTTTATATAAATTTATTTTAATAAAATACATCCAATAAAATAAAAATCGTCGTATGAAATACATAAAAATAATTTTTCTTTTGCTTGTTTTGGCTTATGTGGTAAGTATCCCGCTTGCTATTCAAGCAAGGCCATCTGGTTTTTTGTACGGTTTAGAAACCAAAATAAACGAGCCGGTATGGGTATGGGTAAATATAACTGGTCCCGCACGAGCAGAAACTTTGGCGCGCCAACTAGACCAGAGGTACGCAGAAATTGAAAGTGCTTGGTTTAGTAAAAACAGTGCTGAGGAAAAATCTGCTAGAGTAGCTCTAGATATAACCGTTGGTAGAGTTATAGCTACAATAATTTCCGACACACGCAGTGGAGACTATAAGTCGGCAGATACTTTGGCTGCAAATAGCGTCTCTATTACTAGCATACACAAGCAAGTGTTAAAGGCGCTTATAGACAATGACACGACAAGATCGGGATTAGACATTATGTTTATGCAAAACAATCTCAGTGCTTTTGAGCAATTTCGTAGCGACATAGACAAGCAGTTCCGAGACGCCTATCAACAACAAAATTTAGTAAAAGGCATAGACGGAAAGATAAGTTTACTTGACCAAACTAACAAAATTACAAGACAGGCTTTAACCGACGCACAGAATATGCTTCGGCCAGAGCAGTATGCAACCTTAACCGACGCACTTGCCGCGACAACCGAGCTTTATACTACAGCACAGAACTATGTAGGAAAAGATTTTTATGTAGACGGCTACATAACCGCTAGCACTGCCATAGCTAGGTATAAAGAAATAAACACTGCAATTACTGCGAGCGAGAATTTTAGCGTCTCAGTCTTGCCGGCGCAACACAAAGACGACTCGAATAATAAATAGCAATTAGGCTTATGCAAAGTTCATCTAAAAAATGGGTAATTTCAGGTGTTGTTTTTTTATTTATCGCAATTGGACTTTTAGTATGGCGTTTTTTGCCTAGCGCAGAGCCAGTCAGAAAACCAACACAACAAGAGGCAACACAGACACAACTAGCTACTCTAAACGGAATTTTGGCAAAGCCTGAAATTGCCCACCGACGTCCTTTAGCGGTTATGGTAGAGAATCACCCTGATGCGCGTCCACAAAGTGGCCTTTCTAACGCAGAAGTAGTTTACGAAATGGCAGCTGAGGGTGGAATTACTCGCTATCTAGCTTTGTTCCAAAAAGATAGCCCAAACATAGGTCCTGTTCGTTCTGCTCGCGAGTATTACGCAGAGATTGCTGACTCTTACGGTGCGTTATACGCCCATGTTGGGGGGAGTCCAGAAGTTATTGCGAAATTAAAAGCAAAAGCATTTCCACATCTTGTAGACGTAAATCAGTTTTACAATGACTCAACTTTTGAACGCGTATTGCAACGAGCAGCACCGCACAATGTATACACCTCAACAGACAAGCTACTAAAATATTTATCAGATCACGACTTACCTAGAACATTAGACTCAACGCCATTTGCATTTTCAAGTGTGACTGAACAATCTTCGCAGGTAGCAAATAAAATTACGCTGAATTTTTCTACCGAAAGTTATAAAGTTGAATTTAAATATGATGTTATTGCAAAAACATATTCGCGGTTTTTAGCCGGAGAAATGGATATTGACGCTGAAAATAAAAAACAACTTAGTCCTACAACCGTAATTGTCCAGCTTACAGATGTTGCAGAAATTCCGGGAGACGAGAAGGGTCGTATGAGCATACGTACAAATGGTTCCGGAAAGGCCTTTATTTTTAGAAATGGTGGCGTTGTTCAAGGTACGTGGAAACGTAACCAAGGAGAATTGGCAAAGTATTTTGACGCGCAGGGAAATATTGTTGTCCTAAACCCAGGGCAAATTTGGATAGGGCTTATTTCCAGAACCAATCCGAACGCAGTTGTTTGGACTTCTCCGTTGTCGCATTAATAATATTTATGTAAATCAAGTTGCAAATGCGAAGAGGTTTAGACATATTAAGTGCAGTAATGGGAAATTAAAATCCTGATCAGAATAAAGGGCTTTTGATAAACATGCCTTGACAGATGGGTGAAAAACATGTTTAATTAGTCATAAGTTTAACGTGCCTGCCGCGCAAGCGTGTGGGTGCATGGCAAAAATTGTTCTCATCTCTCAATCAAGGAGGAGAAGATGACTCATCAAATCGCAGTTCGTTGGCCATCGGTCCTTAGGGCTGCTGGCTGGACTATTAACACCTGTTTGGCATTACTCGCGATCGCGCTGTTCGTGCGTGGCAGTAGCATGAACAACGAGAATGCTTCGTTCGGGTTTCTCTTAGGGCTTGTAGTGGGTGCGGTGCTGTTCATTGTTTCTTCGGTTCGGGTGTTTGGGTATCCTGTCGACCCTCAGCGTTGGCTGCTGCCATTGGTATTACTGAACATCGTAGCGTTTGCAGGTGTGTGCCGATTTTCTGGTTGGGCTAATGGCTGGTGGGTTGTGGATAGCGGCCGAGTAATTAGTGAACAAGGAGGTGAATGGCTCAACCCGCTCAAAGTGGGTGTGTATTGGCAGCCCCGCACCATTATGGTACGGGCTGACACTGTGCATGAGTCTCGAAATGGGTTTTTGGTAAATGCTGGTTATCAAACTGAGCTTACTGTAAACCCAGACAACGCGCAGGCCATCACAGCCGTCAAAGAAATAACGGCAGCGCTTGCGGTAAGCCTCGACGCCGAAGTGGCGCGTCTGCTCCGTGAACGCAACTATCAGGATTTAACCTTGCATCTGGGCGAGACTGCAGTGTTTGTGAATCCTAATCGTGCTGACAGTGGCAGTTACAATGCCATCTGGTACAACTGGTTGGAACACCCGGACCCACAGGTTCAGCAGGTGCTTCGAAAATACCACGTGGAATGGAATCATGTAGCCAAATTATACGGATTCCAAGCCCACTATCAGTAGTGATTTGAATTAATGAGATGCCAACGAAGCGCGCAGGTTTATGATCTGCGCGCTTTTCCATTGGTAAAATTGGCTGGGCGAATATAAGACTTGTAGGACCTATAAGTATTATGCTACTTCCCGCGAGGAGACACGGGTGGGGGATTGAAAAATGTTTTAAAGTTTACACTGTCTGTGCTTTCCAGTAAACCGAAGTGGGTTGCTTTTGCTGTTAGCGTATGAGCGCCGTTTGTTAGTTTGTTTGTAATAGTAAACAAAAATGGAGCTTCGGTTTTTGTAGCAATAACCTTGCCGTCTAAAAGCAAGTCCACACTTGTTTCTATACTGCTTGTGCCAGTATATACTTTCACGTCGAACGGGCTCTTAAAAACTATGTCATTTTGCCATGGTTCTAAAACAACAGTTTCTTCTTCGTCATTGGCTAGTAAGTTTTTGTAGTTGGGTTTAGTAGTTCCTACACCAGTGGGCTTTTTAACTTTTACGGGTAGTTGGAAGTCGTTATAAGGAATGGCATAGCTAGCAAAAACTTCCAACTTACCAGAATTACCAGTTTTTATAACTTTACCTGTAGCAGGATTTATTTTAAGTCTGGTAATGCCATCTGGTTCAGGAAATTCTTCTGGTTCTGTTCCGGCAAGAGCAGATGTCATAAACTCGTGCCAGAGCGGTGCGGCTGTAACTACACCATCTGCTCCTGCCCGCATAAGCGTGCCGTCGTTATTTCCTGTCCATACTCCCACGGAGAGTGAAGGCGTAAAGCCTACAGTAAAACCATCTTTCCAATTTTGTGTAGTTCCAGTTTTGGCTGCGACTTTTCTGTCTGCAAGAGTCAGGGGACTATTTTTACCAAATATGTAGCTTCTAGCGTCGTTGTCTGTCATTATGCTAACCAGTTCGTAGGCTGCTTGAGCGTTTATGACTTGATTATTTTCTGGATTATCTTGGACAATAATTTTTCCGCTGGAGTCTACTATATGGTCTATTCCCGTGACGGTGTTTCGTTTGCCTAAATTTGCGAAGGTGGCAAATCCCGCCGTGTGTTCAAGTAGGCTTATTTCACAGCCACCCAAAGCAAGCGCGAGACCGCAATTTTTTAAAGGAGCGGTTATGCCAAGGTTGCGTAAGTTTTGGATAACAGGGTCTATGCCTATTTGTGCAAGCGTATTCACAGCAGCAATGTTTAGGCTTCCGGCAAGTGCCTTGCGCACCGGTACACGACCAAATTGTTGTCCTGTGTAGTTATGCGGTATGTACGCCGGAGCCCCTGGTGCGCTAAAATTTTTAGAAATATCTGAGACGAGTGTAGCAGGCGTGTATTTAAAGTCTGGCCCAAAGGCAGTTACGTACACATATGGTTTAAAGCTACTACCAACTTGGCGTAGGGCAGTGGCGACGTTCGTGTTAGGTTCAAACAAACAATTTTTGCCTGGCACGCAACCGGCTGGTTCGCTTTTTCCATAGTAATCTTTACCACCAACCATGGCCAGAAGTCCACCAGTTTTTGGGTTTATGGCGACTAGCGCTGCATTGGAAGCACGATTAGATTTTTTATTTTTTGCGGCATATGTTTTTACAGTTTGTTCCGCCAAATTTTGCAAGTTAGCGTCAAGAGTAGTATATATTTTCAAGCCTCCACCGTATATTTTTTCTTCTCCGAACTGTGAAATTATTTGCCCTTTTAACCAGAGTGTAAAGTATGGCGCAATAATGCTATTGTTCGGTTGTATAAAATTCACCTGTTCTGTTTTTGCTTTATTGTAGTCTTCAGTGTTTATGTCTCCATGCTGGTACATGGTAAAAAGTATGTATTGTTGTCTTGCGTCTAGAGTTTCTCTGTTTGGACCCCCTGGGCTAAGCAGACTTGGTGCTTTTGGCATGGCGGCAAGGTATGCGCTTTGGCTAGCGTCCAAGTCTTTTGCGTGAATGCCAAAGTACGAAAGACTGGCTGCTTCAATGCCAGCGCTGTTTCGTCCAAAGGATGTGCTGTTAATATAGCGAGTTAGAATTTCATCTTTGCTTAAATGTCGCTCAAGCTCTCGTGCCCATATTGCCTCTGCTACTTTGCGGTAAAAAGATTTCTGTCTAGTTAAAATGGAGTTTTTTACCAGCTGTTGTGTTATGGTACTACCACCTGAAAGTTGCTCAGGGGAGCCTAAGTCTTGGAATGCTGCACGAATAATAGATGTAGCAGAGAAACCTGGGTGTGTGTAGAAGTCCCTGTCTTCTGCTGCTAGCATGGCACGTACAAAGTGAGGTGACATATCTTTTAAGGGTATGTCAGTTCGTTTTTCGTCTTTATAAATTTCGTAGAGTAGCGTGCCATTGCTTGCGTAAAGTTTTGTAGACTGTTTACCAGGACTTTGTAAATAGCTTTGAATGTCTGGAGAAACTAGCTTATAAATAAGTAGGTAAGTTAGTAACACCAAACCAATTAAAGACGCGACCAAAGCGAAACCAAATATAACACCTTTCAAAAGACTTCTAAAAAGGTTGCCGGTTTTTATATTACGACTTACTTTTTTTCTTTTGTTTGGTAAGGCCTTGGGTTTGTGGGTATTGGATTTTTGTTGATGTGTGCTATGTGTTTCAACTTTTGGCATAACTTTATATATTGTAACGCATTTTTAAAATATTTGTGCGTAATATTCAAAAGTAATAGTGTTTATGAAAGTTTTTGGTCTGCGCTATGGGCGCTTTTCATATTAGTGATTTCTAAATAGTAAAAATTGTAATTTTTTAACTCCGTATTAGGTTATAAGGTGGACAAAAGTTTAACGAATTTTTAACAAAAATATGTTGAATATTTTTGTATTATTTATATATATAGCTTATATAAGCCATAATTTCTTTATTTTGCCAATTAAAAGATGTTGACAAAACTGGTTAAAAAGTGTATAGTTATTAGTTATTAATTACTAATAGTAGAACTATTATATGATGTTACAAACTCTGAAGAATTTAATAAGTCCAAAAAGCTTAATGCTTGTTGCCGCTTTTGGTCTTATATTGGGTTCTGCCTTTGCAGTAAATACACCTGTTAAAGCAGACACAGCTTCAATTATTGTTGCACAAATGACAGGTCCGGCTACAATGAGCCCGAACCAAGAAGTTGTGTACAATGTTGCTGTTACAAACCCTGGTGCAGTGGTATTAAACGGTGTTGCTATTAGCAACCTCTACAACCCAGGTTTCCTTAACTTCGTAAAAGCTACGGGAAGCACCTGTACTTTTGATCAGTCAAACCTTACCTCGGTTTGTACTATTGCCACTATTGACCCAGGTAAAACAGTCAATACGCAATTTACTTTCCGAGTAGTAAGTAATCCTACCTGCGGAGCAGATATGCCTATTAAGGCTGAGGTTTCTTCCCAAAATCCGTATGCACAGACTTGGGCTATGATGTCCACAAAAGTTGTTTGTGTAACACCTACTCCTACTCCAACCCCTACACCAACTCCTACACCAGTAGGCGTGTGTCAGTTGGAACTAACCAAGGCTGTAGATAAAACTAATGCAAAACCAGGTGATGAACTAACCTACACTGTAAATTTTAAAAATACTGGAACTGCCAGCTGTACAGGTAGTGGTGTTCGTTTGGTTGACCATTTAGATGAACTTGTTGACTACGTTAGCGAAACCCATTCAGCCAATGTTACTGCTGGTTATATAGATAAAGCAGTGTATGATTCTGCAACAAGAACCATGTACTGGAACGCAAATACAGTCACACCAGGACAAACTGGACAAGTAAATATTCGTGTAAAAGTAAAGAGCTTGGCTAATTGTACCAATAAAGACATTGTTAACGTTGCAAATATTTCAGCTCTTGAGTTAAATAATTTTAAAACTTTAGTCTTTAGCAATACAGTTAAAACTAATGTTTCTTCAAACTGTCCAACCCCAACTCCTACACCAACTCCTACTCCAACCCCAACACCAGCTAAGCTAGTGTGTACACCTGCAAACCAAGCTGCAAATATTGCCCAAGTGGTAACTATTACTGCAACTGGTGGTACTGGAACTTACTCTTGGTCTACACCTGGTACAGCCACAGCATCTGTTAACAACGCTAGTGCTCAAGTAAGTTACGCTACCGCTGGTAACAAAACTGTAACAGTAAATTCTGGCAATGATTCCGTTAATTGTAACGTAAACGTAACTCAAAACTACACTAGCTTGTCTATAATAAAGTTAGTACGCAACGTCACACAAAATGGTCCATTTGCTGAAAACTTAAGCAATGTGAAAGCTGGTGACGTTTTGGAATACCAAGTTCGCATTCGTAATACCGGTAACATAGATGCAACTGGGGTTACCTTAAACGATCTTATAAACCCATCAAACTTAGTTACCGATTTTAGAAGCTTTACCGCTACTCGTTCTTTCACTGGCCAGTTATATAATGGCGCAGTAAACTTTACAGGTACTTTAGCTGCCAATCAAGAAATTGTTGTTGGGTATTTGTACACTGCTGCAAGCGCTGTCAGCGTTAACACAAATGTGTGTAACACTGCAACTACTGCTGCTTCTAACGCTACTGGCGTCTCCGATACTTCATGTGTAACCGGTACTATTTCCGGAGCCCCAAGCATTACTCTTTCTAAGAGCGCATGGAACGACACTAAGAATGTAAACGCCATAACTACTCCAGCCAGCCGTGAGGACTTTATTACCTATAAGTTGACTGTAAATAATACCGGTAATGCTGAAGCGCCAAATTATATTATCTCCGATAATTTGTCAGGCGTGCTTCCGTTGGCCGATGTTACAGACCTTGGCGGTGGAACACTTACTGGGCAGACAATTACTTACCCAGCAGTAACTATTGCAGCAAATGGAACAGTAACTAAGACATTTCGTGTACGCGTAAAGTACTATTTGTCTACAAATATTAGTTACCAAATGGTAAACACCTTTGGCAATACTATAACCATAGTTATTAACCCTCCACCATCTTACACTCCACCAAAAACTGGTGGCATGACCGACGCCCTTAGTGGTATAGCTTTTGCAGGACTATTGACTGCCGGTTACGTTTTACACAGAAAGAAAAATATTTTCCGCTTAATTTTTAGCTAAAGCTAATTTATAAGCAATATAAAACCCCGATTAGTCGGGGTTTTATATTGCGTGTTACACTTATAGTATTATTTATAAATACTATACGTATGGCCGAACAACACATAGTTGATTATATAAAGCAGACTCGTGCACAAGGTAAAACCGACTCTGCTATTCGTACCGACCTAAGTACGCAACCCGGAGTAACTGAGGCTGCCATAGAAGAGGCTTTTGTGGCTTTAGCAACATCGGAAGCAGTAGCACATACAAGTCCAGAAGCTGTAACGCCTGCACCGGTGTCAACATTGGAAGGCGCTCCTGTTAAAAGTATGCGCAAACGAGTTTTGTTGTTTGCGGTTATTGCATTAGTTATTTTTGCTTTTGGTGGCTTGGCTTATGCTCAATATACAGGTAAGTATTCTATATCTTGGTTGCCGGTAAGTTCTTCTAAAGTTTGGACAAAATTTCAGGGTCAGACTGTTTCTAAACCCATACATGCTAATTTTAATTTTAATTACACAGACAAGGGTAGTGATGTAACTGAAAGTCCTTTTGGCGGTGTATTGAAAAATATTAAAGTTGCTGTTGGTGGCAAAGTGTACGCAAACGGAGCAAATAGTCTAGATGCGTTGCAATCTGAGAGCACGCTTACATATAGTCTTTCCAGTGGAAACACCAGTTTCTCTACTGGATTTGAATACCGTATAGTAGGGCAGGCTCTTTATGTAAATATTGGGGAAAATCCTTTTTTGTCTGGACTCATGTCCACCTCCTCGGGAGTGCAAGATTCGCATAAATATGATTGGATAAAAGTTAGTTTAAATCCGAAAGATTTAGCGCAGTTACAGGAGGTTGGGGGTGGCACGGCAGATGTAAGCAAACTGTCAGATCAGCGCTACTGGCAAGACTTAGTAACGGAATGGAAGAAAGAAAGTTTTTTGGAGACCCCTACCTATATTGGCAAAGATAAAGTCCATGGCGTTGAAACCTTGCACTACAAAACCAATATAAAAAAAGAAAAAGTTCGTACCGCGCTAAATAATCTTATTGATAAGTTACTTGGTAGCGAAGATAAGGAAACTCAAAATACCACTCGCGCATTTTTGAATGGACTTATAGACAAGCTTGAAATTCAAGACATGCAAATATGGGTTGGTAGGAGTGATGCAGAAGTATATAAAATTGTATTTCAGAGTAACGCACCTTCTGTTGCTAGTTTTGCAAAAGCAATGGAGGCGGAGAGTGAGAAGGAAATGGAGCGTTACAGACAAGCGTGTGGTGACTATTCTAAGCCTTGCAAACCGCTAACTTCCGCAACCATAACTGATAGAATAAATAGCTTGCTAAGCGCTTTGGAGTTTAGTGCTAATTTTAACTTTGATTTAGAGTTTTTTGATTATGGGAAAGCCCAAACTGTTTCTGCACCGAAAGACTATTTTGACACAGCTAAAGAAATTGAGGGTGCAAAAGGCGCCTCCAGGAACGCAAAAAGACTAGCAGATGTGCGCCAATTAGCTTCTGCACTTGAGTTGTATTTTAACGATCACAATAGTTATCCGCCCAAACTCTCGGATTTAACTCCGACATATATAGGACAATTACCAATAGCACCCTTGCCAGTGGATGGTGTTTGTACACCTGCTAAAAATACTTATACCTATTTGCAGACTGGTACCGACAAGTATAAATTACTATTTTGTTTAGGCGCTAAAACTGGCGGTTACGAAGCTGGTGTACGCACCTTGAGTGAGTCTGGTATACAGTAATCGTTTTAGCATTGGGGGAGTTATCACTTGCAAAGCATTGTTTCTGTGTTTATGTATTGTTTATGGTAATATACTAGTAGTTTGCTAAAAGATTTGTTACAAAAATAAACTTGTCATGAAAATAAACAGAGTTTATATAGGAGGGTGGTTTCAGCGTACGACATTGCATCTGACGGAGGTGTGGGACGTTTTTAAGTATGGTAAATCGCAAATTGGTTTTTCCAAACAACAACTAATTGGGGTTCAGAAGTTGGTAGGTATTAGGGAAATAAGCCGCGAGAACGGCAAATTGGAGTATATACGCGTACTTACTATTTCAGGTATTGAATACAGAATATATGAAGATGGGTTAATTATTTTAGAGAAAAATATTGTAGATTTAGCCAGTGATATTGACCTAATTAAGACTTATTACGACACCAAGCTTTCTAAGGCGCTTTCAGTAATATTTAGCAAGGGCGCGCCAGTCCCGAAGGAGTTAGCAAATATACGTACGATACTCCCGTACATACTTACAGTTGAAGAAGCAGGTGGTGGTGACATAAAAAAACTGTATGCTTCTTTCAAAGAAGAAGTATATTCCACATTGAAAACAAAAAGTGTTGAGGTGTATCGTGGCACCGGTCTCATAGTAATAAACAACCTTAAAGATCAGAATTTGGCGCGTGAAATTATAGAGTCACAAATATTTTTTCGTGAGTTTAAAACTCAATTACACAGGTACTTGACTATACACCGTGTAATATGGGAAAAGATTGCAGGCATTAAGGAGAAGGGAAGTATAGCCGGCACCGAAGTGGATAAATATCACGGGGAGCTGATAGACATACAAAAGACCATAGATTTAATTGGTGCGCGCATTAACCAAATGGGTGTGTATATTCGTACTCGGCAGAAGATTACAGACGTAGAAAATATTGATGACTATCTTAACCCGTTATTTCAGTTTAAATTTGAGACTCTGCAGGACACACACGAGTATATTAAGTATTTATGGGATATGACAAGGCAGTACTTGTCATCGGCTTTAGAGTCTTTTACCGACATACAAGCTAAGACAACTAAAAATAACATTGCTTCTTTGCAGGTTATAACCACAATAGGTGTGGTTGCCGCAATTTTGGGGTACATGGGACGAGACACTTTGCCAAAGTTTACTATGATTGGTACTCTCTATTTTGTATTGCTTTTGTTAATGACTGCATTCCTTAATTTAATTATTTCAAAGATTTATAAAAGTAAGCGTTATAAAATTGGTGGCTCACAAATAGTTAAAGAGATTAAGTAGCGTATTTGGGTTTTTATGGCATATAACCTTTGTTTAAAGGTTTTTTTATTTATATTTTCAGAAAATTAGATCAATAAAGTTTTGTATGTAGTGCATCTAAGGCGGTGCAAGTTTTATTGAAGTTACATAATTTATTGCTTTACTAAAATATCTTTAGAGATGACGACTTTATTATGAATGCCGTGCTATGATATATGTATGATTCATAGGTACTTAAAAATATATAAACGCAGAATACATATTTTGTGGGCATTTTTAATAGTCCTATTGCCGTTTATTTTTATTTTATTTATCGACTCACTTACAGCCGAAGCCAAAGTTAGTTTTATAGGCGACTTGTTGGCCTCTGCGGTTAGACTAATTGTCGCGTATATTATTTCTCTAGTCATAGCTGTGGTACTCGGAGTTACTTTGTCGCGTGGGAAGCTTGGTACTTTTATGTTGCCACTGTTCGACGTTCTACAAAGTTTTCCCACATTTGCTATGTTGCCCTTGGCAGTTGCAACTTTTGGCCCAAGCGAGACTACTGTAATTATTTTTTTAATTATTACAGTAATATGGCCCATGCTTTTTGCAATTATTAGCTCTCAAAAACTTATTAAAGCGGGTTGGGAAGAAGCTGCTACTGTATATGGAGCTGTGGGCTGGAAGCGGGTAGTTTATTTTGCTTTGCCAATTGCGGCTCCTGGAATAGTTACGGGTTCCATAGTCGGGCTTGGCGAGGGTTGGGAAGCGGTAGTCGGTGCAGAAATTATTGTTGGACTTAAGGACCACGGTTTGGGCAATTTTTTTAGTAGTAACAGTAGCGCAGGGCATGCAGTGTTTTTTGGTGTAATGGCTTTGCTTTTATTTATTTTTGCACTAAATCATATAATTTGGCTGCCACTTCTAGAAAAGAGTCATAAGATGTTGACCGAATAAAGTAATATAAAAATGAAACCAAAAATACTAATTCAGGTAAAAAATGTCACGAAGCATTTTGACGAAGACGAAAAACGTGTACAAGTGTTGCGTGATATAAATTTAGACGTTCGTGAGTACGAATTTTTAATGTTACTTGGACCTTCGGGAAGTGGTAAGTCTACTTTGTTGCGCTTATTAACGGGTTTAGAAGAACCAGATAGTGGGAGCGTAAAAAAGACAAATGCAAATATATCTTTTGTATTTCAAGACTTTGCTTTGTTCCCGTGGCTAAATGTGGAGCAAAATATTCGTTTTGGTTTGGACATGAACAACGTGCACGGTGGTCTTAAAAATAGAATAGTAGCAGACTTGGTAGCGGAAATGGGTTTACAAGGGTTTGAGCGAGCTTATCCGCGAGAACTTTCAGGGGGTATGAAACAAAGGGTGGGAATTGCCCGAGCTTTGGCCATGAGTCCGAAAATTATTTTTTTTGATGAACCTTTTTCTGCGCTAGACACGTTTACAGAAGTAAAATTACGGCAAGAGGTTTTAAAAATTTGGCGGGAGCACAAGGTTACAGTGGTTATGGTTACACATTCGGTGGAAGAGGCATTGCTTATGGCAGACCGTATAGCCGTGTTTACAGCACGTCCTGGGACTATAGAGAAAATAATAGACAATCCGTTTCCACGACCTCGTAACGTGCACAGCAAACAGTTTGTAGCCATGGTAGAAAAGATCTCAAAAATGGTGGAGTAATGGGCTGTGCTAGAAGTGATATACTTTAAGTGGTAGATTAAGCATTAAAATTACCTATATGAGTTGGAGAAGTATGATTGGGCTTGAAACAAAGTCGCAGGATGGGACTTTGAGCGGAGCCTTAGAGAAGCAAGAAGGCTTTAACGCGGAAGATGAGGCATTGCGGAAAAGAATAGATGTATTACGTAGGGAAGTAAGAGGTATGGTCGCAATGGGGGATCCTGTCGCGGCAGATATTGCAATAATTGACAGTAAAAAAGCTGAGATAAGAGCTATAAGAGAGCAACTTCATGAACAGCCCAAAGAGGACGAGTTAGATTAGTTCTTGCTATGTTTATCTGTGAGTTCCTGTTTTAGGGTTTGGTATATACAATAAAAAAATACCGTTGGGTACCCAACGGTATTTTTTATTTATAGTTAAGCAGTCACGCGGGCAGACTTGGTTTTAGTCTTAATGCATCTGGCGCAGGCTTTTACGCGCTGGCCTTTTGCGTCTCTGGTCCATTGCAAATTGGGTTGCAGGCGTACAATGGAGGCGCGCATGGAGTGACTTCTTTTTATGGTACGGGCGTAGGTTTTGCCGCATACGGTACACATTCTTGGCATGGAAGTTAGGGTATAGCGTATAGGGGATAGGGTGTAGAAAATGCCGAATTGGCAAGGTTTTTTCTAGAAACTCTATGCTTACACGCCGTTATAATTTAGTAATAGTAGCTAGATAAATCTACCATATTTTGATATACTTGGCAAGTATTAGGAGAAACTAGAAATTTATTTTATGTCCTACATAATCCAACTAGTTATATTAATATTTTCGGCCATAGTGCACGAAGTTATGCATGGGGCTGTGGCGGAGAAGTTTGGCGACGATACTGCTCGCCTTGAGGGGAGAATTACCCTAAATCCCATACCGCATATAGACCCGTTTGGGTCTATAATGTTACCGCTAGTTTTAATGCTAGTTGGTAGTCCTGTTATTTTGGGTGCTGCAAAACCTGTGCCGGTAAATTTTTACAACTTGCAACCAAGAAGACTGGGTATGGTGCTAGTGTCTTTGGCTGGTCCGCTTTCTAACTTTGGTCTGGCAATTATTTTTGCGATTATTTTAAAAACCGGATTTTTTTCAGGTTTTGCAGTCACTGTACTTATTCAAGCGGTGCTAATAAACTTAGTTTTGGGTACATTTAACCTTATTCCCATTCCGCCGCTAGATGGCAGTAAAGTGTTAGCAGCTTTTGCGCCAGAAGAGTGGATGTATAAAATACTTTCTTATGAACGTTTTGGTTTTATACTTGTATTTATTTTCCTCTATCTCGGCATTTTAGACCGTGTATTAGTTCCCGTAATACTTTGGTTTTCTCGATTGCTTGGCATTAATTTTTTCTAGTACTTCTGTATTTATAGGCGGAGTTTCCACTAAGTAGTAACTTAATTGTTTAATATTTTTATGAGTTTTCGTTCGCACGAGCAGTCCACACCCACAGAGGTCGAACAGAAGGAAACAGTGGCTGGGGGCGTTGAAAAGAAAATAGAAGAGCTGCTCTCTAGGCAAAGAGAGCTAAAAACTAAGCCGCGTTTCTTGCAGTTTCGTCAGCCTTATATGGTCGAGGCCATTCAGGCCTTGCCTTCAGCAGAGCTAACTGCCTTATATAAGGATACTTTTCTTAAAATAAAAAGAGAGACTGATTTCTTTGAAGAGTTTGAAGAGGCCGGTGTATTTGATTATATACTCCATGACTTTGATGAAGGTTATAAACCATTTAACGTAAAAGTGTCCTGGAATGAAGGTATGACGCATGCCTCCGGAGAATTTAACCCCTTGCCTTTTTTTAAAGAAGCCACAATGTCAGCTCCCGTGCCGTCTACCGCCGAGTCATTGTTTCATCTTGCGGCTTATGGAGACCTACCAGACAGTGTGAGAACTTTAAACCACGAAGCTACACACGGGTACCAATTTCCTGGAGTTATCAGACGGATTGCTTTGCTTGTTGATAAAAAGTTTAGTGCAATGGATATAGCACGCTCGTTGCATCAAAGTGTTGAGTTGCAGGAGGCGCATGCCTATAGGTATGGCGATGGTTCAGTGTTGAAGTCTCGCCAAGATGTGGCAGACACAATTGAACATAGCCCTATGTATAAAGGGAAACACTATCAAACTGCTTATGCTGTGGGAACGCTAGAGCAGTTAAAAGCTTTAGGATTATCTAGTCGCGAGGTCGGTGAGCTCATCAGAATGCATGGAAAGTGGGATAATACAAAACAGGTGTATCCTAACCTTGAAGCTCTGGTGGCGACAAAAGCTAGAGAGTATTTTAGATATGCGGACAATCCGCAGTATCAACCGAAAGAGTATGATTACGTTGCGGACTTGGAAAATTTAATTCGGGTTCATCACTTGGAAGTCAATATTAGTCATTTGGAAGCACAAATAATTGCTCAAGAGCTGATGTTTGAGCATATGCCCGCTAATTTGCGCCCTCCATACGTATAAAGGAAAAAGCCTGGTAGCGGGGACGACGTTTAGTCGGTCCGCTCCAGGCTCTTAAGTTGTAGTATGCGTAACAGGCCATGGCTTACAGGAAGATGTTCGGTACGGCTATGAAAATTAGCCATACAAAGAATGCAATCGTCCAGCACCCATGACACAACTCCACATAGTCTTTTTCTGTTACCTTGCTACCAATGCACGCGACTCCGGCCAGAAAAAATCCTCCAACCATTAGCCACGAGAAAGGGTGAGGCCAGTCGTAGTGAATGTAGGCTGTATAGGCCATCATAATTAGGGCGGCTACAACCGTTGTGGCATTACTTCTGTGACTTTCCGCTGCTTGGCCACTTCTGTTGGCGATCTCAGCTATAAAAAGCCCTTCTGCAGTTTTAGCATCGCGCATGCGAGCTAGTAGTGTCTGCATTTCTTGGTCTGTCACGTTTCCTCCTTACTGGCTTACTTTTTATGGGCGTTTACAGGTATTCGTTCCCCTTAATTGAGGATCGAAGTTCTATGTTCTATATAAGCAAGCAAATATGCGATATTGTAGCATATATTGACTATAAAGTCAATATTGACGGTTTTGGGCTTATTTAGGTATAATTTCTTTAACAAGTGAATAGGAAGCCCCTTAGAGTCGAAACTTTAAGGAATTACTATTATTTGGTCTCATTTACTAGGAAGTTTAACCCTTACAGGTTTCAAGGGAGTCGCCTCATCGGCGACCCGCCGAAGAGGCGGGTACTGGTAGTGAAGAAAAGCAAAAAACCCTTTGCTTGGGTTTTTATTTTGAGTGAACAGTGGACAGTGGACAGTGATTAGTCTGGCCAATACTGCACTTTTCATGAATTTAATTACTAATCACTAGCCACTAATCACTAGCCACTAATTAAGAATGCCAACAATAAATCAGCTGGTCAGAAAAGGCCGCAAACCCTTACGGGTAAAACCTGCGTCTCCGGCACTCCGCCGTCGCATTAATTTAATAAAAAATAAGCCCATAGAAATAAAAGGAGCTCCTTTTATTCGTGGCGTTTGTTTAAAGGTGTACACTACTACTCCTCGTAAACCTAACTCTGCTTTACGTAAAGTGGCCAAGGTAAAACTTACCAATGGCATGGAAGTTTTGGCCTACATTCCTGGAGTTGGGCACAATTTGCAAGAACATAGCGTGGTACTACTTCGTGGTGGAAGAGTAAAAGATTTGGCTGGTGTACGTTACCACATAGTTAGAGGTAAGTTAGACACTCTCGGAGTCGACGGGAGAAAGCGTGGTCGTTCTAAATACGGCGCTAAGAACAAGAAAGCCTAAGTAGCTTCTAGCTGCTAGGAACTAGCTTCTAGAGAAATCTTGAGCTAGCACCTATTAGCTAGAACCTAGAAGCTATTACATATATGCCAAGAAGAGCAAGAAGTTACGAACGCCGTATTCCTACGGCTGATCCAAAATTTAACAGTGTAAAGTACGCAAAGTTTATTAACTACCTCATGGAACGGGGCAAGAAAACTGTTGCTCAAAAGATATTCTACACTGCCATAGATACTGTAACCGAGAAAATGGCCGCGCTAAGTGCAAGCAATCCTTCCACTGGTGCCGGTTCTACGGACTCTAAAGAGACTGCGGATAAGTCTTTAGATGGTAAACAAGTTTTTGAAATTGCTTTAAAAAATGTTAGCCCAATGGTTGAAGTTAAGGGTCGTCGCATTGGCGGGTCCAACTATCAGGTACCAATGGAAGTACAAGAACCACGCAAAACTACACTTGGTATGAAGTGGCTTATAAATGCTGCCCGAGCTCGCAAGGGCGCTCCAATGGGTGAAAAGCTAGCCGCAGAAATGATAGATGCATACAACAAACTTGGTAACGCGTACAAAAAGCGCGAAGACACTCACCGTATGGCAGAGTCTAACAAAGCCTTTGCGCACTTTGCACGGTTCGGTAATAAGAGAAAATAAATTTTTAATTTTTATAATTTTTAATTTTTAATGAATTTTCAATTTATAAATGTTTAAAGCCTAATGCATTTAAGCATTTATTAAAAATTGCAAAATTAAAAATTGGAAATTTTACTACTATGCCCAGAGAATACCCTATAGAAGCGACCCGTAATATTGGTATTATTGCCCACATTGACGCGGGTAAGACCACAACAACAGAAGGTGTTTTGTTTAACACCGGTATGATTCATAAAATTGGTGCGGTGCACGAAGGTGAAACTGTAACTGACTGGATGGAACAGGAACGCGAACGTGGTATTACAATCACAAGCGCGGCTGTTACTTGTTATTGGAGCCCTCAGCACATAAAGTTGGCAGCAGACCAGAAATATAAAATTAACATCATAGACACTCCTGGACACGTAGATTTTACTGTAGAGGTAGAAAGGTCTCTTCGCGTGCTTGATGGTGCTGTTACTGTGTTCGACGGTAAAATGGGTGTAGAGCCACAAAGCGAAACGGTATGGCGCCAAGCAGACAAGTATGGTGTGCCACGTGTCTGTTCTATAAATAAGATTAACCAGACCGGTGGCGATTTTTATAAATCCTTAGAGTCTATTCAAAAACGCTTGAACCCAAACGCAATGCCAGTGCAGCTTCCAATTGGGTTTGAGAAAGATATTTGTGGTGTGGTGGACTTGGTGCAAATGAAAGCTTATACCTACAAAGAATTCCACGACAAAGAGTTTACAGTAGGCGAAATTCCTGCCGATATGGTAGAACTCTCCAAAGAGTGGCGCCATAAGCTTATAGAAAAAGTTGTGGAGTACGACGATGTAGTCATGGAAAAGTATCTATCTGGAGCGGAGCTTACGGAACTTGAACTTTTGCAAACTATTCGTAAGGCTACTCAGTCCGGCCAGTTTTTCCCAGTTATTGGTGGAGACAACCGAGGCATAATAGTACAAATGATGTTAGATGCAGTGGTGAACTTTTTACCAAGTCCAACAGATAAGGGCTCAGTAAAAGGCCACGACCTTAAAACGGGCGAAGAAGTTTTACGCAACCCAAGTGACACTGAACCTTTTTCTGCTTTAGCGTTTAAAATTGCTACCGACCCGTTTGTAGGACGCTTGTGTTTCTTCCGTGTGTATTCCGGAACGCTTGAAGCAGGCTCGTATGTGTTGAATGCGCGTACCGGCAACAAAGAGCGCGTGGGTCGTATAGTTCGCATGAAAGCAGACGAACGCGACGAAGTAAAAGAAGTTTTTGCCGGAGATATTTGTGCCTTAGTTGGCCCCAAAGACACTTTTACAGGAGATACACTTTGTGATGTAGATAAGCCGGTTGTTTTAGAGTCAATCAAGTTTGCTGACCCTGTTATTTCCATGGCCATAGAGCCAAAGACCAAAGCAGACCAAGAAAAAATGGGTATTGCTATGCAAAAGTTGGCAGAAGAAGACCCGACATTTAAAATTACCTCCAACGAAGAAACCGGCCAAACTCTTATTGCCGGTATGGGTGAGTTGCATTTGGAAATTATTGTAGACCGCATGAAGCGCGAGTTTAAAGTGGAAGCCAATGTGGGTAAACCAGAGGTTGCTTACAAAGAGGCTATTAAAGGTACTGCCACTGCGGAAAATAAATACATTCGTCAAACTGGTGGTCGTGGACAGTACGGCCATGTCTACTTGCGAGTAGAGCCTCTAGAACGCGGTAAGGGTTATGAATTTAAAGATGAAGTTGTTGGTGGTGTTATTCCAAAAGAATACATAAAGCCAATAGACAAAGGTATTCAGGAATCGGCTGCTAACGGTGTTATTGCAGGGTACCCACTGGTAGATTTTAGTGCGGCAGTTTACGACGGTAGCTACCACGAAGTAGACTCTTCTGAAATGGCGTTTAAAATTGCAGCCAGCAAGGCTTTGCAGGAAGCAGTTAAACGCGCGAACCCAGTAATTTTAGAGCCGATTATGAAAGTGGAAGTTACCACACCAGAGTCAAACATGGGTGACGTCATTGGCGACTTAAATTCTAAGCGCGCACAGATAAACGAAATGACAGATCGCTTGCACTTGAAAATTATAGATGCCATGGTTCCCTTGTCGGAAATGTTTGGCTATGCCACAAGTTTGCGTTCCATGACACAAGGCCAAGCGAGCTACAGTATGGAATTTGACCACTACGGCGAAGTACCAAATAATATTGCTCAAAAGATTATAGAAAGTCGTGCCGGTATAAATGTTCGTAAGGGTATGTAATTCCGAGTAGCTTATAGGTGCTAGCTACTAGGTTTTAGGTTAAAGAAAGAAAAAGACCGTCTTACCGCGTAGGGAGACGGTCTTTTGGTGGTTTAATAAGAGTTTTGTATATTTTTTCAGATATGTGCTCGTAGTCTCTACTCTCTGTGTTGTAAATGATATGAGGAACTGAGCATTGTTTTAAGTATCGCAGTATTTTCTTTTGTTGGTTTGAGTAATATGTGGTAGCCATTTCTATACCACCTAAACCATCTAGATAATTCTTCCATTTTGTTCCGCGATGGAGCGACGCACCAGATAAACGAATTTTTATACTTCGGGGTGGAATATACAAAAATACTATTGATGCATTGTGTTTAATAATGCGTTCCTCTAGGTTTTTAAACAATGAGTCCGGTTGTTCGCATCTGTCTACCAAAGATAAATATAAACGATCAAACAAAACGTTCTTTTTGCTATGTACGTTTTTAGCAAGGAACTTTTCCATACGGAGAATACTCTTTGTCATGTCCGTGTTGGCAAACATCGCTTTTTTAACTTCATCCTCTGTAACAATATTGCATGGTAGTTTGCGTTCGCTGAGAATTCTTTTTAATTTTTGTATAACCGATGATTTTCCGCTTGTGCAAATGCCTTCGAAAATGATTATCTTCATACACTTACTTACTGGTTAGTGTTTCTTCCCATTGAGGCTTTACGTGTGGGTAAAAGAGCTTTTCTATGGTCAACCTATAACTCGCTACTTGTTTTATGCCTAACAGAAGCACCCATAACAGGCCGTTTTTCAATGAGTCGTGTAAAAGGTTTTTAGGTAAGAATTGTCGATACACTTGATCTGTGGGCAATGTCTTAAATTCGTTATAGTTTTTTAATACCTTGTCTTTTTCAAGCTTATGTCTTTTGTAGAGCTTATAGTAGTCTTCAAACGATCTAATTTGTTTAAATTGAACTTGTGCATTCTCAACGCCTTGTATGCTCTGTTCTCCATATTTTTTTAGTAAATAGCACGAGAGATAAATATCATCGCAAATCAGCGGTTCTTCTATATTTTTGGGAATATTCCAGTCTGTGGTGATAAAGGCTCTGCCGTGTAGGTGTTTGCGCGCAGAGTACACTTCTGCTTTCGGTTGGTCATAGTTATTCATTATCCTTTCAATGAGGGTTGGCTTATGCGTTTTGGAAGGTATGGATAGCCCGTAAACTGCTTTGATGTTTTTATTTTTAACAATTCTATCCATAAGATAGGGGATACAGTATTTGTGAATTTTGGTGTCAGCGTCAATAAATCCGTAATAGTTACATTTGTCTACTACTGCTTGGTTCACAATGCATCTCTGGGCTTCAACTAGGTTTGCATGCGGCAGCACTAACACTTTGCATTGGAATCCCGTTTTTGTTATCCATCTGTGAATTTGTACCAAAGTAGAATCCGTAGATCCGTTTACGCATATGTATAGGTTCCAGTCACAAGATAATCTGTTCGCAGATTTTAGGATACTCGTAAGGCAAGTCGCAATGCCCCCTTCTTCATTCTTTGCGCAAACACCAATGGCTAACCTATTTTGCATATGTGAAGATTATGTGTCTGGTCAATTTTCTCATATTTCGTACTGAGCCCATAAGAAGAATAAGCAAGTATAGCGTATTGAAAAATAGATTTCAAATGGCTAGGATAGCGTTCCGTATGCGTATTATCGTGCTCGACTCCGGGCGGTATTTAGGGTATTATGGGGTGGCTAGTAATTTTTTTATATGAAAACTTTGGAAGACATTGTAAAACTTTGTAAACAGGAAGCGGGGAAGGTTTTTATTATGGATGAGCAGGGAAATGTTCAGCTCGTGCTTATGGGGGTGGAGGAGTACGGTAAACTGAAGCAGAAACTTCCAATCTCTAATTTTCAATCTCCAAACGTGCCAGATCCAGCAGTGGTAAATGAAGAAATATTAAAGGCGCAGTTAGCAGAACAGGCGCTTAAAGTAGGGACGGCTCCTGCGGCGCGAAATCCGTATCCTTCCACGTTCCCACCACAAATAAAGACCAACCTACCAAAACATGATTTGCGGGAAGAAGTTATAGACCCGAGTTTCGACTTTGATGCTCCCGACGACCTTTAATCTTTTTTGATAGTAGTTTTATTATATTTTTATATACAAGATGAGGGTTTTCCTATACGCATCTTTTTTTGGTATTTACAGCTTTTAGCCATGCGGTTGTACTGTTTGACATGGAAGCCAGTTATTCTCTATAATCTCTATAGCGCACAGGAAACTGAAGCGCGCTTATTATTGGTTAATTATTAATTAATTTCGCTCTGGATAATCGTGGTTTATCACCCTTCGCGCAAAGCTATGGGTGACCTGCGGTAAAAAAGAGAGTCCCTCGGCTCTGAATCTGTCTATACAGATGCAGGGGCGAGGATTTCTCGGGCGATGAAGGAATAGAACAATGGCAGAAGCGTTTGATCGCTCCAAGCCGCACATAAACGTGGGTACCATTGGTCACGTCGACCACGGTAAAACCACTTTAACTGCGGCCATTACAACCGTGCTTGCAAAGACGGGAAAGTCTAAGGCTCGCGCCTATGACCAAATTGACAATGCCCCGGAAGAAAAAGCCCGTGGTATTACCATTAACACAGCTCACGTTGAATACGAGTCTGACAAGCGCCACTATGCGCACGTAGATTGTCCAGGACACGCCGACTACATTAAGAACATGATTACCGGTGCCGCTCAAATGGACGGTGCAATCTTGGTTGTTAGTGCAGCAGACGGTCCTATGCCACAGACTCGTGAACACATTTTGCTTGCTCGCCAAGTTGGTGTGCCATACATTGTTGTGTACATGAACAAAGTAGACATGGTGCAAGATGCAGAATTGTTGGATCTTGTAGAAGAAGAGATTCGCGATCTTCTTACCAAGTATGAGTTCCCAGGTGCCACCACTCCAATTATTCGTGGTAGCGCGCTTAAGGCTATGGAAGGCGATCAGAGTGAAATTGGCGAACCTTCTATTCTAAAATTAGTAGAAGCTTTGGACTCTTACATTCCACAACCAGAGCGCGCAGTAGACCAGCCGTTCCTAATGCCAATAGAAGACATCTTTACTATTGAAGGACGTGGTACTGTGGTAACTGGCCGTATTGAACGCGGTACGTTGAACATAAACGACGAAATTGAAATTGTCGGACTCAAGCCTACAACGAAGACCGTTGCTACTGGTATTGAGATGTTTAACAAGCAACTGGACAAAGGTCTTGCAGGCGACAACGCAGGTGTACTACTTCGCGGTGTGAAGAAGGAAGAAGTTGAGCGCGGTCAAGTTTTGGCCAAGCCTGGCTCTATTACTCCTCATACTGAGTTTACTGCTGAAGTTTACATTCTTACTAAAGAAGAAGGTGGACGCCACACTCCATTCTTTAAAGGCTATAAACCACAGTTTTACGTTCGTACAACAGACGTAACTGGTGAAGTAACCTTACCTGAAGGTACAGAAATGGTTATGCCTGGCGATACCATTACAGTAACAATTAAACTTATTACTCCAGTCGCCTTGGAAGAAAAAGGCAAGTTCGCTATCCGTGAAGGTGGTAGAACTGTTGGTGCTGGTGTTGTTACAAAAATACTAAAGTAGTTGCTAGGTTCTAGCTTATAGAAAAGACTGTCTCCGCCTATAGCGGGACAGTCTTTTTTTAGGTTTGGTATACTTATAAAGGTTAATTGGCTAACAATATTGTATGCCAAGAGGAGAGTTTGTAGATCGTCACGCTGGCGAAGTTTGTCCTGATTGCGGGGATTGGTTCGAAAATAAAGAAACATACAATCTGCATTTGCCTTGCCTTAAGGCAAGTCGTGAAAATGATAGAAGGTTGTGGAATGAAGCGCCAAAGCCTCAGCGAATAATCTCTGTAAAACCAAAATTTGTTAAGAACAAAAATAAATAAAGCAAAAGCTATATATTTATTTAAAAAAGATCTCTGTGTCATTTCAGTTATAGCGCTTTGCATCTTATTTATAGTGGGAAGCAACTTTTGCTCTTTTGGGAGAAAAGTATACTAAAAAGTAGCAAAACTTTATGCATGGTAATTCACTTTTTTTCCGACTTATTCTTGCACTTATACTTACACTTTTAGTTTTTGTTCACGTGTGGCGTTTGTCTACTTTGCCACGCGGATTATATGTAGATGAAAGTTCAATAGGGTATAACGCTTATTTGATTGCGCATACTGCACGTGACGAACATGGTGTACTCTTACCAATATACTTTAAAGCTTTTGGGGAGTATAAAAACCCTCTTTATATATATACTACTGCTGGTTTATTTTCTTTGTTTGGAGTTTCTGAATTTACGTTGCGGCTTACAAGCGCGCTATACTTTTTTCTTTTTTTGCTGTTATTATTTTTGTTGTTACGTGAATTATTCCAAGACAAGCCATGGATAGGCCTTTTTGGTTTGCTGGCTGCAGGCTTGCTACCATGGTTTTTCCCTTTGTCGCGTATTGCATTTGAAGTAGTGTCACAGCTAACTTGTGTGGTAGCACTTTTGCTTTGTGTGTCAAAAGTTTTGACTACCAACGAAAAAACTCTTAGTTGGTGGCATGTTGCCACTGGTTTTCTTTTAGGTATTTCAATTTATTCTTACTCGACGGCAAGGCTAATAACTCCGCTTTTTGCCTTTTTTATTTTTCTATTGTTTGTGTGGCGCAAAGAGTTCGCTGGGCTATTGGCAGTCGTAGTAGGGACTTTGTACGCACTCGTACCATTTATTTTTTTTGCTGTTCAGAACCCCGGCGCACTAACTGAACGCTTCCGTTTAATCACTTATATATACGATCCAGCTCTTACGTATGGCGCGCGCATGCATGGTTTTGTGATTCGTTATTTTTCTTATTTTAAACCTAAGTGGTTGCTTGCAGTGGGGGACGGCAATTTGCGTCATCACATAGGTTTCGGTGGCGAGGTCTTTTATGCAGTTTTTTTATTGGCTATAGTTGGCTTTGCGTATCCATTTATAGTGAGAGATAAAAATAGACGGGCGATGTTTGTAATTATTTTAGGTCTGTTAATTATCTCGCCGGTCGCAGGGGCACTGACACAAGACCAAAATGCTCTGCGTACAGTACTTTTAGGTTTGGCTATTTTAATTATGTCTTGTTATGGCTTATTTGTGCTTACCAAAATTCCCATCCGAGGTCTAAAAGTGCTGTTGGTAACTTTTGCTTGCTTGTCGCTTGTTTTTGAAGGTGCTGTGTATTTGCGCAGTTACTTTTTATCTTACCCAAAGCTTTCTGCATATGCATTTGAAAGTTATGGCTTTAAAGAAGCGCTAATAGGAGATTTGGCACAAAATCCAGAACGAATTGTGGTTTCCGAAAAGTCTAATCAGCCTTATGTACAAGCAGCATTTTACAAAATAGTGCTTAAAACTATGGTTCCTATATATGTTGGGGAGCTTGTTTTGGGACCACGGTTATGTCTCGTATATTTTTCACCAAAAGAATTTAACACAAGCTGGGTAGGTCATAAAATTGTTTATTCATTTTCCGAGCAGGGTTTCCCGGTTCGTTCTAAGTGTTTTAAGTAATTTTTTGCATTAAGGAGCAGTACATGTTTGACTTAGATTCTATTTAGAGGCAGAATGCAGTAACTTTACTAGCAACGTTAGTTGTTGGTTAAAGCTAGCGCCAAGATCCGTCTTGGCAAAATGCAACAGCCACAAACCAAAGGAGGTGAAAAGTGGCAGTCCGAACTCTTGTTTACCAGCCTAGCGGTAGTGAGTGGGAGGTTTTGTATCACCGCCTCCTCAGTTACCCAGTTAGTTGTGCTCCATATTTGTTAATCGCCCCCGAAGCAGTGGAAGGCTTTAAGAGTTGGCGACAACGTCTGTATGGAGATAAGCAACCACTGCTGGATCGTGCTCATTATGCGCGACTGGATTGGGTGTTA
>JAHFJH010000021.1 GCA_023245995.1 Candidatus Doudnabacteria bacterium | reverse complement strand
GCGGCACAGAACCAAGCGAAGTCTTGCGCGGCCTGCAACTCTACGTGGAGCTACATCACAAAAACGGTAAGCCCACCACCTATTTGGTGCGCAAACCGTTCTACGTGCCGTTCAGCATGGAACCGACAGAAATAGCGGTCACTGTGCCGGGAGAAACACTGCACGACAACGTTGATTACGCGTTTGTCGTTGTGGCAATCTTCCGTGGCGTTGGTACCGCTCGCATTCACAGTGTGAGCTGCACCCAATGGCCACGACTGGACAGTGCCGCCGTATTCGCTTTCGATGACGGCATTGCCACGCAGTGGGCTGCATACCAAAAACTTCACGCCGCCGGAAAGCCGGCGATGTTTTTCCCCTACATAGCGAATGTGGGGCAGGCTGGGGGTCTGACGTGGGACCAGTTGCGACTCGCGATTAGCCAAGGCAGTGGAATTGGCTCACACACAGTTAGCCATCTTGACGCGGAAAAGTTGTTCAACAAAACCGCTACGGCGGAGGAGTTGGCCGACTGGAAAGCATCCGCGTTAGAGGTGGCGGCAAAGTACAAGCTGACGCCACCAGATTTTTCCGATGCGGTTGCTTGGTTTGAGTGGGAGATAAAGACGTCAAACGACGTCTTGGTGGCAGAAACCTGCCAACCAATCTTCCATTACGCCTCACCGTTCGGTGCGTCCACGGGCTATTCCGAGGTGTTGACTGAGTGCGAGTACGACACCCAAAGGCACTTCAACACGGGCATGAATGCCCGTGGCATGCACCCTAAAGTCATTTACGTCGAGCGGCTTGACCGGAGTTTACTCGGTGCGACGTATGCCGATACATACCACAATGTGGATCAAATCTGCATGTGGGCCGCACAAGACAAGTCGCTCATAATTTGGGTTGCCCACAGCATTGTGGATGACCCAGCCGACCCTTACTCCTGCCCTCAATGGCTGTTCGATTTGGCGTTTGAACGCACACAAAGCTGGAACATTCCCATCGTTTCTTACGACGAGGGTGTCGCCGCCTTTGGCGACCGGGAAAAAATGTTCCCCGAGTTCCAACAGCCACGCGCCATGTATTTCGGTCGTGGTGGCATGGGTGGCCGTGACATGGGCGGCCGACGCATCAATTAGTTCTGCGCTACACATTGAGCCCGAGAGGGATTTGGATTTGCTATTGATCGTATAAATAGTAAAGCTCAAATCTCTCTCGGGTTCTTGTTTTTTTATGCTTACATACGCTTGTCTAATTTAGTTTACATTTGTGACATAAATTAGAAAATTTGTGCACCTGATAAAATTTGTGTATAGTGTAGGCATGCCCAGCAGAGCTTCTTTGCAGACCTCTTTCTGGCATATTTTTATATTTAAATATCTGGTTAAGTCTACAGGATACGTAACACGGTGTGTTAGGGAATCGGTGTGATGCCAGATGCAAAGAAGTCTTGCTGGGTATGAACACAGAAGCTATTGTAATTTTTAGTCCAGATTGGCGGCTAGTGGGTGTGGTTAGTTTGGGCGATTCCGGTTTACAGCTCCACGAAGAGTCGCTTACAGATGTGCCGGAAATTGCGGGAATACTGGTAAGCGAAGCCGGACCGGGAGTAACCATAGAACAACTACGAGGTAGGCTAAAACAAGTAGGTGTAAAAGCATATATTTTTAACGCTGACTTGCTGGCGTTACTTAGAGAAGTTAGCAGCCAAGAGTTTAACCCAGCACTAAGGACTCAGGTTGTGCCAGATATTTTAGGCCTAGACGCAGAACATGCACGCGCGGCTCTAGAAGCAGTACTAAATGCCCACGGTAGTATTTGATTATTTAATTTTCTTGCCTTATACTATATGCAAACAAAAGTCCCACCATACGGTTGGGACTTTTGCAATCTCGTTGAAGGAGGTTTGTGTATGCAAAAAGATGACGGCATGTGGATTGCGTTTCTTCTTTTGCTAGCGGGTTTGGTATTTTGCGTTGTTTTAGGCGGCGCTTTGTTACTTCTGCAAACCTTTGGATAGGGGGTTGGTTTGCAGTTTTTTTATTGCACAATATATTTTGTAATTATAACCCAAGTGCCTACGTAGGGTCTAACCTCAGCAAAGCCTTTTTCTTCTACTTGTGTCCAGTTTTTCGGTACTTCCGGTTTACTTCCACCAAAACCGTTTGTCCAAAGTAACCAAACCGTGTCGCCTTGTTTAACGCCATCTGCAAATTTTGGTAGCAGATCGCTATCCGTTAAAATTGCCGTGCCAGCAAAGTGGGGGAGGTTTGAGGCATGTGTATTGCCACCGCTATAAAGCAGCGGTCTTGGAAGATGATCAAAGTTTAAGCAGTCAATAGCACAGTGCCCGTCTACTAAAGCAGGTAGCGGTAATGGCGCAGAGCCTATTGTTTTACCAAGATTATTGGAGAGGTAGTATTTAAGGTTAAAAAATTCAAAACTACTACCTACAAATATTTTATTGCCATCAAAACTCGCTGCATTGTGACTAAGTAATTCTGCAGCTTGAGCCATGCCCGATTTGTTTTTTACATCTAGCTCTTTCCAGTAGTGAGTAAATGCAGAAAGATTTACTATAACGTATATGGCCAATAAGACGTATGCGAGCCATTGTCTTTTAAAGTTCGTAAACCATACAGCTAAAGCTATGGTATAAAAAGTAGATGCGTATAAAAAGTATCTAACCAAATACACAGAGGAGTTTTCTCCTTTTAAGTGCGCTAGTACGGCAAAAAGCATGGCTCCACCAAATGGCGCGCCAAGCGCAAGTATTACTAACCACTTATGAGGGTTAATTGTACTTCGTATAAACCTATACAAGAAGTAAAGTGTAAATAGGCTGACTAAAACAACGCCCACTTGGGTAGTTTTATGGGTAATGTCTATGCCTATGCCAAGCAACATTTGCCAAAGAGTGCTTGGAATGCTCCACCTGTCTAGTGGGGGAATCCAGTAGCCGCTACCTACTTGTTTGTACTGAAACAGGAACCACTTAAGCCAAGGAAGAAAGACCGCGATGAGTAATAAGTAACTAGTAAGGAGCGATAAGTATTTCTTAAATGCAAATCGGTAGTAATAAATATGGTAGCAAAGGGCGTAAAGGCAGAGGGCTGCAACTGAGAAAAGTAAGTAGTAGTGGGTAAGAGTTGCGAGTCCGCTTACAATGCCGAATAATGCATAGTATAAGTTTTTTGTTTTTAGGCTTTCGCGTCCGGCTTCTAGCGCTTTTACTAAAAAGTAAGCCGCTAAAACTGCAAGAAAAGCGCCAAAGGTGTACATGCGTGCCTCTGTCGCGTATTGAATTTGAAACGGACTTGTAGAAATTAATAGTGCGGTAATTAGAGCAGATTTTTCCGATTTGAATGCGGCTTTTACAAATCCGTACGCAGCAAGAGATGTAAAAAGCCCAAACAATATAGAGAAACCGCGTAAGGCTAGTAAACTATTTCCAGCTACGTAACTCCACAAGCGTAGAACTATATAGTAGACTGGCGGGTGTACGTCTAAACCAATGCGGTAAAACATTTCACCCCATGGGTATTTTATTAGTAGCGCAGAAAAAGCTTCGTCATGCCACAAGGAAATATCTAAGTTATGGTAAAAGCGCAAAAATAGCCCTGTTGCGGTAATGGCCGTTAAGATTATATAAAGTTTAATTTTATTCATAATTCTGAATTCTTAATTCATAATTCTATTTTATCCTATAAACAGCTAAGACAACTTGGCCGAACTTGTTTCGGGTTTCTTGCTCTAGTGTAGCACTTGGATGATTGGCTTTAAATTTTTTTATGTCAAAAATGCTAGACTGCGTAAATACCACTTTGTCTCCCTGCACAAGACCGTTTATCCACATATTTTTTCCGTCTTTTATGTAGTTTGCAGGACGCCAAGAGTCTTCTGGGTCTATTTGTACAAAAGGTTTATTTTTTGGGTTGTCTATGCATTCGGTCGGACGATAGTTCGGGTCGCGGTCACACGAATATTTGCCATCTACAGTGGTCAGGTAGTCCACTGTTTGCACAGAAAATGTGTCTAAAATTAAGTAGGTGGTTTGTCTATTGCCAAACTGTTTTAAATATTCACTTACGACAGTTAAGTCCGAACGAAATGCGTAAAAGTTTTCAGGACTGTTACCAGCAAAAATAAAATAGTTGGCATACGACTGAATAGGCAAGGCTAATGCAAAACATACTACAAGTAATTTTAGAGCAGATTGTACCAAATGTTCCATGCGCGGACTGCCATGTGGATAGGTGGTTACCACATGCCAAACTAAGTGACTAATTTTGTACAAACCGAAGGCAGTTATAATAAAAACAGCTGGTATGGTGCCTATAGAGCGCAGACCATGAGGAATGCCTTCGGCAGTAGTTATGACTGGTAAAAGGAAGCTCGCAAACCATCCAGCCAAAAAGAATTCCGGAAAGTATTTTGCCTGTTTGTTTGGTGCAAATAAATACCGGATAGCTCCGTATAACACTAGCAGTAAGCCAAGAGCAAAAAATGGCGAAATTATTGCAGACAAAAATGGCATGCCGGAAATGTTGTGCCTCCAGTTTAAGTCTCCTTCTGTAAAGTATGCTAAAAAGCTAAGCCTGCTTACTTCCAAAATTGTACCTTTTAAGTCGCCATGGTTTATAGCTGTATTAAAGACGCTCACTTGTCCGCTGCGCCCAACAAAAGAACCGGGGTGCGTGTAAAAATATTTTGCAAGCGGGGCAATAACAATAACAAAACTAACTATAGCCGCTAGCAATAGGGGAACGTATCGTTTAACAATTTCCTTAAAACCTTGAGTTTTAACAGCTCCAAAAAATGGCCAAGCTATAAGTATTATAAGTAGTGGAACTATAACGCGGTAAGCAATATATGTATAAAAACCAAGTGCAAAACTTGCGCCAAAGAGCACGCTCCACAAGTATTGTTTGCTACGCGTTTTTGCCGTCACAACAGCAAGCATGGCCAAAAACGTCATCGTAGTAAACACTGGTATTAGGTTTGCTCTAAATGCAGTGCGGGAAAGCACAATGTGCCAAGTGTTCGTAGCCATTAAAAATGTAGCTAGAAGAGCTAGTAGGTTTGCTTTGCTTATGTGGTTTGTAACAATTTCCGAAAAACTTTTTCTACCTGCACGTATGGTGCGAATGCTTTCCACGTTCTCTTCATTTTCTTCATTTAGCCCAAATAGCAATCTAGTTAACAAAAAACATAGCCATAGCGCCACTATCCCAACTAAGGCGACTACAAAATGATGAGCGAAAGGACTTCTGCCAAATAACTCTACGCCTCCCCAAAGTAGGTAGAAAAATAAAGCCTCTCTCCCATTGCCACGTTCGTAGAAAGGTTGCAGGTGTCCTTGTTGCATGAGATTAATGTCCAAGCCGTTGGCTGCTTCATCTGGGAACAAACCTCCGGGCATGTTTCCAATTTGGTATAGGCGAAAGAATATGCCAAGAAGCATGGTTATTCCAAGCAATATGTGTAGTTTCTTTATTTTCATTTTATTTGCTTTTTGTTAAGTTTTTTTGTATAATAAAAATCAATAATAGAATATTGAGTAAGTATGTTTTTGTTCGGGCGAGGCCATAATGTCTGGCCTAATAATTTTATAGTTTTAGCATATGCCAACTCGCAAACAATATAGTGTTGCAATGCTCTATATAAGTAGTATTGTTATTAACATCATATCATGTTTAATAATCTGGTTCTATAAGCCTTCTGTTAGTGGCCCAGTTGCGCTCCACTATAATGTTATTAGTGGTTTTGACGAGATTGGTAGTCGTGTTAGTCTTTACCAGTTACCGCTCCTTGGATTTGCTGTTGTATTTGTAAATTTGTTTTTAGCATACAGGCTTCGTTTTTTACGTCCCCATGTCTTGTCCCACACAAACACAGAAGAATCGTTAGATCGGAGCACGCAAATTTCCGCAGTTGAGAATGTGGGTGCCGGATATATTATTTTAGTTGCTGGGGCGTCCGCTTTGGTGGTCGCTTTGACTATTTTTTTAGCTAGCTTACTTATACGCATTCAAGGTTCATAGTTATGTTTAGAAAGCGCACACTAACAGAGAGATTTTGGGAAGTACTTCCAGGGCTACAGTTCTGGGTGGTAGTTTTAGGAGCAGTTTGGCTTTCTCGGTACCGTCCGGTGTGGGCGGCGATTTTTATAGTGTGCTTTGACTTATATTGGGTGCTTAAAGCATGTAATGTTGGTCTGCATTTAATTGCCAGCTACAGAAAGTTTCGGGTGCATGTGACAATTGATTGGTTAGGTAATGTACAAAAATTACGTGAACATTTGAGTGAATATATAACTGAGTTAAAGAGCGATTCTAAAAATGACCATAGACCAGTTGCTCGCAAATTTTTTAGGCTTGAAGCAGAACGTTTGCAAGCTCTGCAAAATGCCGGTAAACAAATTGACGACTACAGGCAATATTATCATGTTGTGCTTTTCCCATTTGTAAACGAGTCTGCAGAAGTACTGTCCACAACGCTCGACGCCATGTTGGCTGTAAATTATCCAAAAGAAAATATTTTTATAATTTTAGCTGGTGAGGAACGAGCAGGGGAGCCGGCTCAAGAAACTGCAAGAGAAATACAGGCAAAGTATGAAGGACAGTTTGGTAAGTTTTTTGTAACTTGGCACCCAGACGGACTTGAGGGGGAAATAAAAGGTAAAAGCGCCAACGCCTCATGGGCTGTACAGGCGGTTATGCCGGAGCTTGAGGCTTTACGCATAAGCGTACCGCAAGTAATAGTTTCAAATTTTGACAGCGACACAGTCGTGCATCCGCAGTATTTTGCGCGTGTTATGTATGAATTTTTAACTGCCGAGAAGCCTTACCAGTCTAGCTATCAGCCTATTGCAATTTATAATAACAATATTTGGGACAGCCCAGCATTTATTCGGGTTGTTTCTGTTTCAAATTCATTCTGGCAATTCACCGAGAGCAGTAGACCGGACCGCTTACGCACCTTTAGTTCACATTCTATGACGCTGAAAGCGTTGGTAGATATTGGTTTTTGGAAAAAAGATATTGTGAACGAAGACGGGTATGTATATTGGCAATGCTACATGCACTACCATGGGGATTATAAGGTAATTCCTTTATTTATTCCTATTAGCCTAGACACCTGCATGGACAAGAGCTGGTGGCAAACTCTTAAAAACCAATACAACCAAAAAAAACGTTGGGCTTACAATGTGGAGTACTACCCGCATTTAATTTGGCCTATTATAAAACTTAAGGCTCCACGCTTCGATAAATTTTTGAAGCTCTTTCAGTATGTAGAAGGGAACTTTAATTGGGCAACTGCTAGTTTGCTTATTTCAGTTTTAGGACTATTGCCGTTGTTCCTTGGTGGGCAAGAATTTTTAGATAGTGTAGTGGCTTTTAATTTGCCAACAGTTACCAAAATTTTAATGCGCGTTGCGCTTGTTTTTCTTATTTTTAGCGTATATGTAAATTTGGTTTTGTTGCCACCTAGGCCCGCCAAGTATGGTCCGTGGCGAAGTATTATGATGTATCTGCAATGGTTTTTGGTGCCTTTTGTGTCTATTATTTTTGGTAGTGTGCCTGCCATAGAAGCGCAAACCAGACTCATGTTTGGCTGGTATTTGGAGTTTTGGGTAACGCCAAAAGTCCGAAAAGGTGCAAGCACGGGTTTGCATATGAAAGAAATGAAATCAAATTAGACTTATAATTTAGCAATTAAGCTTATTTACTTTATTATTTATTATTGTTAAATTGTTTAGTTATCACATTGTTTAAATGACAAATTATCTTTTTTATTTTTTGCTTAGTGGTTTGGTTGCTTTAGCATTTACTCCCGCAGTTAAACGATTGGCCGTTCGTCTCGGTTGTGTAGACGCACCAGGGCAAGCTCGCAAAATTCACAAAAATCCTATTCCACTTTTGGGCGGTATTGCTGTTTTTTTACCAACCTTGTTAGTTGCCTTTTTGTATGCAATCAATGGTGGTTGGGATTTTACAGTAGTGCCACACCGTTTTGCGATTGGTATTTTAGCCGGTGGCACAACTCTTATGCTTGGTGGTTTTTTAGACGATAAATATGTTTTACCCGCAAAAATAACATGGCTATTTCCGGCTACGGCAGCTGCCTTGGTTATTTTTAGTGGCGTGGGGGTTGGAATAACTTCGCTAACAAATCCTTTCGGTGGAAATTTACTTTTAACGGGTAAAATTTTAGGGATTCAGGCTTCGGCAATATTTGTTTGGTTCTGGATTATGGGTATGACTTACACTACAAAATTGCTAGATGGGCTCGACGGTTTAGCCGCAGGGGTTTCGCTTATTGGTGGCCTTGTTATGTTTGCTCTCTCACTAACCGCAAAAATTAATCAGCCAATTACAGCTACGCTAGCAATTATTTTTGTGGGTAGTCTTGCTGGGTACTTGGTTTATGCATTTAATCCTGCTTCTATTTTTTTAGGTGAGGGTGGTAGTACCTTTTTAGGTTTTTTCTTAAGCGTGTTAGCGGTGCTTACTGGCGCAAAAATTGCTACTGCAGTGTTAGTAATGGGTATTCCTATATTAGATGTGGGTTGGGCAATCGTCCGAAGAACTCTTAGAGGTCGAAGCCCTTTTAGTGCCGACCGTGAGCACCTACATTTTTTGCTTTTAGACGCAGGTTTAACCCAGCGTCAGGCTGTGTGTGTATATTATGGCCTTGCCGCTGGTTTTGGCTTTGTCGCAGTTTTTTTGCAAAGTATGGGCAAGCTATTGGCTCTGGGTATGTTGCTCTTTATAATGGTTGGGGTTTTAGGCTTTTTGGCCACAATTTATCGGAAGAGCAAAGCTAACGTGGTTTGACGAGCGAGAGATGAACTGGTATAATGTTCAAGTATTCAGTAGATTTTCTTCGAATATTTACTATTTTTTAAAATTGATAATCGTAAATTTATGTTTGCAGTAATACAGACCGGCGGAAAGCAGTACTTAGTTTCCAAGGGTAGCAAGGTGCAGGTAGAAAAGTTGGCCGGAGAAAAAGGCGAGAAAATTGTTTTTGACAAGGTTCTTTTCACAGCCGAAGGCGAGAAGTATAAAGTAGGCAAGCCGTATATTGAGGGTAGTGCTGTCGAAGCTACTATCATAAAGCAAGGCCGTGGCAAAAAGATTGAAATTCTTAAGTACAAAGCCAAGTCCAAGTACCGACGTAAAGCCGGACACAGACAAAGCTACACTGAAGTAGAAATAACCAAAATATAAAAAATACGACTCCATTATGGAGTCGTATTTTTTATATTTTGAGATTAATTGTTACTAGTCGAGATTAAGAGACTCAGACTTTGCGTGTTTAGCTCGAGCAGTGCTTGCAATAAAGTTTTGCAGTTTTAGTGATAACTCATTTGCGAGCTTTGAATATTTTTCAGCAATATCCATCTCAACCATACCTCTTTCTTTTAGAAGGGGTAACCAGTGTTCAGCTGCCTCCATAAGAGAACCGCGTGATTGGTAATAAAACTTTATTCGGTCAAGAAAGTGATACCGAGCGTAACCTTCGGCAATATTTGCACCCACAGAATCGGTCGCAGTAATAAATTGGTCACCGATTAATTTTTGTTGTTTCCAGTCAAATTCTTTATAAATTTCCCAACCAATTCTGGACAACTCTCGTGCTAATTGGTAAACAATTAAATCTTGTAAAATTATATAGTTATTTTGCTTGGTCTCCATAAATTTCCATTAATCTCAAATTAGTCTCTTTTAATACTCTCTTCTGCCTTCCATAGCACGAGACAAAGTGACTTCGTCAGCGTATTCTAAATCGCCACCCATAGGCAGGCCTCTTGCTATGCGGGTAACTTTTACGCCAGTATCTTTTAAAATCTTGGCCAAATGAAATGCGGTAGTTTCGCCTTCAAGAGTTGGGTTGGTTGCTATTATAACTTCTTTAATTTCTGATTCTTGCCTGCCCGCCATAGCCTTGGCGGCGGAGGGATTCTTAATTCTTGATTCTAGGCTTCGTATGTTTAACTTGTCGGGTCCTATACCCTCCATTGGGTTAAGTACGCCACCAAGAATATGGAAAACACCTTGGTAAGTTCCGGAATTATCTATGGCTAGGGCGTCCATTGACTCTTCCACTACGCACACGAGCGTGTGGTCGCGTTGGCTGTTGCTACAAATAGAACATATTTCGTTATCCGCCATCATGTGGCACTGGGAGCAAAATATTACTCCGTCTTTAAGTTTTGTAATGCTCTCAGAAAACATGTCCAGTTCAACTGGTTCTCGTTTAAGTAAATAGAAAACCAACCGCTGCGCAGACTTTGGTCCAACACCGGGAAGTTTTGAAAATTCATTTATTGCTCGTTCTAAAGATTTTGGTAAATTTGCCATTTTTGTAGTAAGTGCTAAGGGTACAGGGCTAAGGGCTAAGTTTTAAGATAATGGTATGGAGTATTTTTTGTACTTCTATTACTAAAAGTTCTGCTTGATTAAAATCAAGTTTTGGATACTCGTGTTTTGCAATAAGGATTTGCGTTTCTAGTTCCCCAGCAGATGCATTCGCCATGCCTAGAAATTGTCTGTATTCATTTTTATGATTTCGCTTAAATCCCTCTGAAATATTTGAGGGGATGGAAATAGATGCGCGCAGCATCTGTGAAGTCAAAATATACAACTCATGCTTGGGAAGCTGTTTTGTAATCTTGTATATTTCTTTTACCAGTTGCATAGCCTTTTGCCAGACAATAAGGTCTTTGTAAGAATTTATGCTTGTCATTGTATTTATTTTAGCCCTACATAACTTAGCCTTTAGCCCTCACTTATTTCGCTTGGCGAAACTGATTGCATGACTGCTTGTGGGCTTATGTCAAAACGTTTATCAAGATTTTTGAAGCTTGCTCTAGTGCTATCCCAGAATAGGTCTACTTGACCAATGGGCCCGTTACGATGTTTTTTTACATGAATTTCTGCAATGTTTGGCCGTCTGGAGTCCCTGCCCTTATATACGTCTTCGCGGTAAATAAACATAACTACGTCCGCGTCTTGTTCTATGGAGCCAGACTCACGAAGGTCGGAGAGTTGCGGTACTTTGTCCGGTCTGTTTTCAACACTACGGTTAAGCTGGGAAAGTGCTAGGACTGGTACGTTAAGTTCACGCGCTAAAATTTTTAAATGTCTGGAGATTTCACTTACTTCCTGCACACGGTTGTCTTGGTTGCCACTGCTTCTGCCTTGCATGAGTTGTATGTAGTCTATAACTAAAAGTCCTATGCCATGCTCGGTTTGTAGTCTTCTGGCTTTTGTTCGTACTTCCATAATGTTCGCACCGGCTGCGTCGTCTATGTATATTGGTGCTTCTGAAAGCGCGCCCATGGCCTCACCCAAAAGTTCAAAGTCGGTTTCGTTTAGCTGTCCTGAGCGAATTTTAAACAAGTCCACGCCCGACTCAGAAGAAAGTAATCGGTCTACCAATTGGTCTTTGCTCATTTCCAGCGAAAACATGCCAACTGGTTTTTTTAAGGTTACGCCTACATGACGAATAATATCTAGTGCAAGAGATGTCTTACCCATAGAAGGTCTAGCTGCAAGAATAACTAAGTCTGACTTTTGTAACCCCCCAAGTAGCTTGTCCATGTCTAGAAAACCGCTAGCTATACCACGCAGTTTGCCACTGTCTTTATGAAGCTCGTCTATGCGTTCAAAAGTTTCGTGTAAAATTGTGTTAATAGCAATAAAGTTTTGTTTTAAATGTTTTTGCGAAACACCAAACAATCTTTGTTCTGCGGTGTCCAAAATTTCTTCCACTTCGCCTTCTTCTTTATAGGCCATGCGGGTAATGTCGGTAGCGCTGTCTATAAGCCTTCGCAGGGTGCCCTTTTTTCTTACTATTCCTGCGTAGTGGGTTACATGAGCTGCTGTTGGTACGGCGTTAACAAGGCTTGTAATGTACCCAGCTCCACCAGCTTTTTCTAATAGCTTTTTTTCTTCCAACAAGTTAGAAACTGTAAGTACGTCTATGGAAGTGTTTTTTTCAAACAGTTCCTGCATGCAGGTATAAATAACTTTGTGTCTACTGTCGTAAAAGTCTTCTGGTATAAGTAAATCTGCGACTTTAATAATAGCGTCCTTGTCCAACATTAAACAACCCAAGACCGATTGCTCGGCGTCTAGGTTTTGCGGGGGAAGTTTATCTAGTGCAGAAATGGTTACCTGATTCATTTTGAGTTAGTGCCTAGTGCTTAGTTCTTAGTGAATAGTAACACAACAGCATACAGAGTCTCTATTGACAAAAGTAGGAAAGTAGAGTATAATACTTAGGCAAACTGTGGGTAGCTGGTGCACAACCCATATACTCATTGTTTTGCTCACAAACCACAACAAAAACAAGGTCAGAAGCACAGGCTTTCTGACTTTATTCATGGAGGATATTGAATGAAACTACGGGTAACACACCCACGCAGTTCGTTGGCGCTAAGGCTTATTGGCGCTTTGACATTAATTTTCGCGACTGCTCTGGTCGCCAAATCAATGGGCGTAAGCCTCTGGTAAAAAAACGATGAAAGTTTTGCTAGGAATTTTTTTAGCGTTTGCGCTCGTCCTGATTGCTCTGTCGGTGAACAATTCTTCACAGTTGGATAAGGCGATTAAGACCAAGGCGACATGTTTGCTATCTAAGGAAAAGATCCAGCTTAGCCGCCACTGGGCCTATAAGTGTCCAGACCCGAAATGTGCCTCGGAAAAGGAGGGACACGTGGTCGTTGTCGAAGGCCAGCGCTACGGCAAACCAGTTAGCGGGAAAGTTCACATTCCAACAGAAGGTAATGGCGGCATAGACGCCGCAACCTTGCAGTTGGACCAAACTGCGGGAGGCGTTAAATGAGCAACAAGCGCGCGAACTGGATCTTTTTTGGAGGCATCGCAGTTTCCGTTATCATCATTGTTGGCTCGGCACTGCTGGGCGGCAAGTAGTTTTATTTTCACGACAAAGTCCTGTCGCGAAAACAACAAAAGGGCGAGCAGCGAGTTTTGGATTTAACCCCCAAAGCTTGCTGCTCTTTTATTTTTATTTGCAATAAATTGTTTACTGTGATGTAATAGTCCTAGCCAACAGGGCTATTTTGTGGGTTAAAATCCCCGAACTTACAAACTACACTTGGAGGAGAGCATGCATAACTTTCGCCGCAACTTACCATTTAGCGCTTACGTTTGTAGTGCAGCCATGCTGTGTTTGCTTGCGTGGTGCTTGTACGACATATATCTGCGAGTAGTGTCTCGTTTCAACTTTAGCCGCACGGAAGTTCGCGCAGTTCAAAAACCTAGGTAGGCTGTACTTGTGTTTTTGATCGGCAATCTTTAGGCCACTAAATTTACTGCATGTAAATTTAGGTGTGCCTTTTTTATTTGTTTTGAATTTTTTGTCCTTCTGGAGTGTCAAGAACTAGAAAGCCTGTAGCTTCAATTTGCGCACGGAGTTCGTCGGACTTCGCGAAGTCTTTATTTTTTCTTGCTTCATCTCGCTCTTGAGCGAGTTTTTTTATTGAGTCTGGGATTTCGCGGGTTTCTATTGCGGGAGGATTATTTAAGTCTAGTCCAAGTACGGAATCAAATTTATACAAGCTTGCTAGTTTTTCTGGGTTAGAAATAGTTTTATCACCAACAAGCTCCCAAGCTATAGCTAGGGCTTTAGGAATATTTAAGTTCTCGTTAACGCTCTCTAAAAATTTTGCTTCATAGTTTGTATTGCCAACAGAACCCGCTGTTCCGGCCTGACGCACAAAATCGTACAATCTAGTTAAAGCAGTGTGTGCTGAATCTAGGGCTTCCCAAGTAAAGTTTAGTTGGGTGCGCCAATGCGCAGTAAGGCAGAAGTAGCGGTAGTCCAGCGGTCGGTAACTTTTATCTATAATTGTTTTTAAAATATAGCCGTTGCCTTCACTTTTGCCCATGCGACCGCTATCTATTAGTAAAAATTCGCCATGCATCCATGTGTTTGCCAAGGGTGTGCCAAACGCAGCTTCGCTTTGGGCAATTTCGTTGGTATGGTGCGTGCCAATGTGATCAACACCGCCGGTGTGAATATCGAACGGCTGGCCTAGTAGTTTGCGCGATATAGCAGAACATTCAATATGCCACCCAGGAAAACCTTCGCCCCAAGGACTTGGCCATTTTAAAATATGATCTTTGTAGCGACCAGCAATAAAGAACCATAACACAAAGTCTTGTGGATTTTTTTTCTGAATATCTACCACCACTTCTTCTCGCGCGCCCACTTTTTTGTCTTCCAGTTTTTGGCCTGCAAGTTTTCCGTAGTCGGCGAGCTTACTCGTGTCAAAATAAATTGCCGCATCGTCTTTATACGTAAAACCTTTTTGTTCGAGAATTTTAATTATTTCAATTTGTTCTGCTATGGAATCTGTTGCGCGTAAAATGTGCTGTGCATTTTCAATGTTTAGGGCATCTAAATCTTTAAAAAATTGCTCTTCGTACATGCGCGCAATCTCTAACGGATGTTTGCCTTCACGCTTGGCACCTTTGTCCATCCTGTCTTCTCCAGTATCGGCGTCACCTTTATTGTCTCCATCTAGGTGTCCTACGTCTGTAATGTTCATTGCATGGGTTACTTGGTAGCCGTTGTACTCTAAAACCCGGCGAAGTAAGTCTCCGAAAATGTACGTCCGAAGGTTCCCAATATGCGCAAAGTCATACACGGTTGGTCCGCATGTGTACAAGCCAATTTCTCCTCTTTTTATGGGTTTTAATTCTTCAAGTGTTCTGGTTAGGGTATTATAGAGTTTCATAAAAGTATCTTACTAGGGCAGTCTACGAAAGGCAAGCGTCTCCGGCTTGCCTTTTATATATTATAGTAAAATGCTACTTACGCCCCAAGTGCTTTAAGGTGTTCGTGACGCAGAGTTGTAAGTTGGCGAAATGGGTTTGGGTGTTTTAAAATTTTCGACAAGTGTAGACCGTTGATATAGTGGGGGAGTAGTACGTAGTCTACCTTGTGTTTGTAAAGTAGTTTGGCGTCGTTTTCGTTTTGTGCCATTATAATTAACTTTACCTTCAGCTGTTTATTCTTTACAGACTCAACTACCCCTAAGTTGTCGTGCAGGTCTGGGAGTGTGGAAACAATCATACGCGCATGCCGAAAGCCTGCAAGTTCCTGTATGTATGGGTCGCTAGCGTCTCCGCAAACCACAGGTACGCCTGCCTTTGCGTACTGTTCTGCTACGTCTGGGTTAAAGTCTACAATTAAAAACTTAACTTTATGTTTAAGAAAATTATCGGCCAACTCTTTGCCTGTGCTATGTGCACCAAGCAGGACTATGTGCCCGCGAAGACTGCTAACGTGTAAATGTTTTTCTGCAGAGCCACCAGTAAAGTCGAACCAGCTAAGCAGTCCAGAGAGCCATAAGTAAATATTTTCTACGCGAAGTATAGTGTAAGAAGAAAGCGCAATAGTTATTATGGCCACCAAAGTAACCAAGCTTACTACGTCGGGGCTTAAGTGGCCAAGTTTTGCGCCTAGTGCGACTAAAATTAAACTAAATTCAGAAACCTGCCCAACGGTAACTCCAACAAAAAAAGAAGTCCGTGGCTTATAACCAAGTAGACTTAAAATAATTAGCACAATGAGCGGGTTGCCAATAAGTACAAACAAAGACAGTCCAACGGCGGGCAAAATAACAGCACCTATGCCTACTAGTGATATTTGGCTTCCTAGTACCACAAAAAATATCATAATAAAGAAATCTCGCAAACTGCGAATGCGACCAGAAATTTCATGGTGCCAACTGCTGTTGGAGAGTGCTAAACCCGCTAAAAAGCCACCAATTTCCAAAGAAAACCCAATGACAGGTAATTGTACGAACAAGGCAAAGCCAAGTGCCCATGCAAGTGAGAATATAAGCAGTAGCTCGTCCGATTTACCTATGAATTTAAGTAGTCTCGGGAATATGAATTTACTTAGGCCTGCTATTACTAACCCGAGTAGTAGCGCTTTGCACAAAGTGAAAATAATTTGACCCCACAAAGGAAGGCTAAAGGTGGCTCCCTGGCTTCCACTGGAAAGAATCATTAAAATTATTAGTGCAACAAAGTCTTGGGTTAGAAAAATGCCCACAACCAGCCTGCCATATAGGCTTTGTAAGTCACGTTTTTCGCTTAAAAGTTTTACAACAATTATGGTAGAAGAAAAAGTTAGTGCAAGTGCAATATAAAGTGAGGCTAAAAGCGAAAATTTTAAGGTTACGCAAAACCCAAACCCAAGTAGTGTTGTTGCAAGAATTTGGAATACGCCGGCGAGTAGTACTCTACGGCCAATTTTTTTTAGCTGTGTTATGTCTAATTCAAGCCCAACCATGAACAACAGCAAAGTAATGCCGATTTGCGACAGTGCATGTAAAAAGTCTCCTTGGCGCAGTTGCCACAAGCCTAAAGGGCCAAGCAGAAGTCCTGCGACTATGTAGGCTATAATGCTGGATTGTTTAAAAAAATGCACCAGCAAAGCACATCCTGCCGCGAGCATTAAAATAAGCGAAAGTTCTAAAAAAATATTCTCCATTATTTTTGTTTCAGGTATGTTCCGAGTTTCTAAATTATTCGGACTATAACTATAAATAATTGTAGCAGTACCAAAGGTTTGCAAGAAGTGGAAAACTATTATAAAATATACGCAATGAATAAAACAGACGTCATATTTTTTATAGGTCGTTCGGGTGCAGGCAAAGGTACACAGGCAAAGCAACTTGCAGAGCGCCTGAACTTTTTTTATTGGGAAATGGGTGGTATTTTGCGGGCAGAAATAGCTAAACAAGGGGAAACTGGTAAAAAGATTGAAACGCTTGTGAACACAGGAGTACTTTTAAGCGACGCAGATATGTATCCGGTTATTGAGTCACACTTAGGTGACATACCAAAGGACAAAGGAATAATTTTCGATGGCTTTCCAAGGCGTTTAAGCCAAGCCTACTATATTATGGGTCTTTTACGTGGTATGGGCAGGAAAGATATGACTACGCTATTTTTGGACGTTCCGCGCGAAGACTCGGTTGGCCGTCTACATCATAGAGCGGAAATAGAACACCGTGCAGACGACACAGACGAGGTTATAACAAAGCGTTTAGACCAGTTCGATGTAGAAACTATGCCGGTTCTGGATTATTTAGAAACGGCTACAAAGTTTTACCGTGTAGATGGCAGACCGGCCATTGCCGAAGTGACCACTGCCATTCATAAAATTTTGGAATAATTTTCATGAAAACAGCCAAGCGCCAAACTACTAAAAA
>JAHFJH010000020.1 GCA_023245995.1 Candidatus Doudnabacteria bacterium | reverse complement strand
AAAAACCAACCAGAAACTATTCGCATGGAGCTTTAATACCACTTATGTAGAGGATGCCCCTCTACAACTTTGAGTGCTTTGGCTTCTAGTAGTAAGGACGAGTTTTTGGTATGCTGTGTTCATGGCTGTAAAAAAGATAGTACAAATAGGGGATGGGGTTTTAAGGCAAAAGGCGAAGCCGGTGAGTTTAAAAAATAAAGTGGCAATAAAAAAACTGCTTAAAGACTTAACAGATTCTTTACATGCAGCTCCCTTGGTGGGTATTGCGGCTCCACAGATAGGGCTTGGGCTGCAGGTTTTTTTAAGTGAAATTCGCAAGACTAAGCTACGGGATGCAAAACAAGTAGACAGCTTGCGCGTATTTATTAATCCCAAAATAGTTAACTATTCAAATAAACAAACAATTTTAGTTGAAGGATGCGGGAGTTTGTGTCATGCATCCATTTTTGGTCCCGTTAAACGTCCATCAGAAGTGGAAGTTCTAGCGTTAGACGAAAACTTAAAACCCTTCCACTTGAAAGCTAACGGTTTATTGGCTAAGATTATTCAGCATGAGTACGACCACTTGCAAGGAGTGGTGATACTTGATAAATTTACCGACACTCGCAAGTGCTGGGTTCGCAGTGCAAAATAGCATTTAAAACTAATTTTAAGTAAGTATGTATATTACCAAACCTTACACCAAGGAAGATTTTCTATGGACGCAATGGGGTCCTGAAGACATGCAACATGAGTGTGACGCGGCCCTTTTACAGCTTCGTAAAAATATAGAAAAAGTTGTTGCAGTTTTACCGGCTGAAAAAACATTTGAGAACACTATGTTTGCCATAGAGGAAGCGGTCGCAAGCTTTGCTTTAACAGTTTCAAGGATAGACTTTTTACTCAACGTTAGTCCAAAAGCAGAAGTTAGGGAATTGGCGCAAAAGTTAGTGGATGTCATGCAGGCAGAAAGCTTAGAAATTGTTTCCTACAACGAGGCATTGTACAAAGCAGTAAAGGAATATGCTGCTAAAGGTGAAGAGTTAACTGGGCCGAGCAAGAAGTTGTTGGCAGATACACTGCGTGACTATAAACGTAGTGGTTTTGAGCTATCCTTAGAAGACCGCAATAAGGTTAAAGAAAATTATAAAAGGTTACAAGTATTGTGCACGGAGTTTCAGAAAAACATAAACGACTACGAGGCGCACATTGTACTAAAACCAAGCGAGACTGTAGGTTTGTCCGATGCTTACCTAAAGGGTTTAAAGCAAGATGAGCAGGGAAACTATTTAGTTACCGTAGCAAATCCCGACTACATCCCGTTTATTGAGAATGCAAAGTCACCCGAAAAACGCAAAGAACTTGTAGATTTGTTTTTTAAAAAAGGTGGCGACAGAAATATAGAATTGTTGTCGCATATCTTAGAAATACGGCAAGAAAACTCTGCTTTACTTGGTTATAAAACCCATGCAGATTTTGTAACAGAAACCCGCATGGCAAAGTCCGCAGAGCAGGTAGGAAGGTTTTTTACAGATTTAACCAGCGCACTAAAAGTGGGAGTTACAAAAGATCTAGAAGCTCTGACAAATGCCAAACGAGCAGACTTAAACCAGCCGGAAGCGCAGTTGGAGTATTATGACCCCAACTATTATATAACGCAGTTAACAAAGCAAAATTATAATTTAGACAAAGAACAGGTACGCGAATACTTCCCATTAGAACATGTAATTTCGCAAATGTTCAGTATTTATTCTACTCTGTTTTCTATACAGTTTACGCGGATGCACGATTTCCCGACTTGGCATGAGGATGTAGAAGCTTATGAAGTGCGTAACATCGACGGCGCTTTAGTTGCTTATTTTATGTTGGATTTATATCCGCGTGAAAATAAGTATGGTCATGCAGCAGAATTTCCAGTGGTTATAGGACACAAGCAGGTATATAGCAGTAATGACCAGAACTACGTAGCCCCTCTTGCGTGTATGGTAACGAATTTTCCAAAACCGCGAGAAGGTGCGCCTTCACTTATGTCGCACGATGAAATAGAGACTTTATTTCACGAGTTTGGTCACGTAATGCACGAAAATTTAGCAAGGGCTCAGTTTTATTCGCAAAGTGGCACTATAGTGGCCAGGGACTTTGTTGAGGCTCCATCGCAAATGTTGGAAAATTGGGTTTGGGATCGTGACATCTTGAAGAAGCTATCTAAGCATTACAAAACAGGAGAGGCTTTACCAGCAGAAATTATAGACAAAATGCTTGCAAGTAAGAGTTATATGGAGGGCTATTTTAACACACGGCAAATGGTGTTGTCGTTGTTTGACTTTAGGCTGCACACAGAAAACCATAATGCGCGCATAGTAGAATTGTACAACGACATTGTAGCCGATCTTCTAAAAGTTGGTTTGCTCCCAGAGCATCGTTGGCCTGCAGGTTTTGGGCATTTGGCTGGCGGGTATGATGCAGGCTACTACGGTTACATGTGGTCTAAGGTTTACTCTTGCGATATGTTTACTCGTTTTAAGCAGGCGGGACTTTTAGATGCTACCGTAGGCATGGAGTACCGTAAAAAGATTTTAGAAGTTGGTTCCAGCCGAGACGAAATGGAATCTGTAAAAGACTTTTTGGGTAGAGATCCAAACAACAAAGCATTTTTGGAAGAACTAGGCCTGTCCTAATTTCAAATACTCTAATACTACGGTATTAGAGTATTTGGTTGTGCATTTTTAACAGATTTGAGAGTTAGAATATGAAAATATTTTTGTCGTTTAGGTATACGGGGGAGAGTAGGGAAGAGCTACAAGAGTTTTTCTATCCTTTGCGGGATGCATTTGTATCAAAAGGGCACGAAGTTTATTTGTCGTTAGATGATTTAATTACTTGGGACAATAACGAACTAACTGTAAGAGAAAAATTTACCAAGACTTTTAAACATCTAGAAACGTCAGATGCTCTGGTTGTAGTAGTGCGTACTCAAGAAAAAAGTGAGGGCATGCTTATGGAAGTTGGTTTTGCTTTGGCTTTGCAAAAACCAATTTATTTATATGTCGCAAAAGGCGCAGACACGTACATTCGCGAGGTGGCGACGAGTGTGGTAGAATTTACCGGTCACGAAGATTTATTGCAAAATATAAAGATTTAGAACTACTTGTATGAACGTAGAAAGACCAGCCTCCAAACAACCCATGCCAGAAAGCGCTAAGCTTGTGTTTCGGGGCGTACTGTTTGACGTATACCAATGGGAGCAAGAGTTGTTCAACGGTCAGTTTAGAACTTTTGAAAAACTAAAAAGAAATGATGCTTCTGTAATTATCCCAGTAACAGAAGACGGTAAAATATTGGTCACTTATCAAGAACAGTCTGGAAGGGTGCCATTTACGGCACTTCCTGGAGGCCACATAGACCAAGGCGAAGAACCGTTGGCTGCGGCAAAACGCGAACTTATGGAAGAAACTGGCTACGAGTCTTCAAACTGGCATTTGTTTGACGCCATACAGCCTACAAGTAAAATAGATTGGGCGTTATATTTTTTTGTTGCTCGCGGATGTAGAAAAGTAAAAGAGTTTGAAGTAGATGGCGGGGAAAAAATCCGCACAGAAGTTTTGGGCTTTGACGAATTTTTAGAGTTTGCAAAAGGTCCGGATTTTGCAGAACGAGACATAAAGTTTAGAGTGTTAGAAGCCTTGCTGGATCCTCAAAAGATGGTTGCCTTAAAGCAACAAATTTTTGGCTAGCATCATTTTGTCTAGTAGCAAAAAGGAACTTATAATTGTGCGATATAAATTTTAACCAATTTTTATTACGAAGTAGTTGCGACATAGGCAACAAACCATTTTTTGAAGAATTGGGAATTAAATAGAACTCACATGAAGGAAGGTATAAAATTAATTTGTTTTGATTTAGACAATACACTTACGCAAGGCTTTAGTTGGGAAAGGCTAAATTTAGCTATGGGAGTAAAGCTGGAAGAAGACCAACTTATGGTTAATTGGCACAAGGAAGGTGTTTTACCTTATACACAATGGGTAAAGATCTTGGAAACCTTTTATAAAATTCGTGGAACTGCGACTGTGAGCAACATAGATAAAGCTCTCAGCCGCTACGAATATTTGCCAGGAGCAACAGAAACCATTGCCAATTTACAACAAAAAGGCTATGAGGTTGCCTTAATATCCGGCTCCATGGATATTTATTTAGACAAAATTGCTCGGGATCTTGGCATAAACCATGCGCAGGCCAATAATATGTTTGTTTTCGACTCCAACGATATGTTAAAAAGCATTGTCACGTTTGGTGAGGAAGGACTTTCAAAGTTGCATCATTTGGAAAGTTTTTGCAGGAAGCTGGGCATACAAATTACTGAATGCGCTTGCATTGGGGACGGCGACAACGACTTGGACTTGTTCAAAGCTTCCGGGCACGGCGTCACATTTAAAAATTCTCCCATAGAGGATGAGGCATGGCAGGTAGTAGACTCACTGGCAGATTTGCAAAACTTATTTTAAAAGATTTATATAATTTAACTAATTTGCTTGCCTATGCTACTATAGCAACTAGTAGAATTATTTATGAGTGATGTAAATTTTCAGCCAATTTTTGATTATATAGACGAGAGCAACAAAAAGCTCAAAGAAGAGTTAAAAGAAGAAATTTTAACCGAAGTTCGGAGTGAGTTCGGCGACATCAAAACTGCCGTTGCTAACCTTTCTGGTCAAGTCAAAAAATATCACGAAGAGATGTTAGTCAGTGGCCACAGACTGGATTGTTTAAAAGAATGGGCGCAAATTGTAGGTGGTAAAGTAGGCGTGCCTATTTCTTTTTAGCGAGAATATTCCTTATATTTCGTAACAGTTAAATTTTCCCAAGCCAAAGGCTTGGTTTTTTTCGTGTTTGGTCAAGGCTAGGGTAGTTTCGGCAGTTGGTGAAATTACTAATCCTATTGTTGTTACTAGGTAGTAATAAGTTTTTCAAATTAGCAAAGATATTTTTAAGCTCCCGTGCAGGGAGCTTTTCTGTTCCAAACAAAAACCCGCGACAGATATTGTGTGAATACGTTTCCACATTTTATCTGCCGCAGGTTGTTTTGAAAATTAGAAGTGCCTTGGGTGTCTGTTACTGAGGAGTTCTTGTGGGAGCGTTGTTGTCTGCCACCAAGCAGGAGTCCTTTGAGCAGGTGAGCAAATACTTGCGCAGTTCGTTGTCCTGTCTGTAGTGCGTTGCACCTTGGACAAACCAAACCGTGTTTTCCAGCGTTTGCACTATGTACCCAGAGCTTGTTTTGCTTACTCCAAGAATTCGCATACTGTGTCTTGAGGTTGCATCTAACGCACCTTTCAAACTATGCAGAACCTTGTTTGCTTCCACCCAAGCCTTGCTTGGTCGTTCCATTGTGGACGCATAAGCCTGCCAAGCGTCTTTTGAGTTGTAAGCCCTAAGTCGTAGCGAGTTGTAGGCTACGAGTGCGTCTATTACAGAAGTTGACGGCACGGTGGATAAATTTACCACCTGTAAAAGTGCCGTGCGTGGTGTAGTCGGTAATGTCCCAGCAATTTTCCCGCAATTCTTGCTAACCAGCCTTAGCGCCGCCGGCTGTTCTTCACCTGAGGCGTGGAAACTTTGCCCTGCGCCGTTTTGGTCAAAGCTAAAGCTTATGCCCGTTGGTGAAACTGTTACAGACCCAGCGGTGTAAGGCTCTTTCGAGCTTTGTCCTGCAAGGTTGTTGCCCGCAGTTACGACAATAGTGCCGTTGTTTTGGTCCGTCACCACGCATTTGCCTTCCGTGTAGGTGGTTAGGAGACCTTTGGTTGGTTGCAACTGGAACTCGATGTTCCCTGCAAATGCACTCTCTTGTGCCGTGCTTGTCTTAATGCTTGGACTGCACACGACAACCAAAAAGATTGCATACAGCAATGCTAACTTTCGTTTCATCTTCTTTTCCTCCGCCTTGCCTTCTGTGTTAAGCAGAAGGGATGTGGCAACAGGTAAAACCTGTCGCAAGTTTGTTTTTCTTGTTTGTATTTGCGAGAGATAGGGAATTTTTGCATACTAAAATAATTTTGGCAATGTTTATTCGGTATTTTGGAAGAGTTTGTGGTATAATAAAGTCATGACAAACTTAGTTCTGACAAAGATTTTTACACTTACGTCGCTTTCTTTTTTATTGGCTTTAGCAGCTACACCGCTCTTAACTCATTTTTTATACAAATACAAACTTGGTAAGAATATAAGAGACGGGGGAGACACGCCTTTATTTACAAAAATGCATTCAGCTAAAAAAGGCACTCCTACTATGGGTGGCATGTTGGTTTGGGTTATTACTACAGCGCTTATTGTTTTGTTTTGGGTTTTAGACCGTGGATTGCATTTAGAGTCGTTCCATAATTTAAATATTTTAACTAGAAAAGAAACGCTGTTGCCACTTGGAGCTTTTTTAGGCGCTTCACTTGTAGGTCTTGTAGACGACATGCTGGACATACATCGTCTTGGACACAAGGGCAGGGGATTTCCGTTTCGTTTTAAAATTATTTTATACGCAGTAGTGGCGAGTCTTGGTGCTTGGTGGTTTTATTTTAAACTTGGTTTTGAAGCCGTACACATTCCTTTTGCCGGTAGCTTGCACTTGGGTTGGTTGTTTATTCCATTTTTTATTTTAGTTGTCGTGTGTACTAGTTTTGCGGTAAACCAAACAGACGGTCTAGACGGCCTTGCTGGTGGTACTTTGCTTATAGCTTTTTTTGCATTCGGGCTCATAGCCTATGTTAGAGGACAAGAAAATTTAGCTGCCTTAATTGGCCTTGTGGCAGGTGGCTTGCTTGCTTTTTTGTGGTTTAATGTATATCCCGCAAGGTTTTTTATGGGTGACACAGGCTCTATGGGTATGGGTGTTCTGCTGGCTATAGTGGCGTTTTTAACTAACTCTGTTCTGCTTTTGCCTATTATTGGTTTTGTATTTGTTATAGAATTTCTAACAACTTTTATACAAATATTTTCGAAAAAGTTTTTTAAGAGAAAAGTATTTCTTTCTGCTCCCATACACCATCATTTCGAGGCACTTGGTTGGCCGGAAACTAAAGTAACCATGCGCGCTTGGATTTTGGCTGCAGTTTTAGCAATTATTGGTAGCATTATTTACTTTTTAGGCTAGCTAACCATTTCAGATTTCAGATTAATGATTTCAGATTTATGACGTTACAATCTGCAATCTAAAATTTGCAATCTACAATTTTTTATGTACGATCTTTTAATAAAAAATGCAACCGTAATAGACGGCAGTGGTGAGGCAAGTTTTGTTGCCGATTTGGCCTCTTCGGGTGGTAAAATTGTGGACATTGCCCAGCATATTTCCACACAGGCTAGACTTGTTGTGCAGGCCGAAGGGTTGGTGCTTGCCCCAGGGTTTATAGATGTTCAAAATCATAGCGACTCATACTGGTGTTTGTTTGACAATCCAAGCTTAGACAGCAATATTTTGCAAGGTTTTACCAGTATGCTGGTGGGTAATTGTGGAACTAGTCTTGCTCCGTTGCTTTCTCGTGAAGCGTTAAAGTCTTCGCAGAAATGGCACAATTTGTCCGGTACCAATTTTAACTGGACAACTTTTTCAGAATTTGCCGAGACACTGTCTTCCATGAGGTTTGGTGGTAATGTTGGTAGCATGGTGGGTTATAGTACACTTAGGCGTGGCTTAATTGGAGATGCGCATAGAAGTTTAAGCGAAGCAGAGTCGTCCGTCTTGCTTGAGGCTTTTATATCTGCCTTAAAGGCGGGGGCGTTTGGTTTGTCTACCGGGTTGTCTTACAGCCATGAAGCTAGTGTAAGTGAGTTGGAACTATACGACTTAGCAAAAATTGCGACTGAACACAACGCTTTGTTCTCTGTCCACTTACGTGACGAAGCGGAACACTTGGCAGAAAGTGTTGAAGAAGCTATAGAAATTGCACAGCGTTGCGGGGTGCGTTTAAAAATATCGCATTTTAAAGTGCGCGGAAAAGCTAATTGGTACATATTGCCTGAAGTTCTAGAACGGCTAGAACTTGCTGTACATCAAGGTGCCGATATTAGCTTAGACATGTATCCTTACACTTCGACATGGCAACCTTTATACACATATTTGCCAAAGTGGGCGACACAGGCTGGGCGAGACGGCATGATACGCATGCTTGGAGACGAGGTGCAGTACAAGAAAATTCTTAGTTACTTGCACGAGCACTCGGACTTGCTTCGTGATTTGGTTGTTGCGTCTACGAGCTATCAAATGCGTGTAATTGGAAAAAGTTTTGGACTCATTGCCGAGCGGTTAGGGGTAAGTGTGGAAGAAGCGTTATTGGAAGTTTTAAAAAATGGTGGTGCAGAAATTTTGGTTTTTGATGCTTGTTTAGACGAACAGCAAGTGCGCGATTTGTTGTTGCATCCACTTTCTGTAGTTGCAACAGATGGCGGTGGCTTTAATCCTGCTGGTGCAACCAAACACGCAGACAAGCTTGTGCATCCTCGCAGTTTTGGCGCCGCACCAAAGTTTTTAGCTTTTATGCGACAAGACAAAAAACTTTCACTTGAGACTGCCATAGCAAAACTAACAAGCGTGCCAGCCCGAATTTGGGGACTTAAGAATCGCGGACAAATAGCCATTGGCAACGTCGCAGACTTGGTTTTGTTTAATCCATTACAAATAGACTCACAGGCTAGTCTTGTTAATCCTTTTCATACTCCTGTTGGTATACAAAAAGTTTGGGTAAACGGCGAGCTGGCAGTAGACGGAGGTGCGGTTACAGGTAATCGTAGCGGAGTTTTTTTACGTAGATTATAGAGCAGAATATATGCTTTCACTTGAAGAGTTATCCAGCATACGTATTGGCATAATTGGTTTTGGGCAGGAAGGGCAATCGGTAGCCCGTTTTTTAGCCAAACAAAATCTTGCAGCCACAGTGTTTGACGCGAAGACAGAAGAAGAATTAGGAGTAGAGAAGGTTCGTGAGTACGCTAATCAAGGTTTTGTTTTTCAAGTTGGACGTGCGCCAGACAATTTTAGCCAAGTAGATGTACTTTTTCGTAGTCCGGGTTTTCCTAGGTTAAGCGAAGCGCTTGTTCGAGCAGAACAACAAGGGGTAATTATAACCAGTCAAACAAAGTGGTTTTTTGATTATTGTCCATGTCCTATTGTTGGTGTGACCGGTACTAAAGGTAAGGGCACAACCGTAACTCTCATTGCTCGTATTTTGCAGCAGTTTAGAGATAAACAGCCAGAAGCATCGCGTAATATTTTAGACAAAATATATGTCACAGGTAATATTGGTAAACTTGATCCGTTGGCTATATTGCCAGAGCTGAATTCGCAAGATGTAGTAGTTTTTGAGCTTTCTAGCTTTCAATTACAAGATTTGCACAGGAGCCCTCATGTTGGCGTGTGCCTAATGGTTACTCAAGAGCATTTAAATCACCATAAAACTGTAGAAGAGTATAGAGAGGCAAAGTCAACAATTTTGGCGTACCAGCATAAAAGTGATATTGCTGTATATTCGGACGACTATATAGCATCCCAAAAAATTGGCGCACAGGGCCGAGGGAAAAAATACATGTTTAGTCGAGACCATGCCGTAACGAATGGCGTTTACGCAGAAGGAGAAAGAGTTTTCCTAAAAGAGATGCAGGTCACTGGAAGCATAGATGTGAGTAAACGACTACTTCGTGGAGCACACAATTTAGAAAATATATGTGCGGCAGTCGCTGTGTGCGCAACTTTTGGTGTGCCGATTCAAGTCATGGAGGATGCAGTGGTGACTTTTCCAGGGCTTGAGCATAGGCTGGAGTTTGTTGGTGAGTATGGCAATGTGAAGTTTTATAACGACTCTATGGCTACTGTGCCGGAAAGTAGCATTGTCGCCCTTCAAAGTTTCCTTGAACCAAAAGTTTTAATTTTGGGTGGTTCGAGCAAGGGGTCAGATTTTACTTTACTGGGTAAGGCTGTAGCTTCTGCAAATATTCGGGGTGTTATTCTTATTGGTGATGAAGCAGCAAGTATAGACAAGGCCATAACAACCGCAGGCTCGGGTTCTCTTGTGCTACGCGGGGCCACTACCATGGAAGACGTGTTTCGTCAGATAAAACAAATTACTAAGGCCGGAGATGTGGTATTACTTAGCCCTGGTTGCGCCTCGTTCGGCATGTTTAAAAGTTATAAAGACAGGGGCGAGCAATTTAAAATGTTAGCAAAGTTGTTCGCATAAACCTTATGAAACCTATAGAAAGAAAAAAAGTAGCAAAATCTGTTGGCGCAAGGTTCGATACGTATTTGGCTGCAGTGGTGGGCCTGCTTTTACTTATTGGTCTTATTATGTTGTATTCGGCTTCAACCGTTGAGTCGCTAAATCGTTTTGGAAATACAACTTATTTTTTTAAAAACCAACTTTTACAAGGAACCTTAATTGGCCTTTTAGCCGCATACGTTTGTTACAGGATAGACTATCATTTATGGCAGAAGTTGGCGCCATTCATTGTTGCAGCCAGTTTGTTGTTGTTGGTAATGGTTAAAATTCCAGGCATTGGGTTTTCTACAGGTGGTGCTAGTCGCTGGATTCATGTAGGTCCAATATTTTTACAACCAGCGGAACTTTCTAAGATTACTTTAGTCATATATATAGCCGCGTGGATAAACAGTCGTAAGGCTCACTTGAAAGATTTCTTTTCTGCAGTCTTTCCTATGTTGGTTATAGTTGGTTTGTTTGCATTACTCATTTTGTGGCAACCGGATTTTGGAACCATGATTGCGCTTCTAGGAACAGCACTTGTAATGATAGTTGCAGCTGGGACTCCTTGGAAGTCCATTTTATCTTTGTCTGCTCTTGGTGTAGCTACACTTATATTGCTTATTAAGCTTGAACCATATAGAGCTGCGCGGTTGTTAACTTTCTTAAATCCAAGTTTAGATCCACAAGGAGCAGGTTACCAAATAAACCAAGCGCTACTAGCCATAGGTTCTGGTGGTTTATGGGGGCTTGGGTACGGCCAGTCTAGGCAGAAGCATAACTATTTGCCACAAGTGTTAGGCGATTCCATATTTGCAGTAACTGCAGAAGAGCTTGGTTTTGTTAGATTATTATTAATATTTGCTTTGTTTGTGGCATTTTTATTTCGCGGTTTAAAAATTGCATCAAGCGCACCAGATTTGTTTGGACGTTTACTCGCTACTGGATTAGTGACAATGATTATTTTGCAGGTTATTATAAACATAGGAGCGACTATTGGCGTATTGCCACTCACAGGTATTCCTTTGCCTTTTTTTAGTTATGGTTCTAGCGCGCTTATAGTAAACCTTTCTGCGGTTGGAATTTTGTTACAGATTAGTAAGCAAGTAAGAGCTTAATCGAGACTCATTGAAACACAGAAACTAATAGAGACTAATTATTGCAATTATAATCTCAATTAAGTCTCTACTAATCTCAATAAGTATTTAGAACAGCCATGTCTTGGTATCGTCAAAGTAAAAATATAGAACTACGCTTGCAGAGTAGGCAACCAGTACAAGAGAGAACTTTTCTTTCCCGTTTTTGGCACGGTCTGCTTCTTTTGCCATATGGTGCAGGGCTAGCAGTTTTTTCTTTTGGCGCGGGTTTGTTTTGGCTTGTGTCAGCACTTTGCCACGCGGCAGGGCTTATGGTGTTATGGCCGCCCCGTGCAATAGCTGGGTTTGTGTTTCGTGCTTGGCAAAAGTTGTTGCAGGATGCAGACGAAACTTTTGTTAGTGCACCAAACAGGTTGCGTCAAATACAAACTAAAGAATTTGCTTTTGGACTTTTAGTATTTTTATTTTTGAGTGCCACTACTTTTGGCGTGGTAAAAGTTGGTTTACTGTTAGCCGATGGTCTGTCGTTAAAAGGGATGGTGTTAGGACAGGCTACTTCGGCGTTGCAAAATTTAAATGACGGTAAAGAAAAACTATCTTCAGAAGACGTAGAAGCGGCGCAGAAAGATTTTGCTTTGGCCGTGCAAAACTTTTCTGCAAGCAGACAGCAGTTAGAGCAGACGAATATCTTTTTTCAAGCACTCACGGCCATTGTTCCACAAGGCGCTGACGCAAAACATGTACTGGATGCAGGGAAAGCCGGTAGCGAGGCTGCGGTGCGGCTAGCAGGTGTGTTTCGTGAACTAAAAAGTTTTAGCTTTGATGCTTCAGGACTGCATGCGCAGGACCCCGCGAGTTCTTTCGTAAATATAAAGACAGGCTTGCAAGAAGCACGGGGTTTTATTGCAACGGCAAAAACTAATGCGGCAAAAGTGAGTCCTGAAAATATTCCACAAGACAAACGCGAGAAATTTGTACAAATGCAAGACATGTTAGTGCTTCTCCAAAGTGGTTTGGATTCGGTGGCAGAGGTTGTAAATGTTTTCGCAACTATTAGTAGCGGTAACAAACATGTATTGCTCTTACTACAAAACAATAACGAGCTTAGGCCCACAGGGGGCTTTTTGGGCACATATGGTGCATTTGACTTGCAAGATGGACAAATAACAAAACAAACAGTGAGTAGTATTTATGACCTCGACGGCCAGTTAAGCACAATCTACGAACCGCCATTGCCTTTATATTCGGTAACGGATCGTTGGCACTTGCGCGACAGCAACTGGTTTGCGTCTTTTCCTGAATCTGCAGAAACAGTAATTAGTTTTTACGAACTTGAAGCCCATAGAACGCCAGATGTCGTAATAGCTATTACTCCGGCTGTTGCAGTTGGCTTGCTTAGGTTAACAGGGCCCATTGCTATGCCTCAGTACAACACGGTGTTGGATGCAGATAATTTTGTGGAAGCAACACAAGTAGAAACTTCGGTAGAGTACGACAAACAAAAAAACAAACCAAAACAGATGTTGGCAGATTTTTTGCCAGTGTTGCTGTCGCGCATAAAAGAACTGCCAAAAAATAGTTTACCAGACTTAGCAGGCGTTTTTGAAAAAGCTTTTTCTGCTAAAGACATATTGTTGTACTCGCGTGACGGCTCTCTTGAACAAACACTTGAAAAGTTGGGTTGGGATGGCGCGTTACATACTACTTCTAGGGATTTTTTAAGCATTGTAACTGCTAACTTAAGTGGTACAAAAACAGATTTAAGCATAGAGCAGTCAGCAGAGCTTGCTACAAGCGTTGCCTTTGACGGCAGTATTACAAATACACTAAAAATTACTCGCAAGAATCCGCTACCGCAAGTTTTGGGCCTTAGAAATAAAAGTTTTGTACGTGTTTATGTTCCCCTTGGAAGTAAACTTTTGTCCAGTAAAGGATTTACAAATGTAGATTTAAACTATAACAAACCAAGTGACTCTGAAGCCCACAGTGCAACGACTTCTTGGGAGCGTGGTGTAACTAAAGAGGTTGCAAGTGGTATGTACGTTGGTACGGAAGCTGGTAAAACTTTTTTTGGAAATTGGATGGACGTACAAGGGCTTACAGAACAGACTGTAGAAATTTCCTATAAACTTCCTTTTAAGTTGGACGTGTTAGACAGGTATAGTTTGCTTGTGCAAAAACAACCCGGTGCGCAAACTTATCCTTTACGGTTTGAGTTAGCGTTTCCACATAGGCATGTACTTTGGGCCAGTAATCCAACAACTGTAAACAATCCTATCTCTAAAGAAATTACTGTTGATCGCGATCATTTTTACGGCGTTGTTTTGCAGACTGACTAATTAGCCAAAAGTTTCTAAAGCCTAACGTCTAAGTTTTTAATGCCTAAAGCCTAATACACAATGTCAGGAAAAGATACAGCAAACCGTCATACTATAAACACAGTGGGTTATTCCGCATTTGTAATTGCAGTGCTAACACTTGCTTCGCGCTTTGTTGGTTTGTTGCGCATACGCATTTTTGCTTCCCATTTTGGTGCAGGACAGGTTTTAGACACCTACTACGCAGCTTTTCGCATACCAGACTTCCTGATGGGTATAGTAATTGTAGGAACTTTGTCCATTGCTGCATTGCCAATTATTTCCGAATATGCGGTTAAGGGTGGGGCGGAAGCACGACGTCTTACTGCCAATTTGCTTAATTTTACATTTTTGGGTATGGCCATTTTGTGTGGCCTTGCAGCACTATTTGCTCCTTGGCTCGTAAAGTTAGTTGCTCCAGGGTTTAGCGGTGTGCAGGCTTTGCAAGTCATATTGCTTACCCGTATTATTTTAAGTGCACAAATAATATTGGCTATAAGCAATGTACTAACGACTTCGCTAAATGCCACAAAGCGCTTTTTTTGGGCAGGTGTAGCGCCTATTATGTACAACCTTGGCCTTATTGCCGGTGTTGTTTGGTTTTATCCAAAGTACGGATTGGTAGGGCTAGGCTTTGGAGTAGTAGTTGGAGCTGTTCTGCATTTGCTTTCACAACTTATAGACTGGTGGGGCGCTGGTTTTCGTTTTATGCCTGTACTCAGACTAGATGCAGGCATGCGAGCAATTTTGAAATTATATATTCCGCGTTTGTTTACTTTAGATTTATCACAAATAAGTTTATTGTTGGCCTCTTTTTTTGGTTCTTTGCTTGCTACGGGAAGCATTGCCGTTTATTCTTTGGGTTTCGATATTCAGGCTATGCCGGTGGGTGTGTTTGCAATTGCTGTGGCCACTGCTAGTTTCCCTTACCTCTCCGACCATTTCGCAAAAAAGGACATAGAGAGTTTCGTGCGACTATTGCGGGAGTCCATGGTACGAATTTTGTTTTACATGTTGCCTATTACAGTTATTTTATTGTTATTGCGTGCGCATATTGTACGCATATTGTATGGGGCAGGGCAGTTTAGTTGGGACAACACTCGCGCAACTTTTGGAGTTCTTGGAGTTTTGGCTTTTTCTATGGTTGGGCAATCTTTGGTGCCGTTATTTTCACGGGCATTGCTTGCAAGGCATAACACATGGGCTCCTGTTGTGAGTAATATACTCTCTATTATTGTTACCATATGCACCGCTGCGCTATTGGTGCCCAAACATGGCATAGAAGGGGTGGCGTGGGGCTACGCTGTTGGTATGACTTTTAACGCCCTGCTCTCTTACGCGTGGCTTCGCACCGACCTTATGATGCAACCTGACACAGAACATGTGCTTGCAGGAGAAGAGCATATCCTGACTCGCCAAGTTGGATATATTTTATTTTCTGTCCTGTTATTTGCAGTTACAACCTATGGCGTTTTATATTTAATTGCTCCTTTGTTAAACACGCATACGTGGGTTGGCCTTGTGTTACAAACAGGAATAAGCGTGGGCGCAGGTGGTTTGGTATATGTGTTAGTTGGGCACACGCTAAATTTACCAGATGCAAAAGTTTTTGTTCGGGCACTTGGACTGTTCAAAAAAATTTAAAGCATTTCATTTAGTGCACGCCAAAATTTTGCGGTATATTGCCGCTTTTTCATTTTTTAAGGGTCTGTTAGAATACAGTCATGATAGAACTTGAACACATTCGGAATTTTTGCATAATTGCCCATATAGATCATGGAAAATCCACGTTGGCCGACAGGCTATTGGAAGTTACCGGCACAGTTAGCAAGCGCGAAATGAAGGAGCAGGTGCTAGACTCCATGGATCTTGAGCGCGAGCGCGGGATAACTATAAAACTTCAGCCCGCCCGTATGCTTTATAAGCTGCTAGGTTCTAGGTCGCTAGCTACTAGCCAGAAAGAGGATGGCAGTATTACTAGTACCTCGCAGCTAGAAGCTAGAAGCTATATTTTGAATTTAATTGATACTCCAGGGCATGTAGACTTTGCTTACGAAGTGTCCAGAAGTCTTGCATGTTGTGAAGGTGCTATTTTGGTTGTAGACAGCACGCAAGGTATAGAGGCACAAACTTTGGCAAATGCTTATTTGGCCATGGAACACAACTTAACGCTTATACCTGTTGTAAATAAAATAGACCTACCAAATTCGGACCGAGAAAAAACCGCTCGAGAACTTAAAGACGCTTTTGGTTTTACTGACGAAGACATACTATATGCATCTGGTAAAACAGGGGAGGGAGTAGAAGATATTTTGCGTGCTGTTGTAGAACGAGTGCCACAGCCCAAAGGTAATCCCGAAGGGGACTTGCGTGCGCTCATTTTTGACTCTGCATACGACATACACAGAGGTGTTATTTGTTTTGTACGGGTGTTCGACGGACAACTGCTACCCAGGAAAAACATTTTTATGTTTGGAAGTAAAACAGAAGCAGAAAGTTTGGAGGTAGGGTACTTCCATCCAAAAATGGAAAAGTCGGAACATATATCTTGTGGCGAAGTTGGTTATATTGTTACGGGTCTAAGAGACGTTTCGCGCGCGCGAGTTGGCGACACCATAACCCTGCTTAACCAGCGTACTACCGTAGAGCCATTGCCGGGTTACAAACATGTTAAGCCTATGGTTTACGCGACCATTTTTCCAGTTTCCGGAGACGATTATCCAAGTTTGCGGGATGCAATGGAAAAATTAAAGCTTTCCGACGCTTCACTAGAGTTTGAACCCGAACATATTCCAAGTATAGGTTTTGGGTTTCGCACTGGCTTTTTAGGCCTTTTGCATATGGACATAGTGCAAGAGCGACTTACGCGGGAATATAACTTGGATTTGGTTTTAACTGCACCAAGCGTTGCTTTAAAAGTTGTGCGTACAAGTGGCGAGGAGCTTACTATACATAATCCAGCTCAGTTTCCAGACCCGTCTACTGTAAAACAAATTTTAGAGCCGTGGATGAAGGTAAATATTTTAACTCCGCAAGACTACATAGGACCAATAATGGATATAGTAACTAAGCGTCGTGGCATAAGTGGAAATATTCAATACCTCGGAGAAGACAGGGTGGACATGCATTTCGAAATGCCTTTAGGAAATATTATTATAGATTTTTACGACAAGCTTAAAAGTATTTCCAGCGGGTACGCATCGCTAAATTATGACTTTTTGGAACTTCGCGCAGGTGAGCTTGTTAAAGTGGATGTATTAGTTGCCAACGAAAAAGTGGAAGCACTGTCTGTTATGCTTCACCGTTCTGTCGCAGAAACAGAGGGTAGGGAACTGGTCAGTAAATTAAAAGAGCTTATACCACGCCAGCAGTTTGAAATAGCTATACAGGCAGCTATTGGTGGTAAAGTAATAGCCCGCGAAACTATTTCAGCACTTCGAAAAGACGTTACCGGTTACCTATATGGTGGCGATGTTACCAGAAAAATGAAACTTTTAAATAAACAAAAAAAGGGAAAAAAAAGAATGAAGAAGATAGGGAAAGTGGAAATACCACAAGAAGCTTTCTTGGCTATTTTAAAAAAATAATGTAGAGGATACCCCTCTACAAAGAAAAAGCAAGCACTGGCTGAGGTTTAGTGCTTGCTTGTGTATTGTAACTGTCGCGGAAGGTGCTAGCTGAAAGTCGCAATCGCAGCGTCTTCGTTCTCGAAGCTGTCAAAAACCACTAACAGTTTGGTAATCGTCAGCAGATCGCTTATGCGTTTGGTTAGGCCGAGCAGTTTAGCAGCCCCGCCGGCGCGCCGTAGGGTGGTCCAAGTCCGAACCAATTCACCGCGGCCGGCACTGTCAATGTACGACACCTCTGCCAAATTGATTAGCACATTAACCTTATGGTTTTCGGTTAGCTCGTCAATTTTGCGTCTTAGTTGTACGTCACCTTCACCAAGTTCAATCTTGCCCGCAAGGTCAAGGATAGTGACATTGCCGTTTGTCCGCTCCGTTATGTTCATGTTTGCTCCTCTTGCATGGTTGGTCAGTTGTTAGTTAAAACTTTCCACTGCAGTTGGTTCGTCTTCAAAGATTTCAAAGACGGTGACGAGTTTCGTAGTTTTTAGCAGGCCCATAACTCGTTGGTTGACGTTGAGCAGCTTCAGTTTGCCGCCGCAACGGTGGGTTGCGGTATAGCGCCTAACTATTTCCCCCAAGCCCCCCTGCATCCATGTAGGGGAGTTCTGCTAGATTGACGACGATTTGGTTATTTCCTGCCTCCAAAAGTTCGTCAACTTTGCGCTTAAACTGCACGTCGCCATCGCCAAGTAACATCTTGCCTGCGATGTCTAAAATGATGACCACACCACTGGTTCGTTCCGTGATTGTCATAGTGTCCTCCTTAACACTGCCCCGCCGTGGCGGGGGAAAACTGCATTGTTTTTGAGTTTGATTTTTACCTCATATTATGAGACAAAATGGTATGTTATGTCAATTATGGTATAATTTATCTATACTCATGACTCATAAGTCACTAAGGCTTGTAAAAAATAAAAGTAAACAATAGCCTTTTTCTTTATGTAAATATATTTTACTTGCTATGTTCAGAAATAGAAAAACAGTACAAAAAATATTTGGAGTGCTTGCAGTAATAATGGTTGCTGCTATGGTGGCCTTAACTTTTGCTCCGTCTTTATTTAAATGATTTTCGCAGAATTAGACCTATTGGGTAATTAGTATTGGAATAGTTCAATATTCTTTTGTTATAAAAAAAACGAGCGGCGAGTGAGTACACAATGGTACTCTCTCACCGCTCGTTAGCGTGTTTGGACAAACCCCACCGTTGCTAGTCAACCACCAACGCCAGTGTCTTAAAGCTGGGGTACCGCTTGAATGTGTAAGTGATACCCTCAGCAGTCAGGTGCTTATTCCGAACCATGACGTCGGCGATGGATTTGCACTGCGGCATTCCGAAGCGGACATTCTTTTCAATGCCGGAAGCGGCCAAAAGCTCGACCATCCCTTCAAAAAGACTGAGTTGGTCTAGCGTGCCTCCATTCGCCTCCAGTAACATGAAGACAGCAAGTGTAAGGAAATGTGTGAAGCTCCCCTCAAAGTTCGCTTTGCCGATTTTGAAACGGATGTTACGGCTTCCAAGCTTGTTGCGTCTCGGCTTAGAGCTTTTTTTAACCTGCT
>JAHFJH010000019.1 GCA_023245995.1 Candidatus Doudnabacteria bacterium | reverse complement strand
CCTCCGATACTAAATTTGAAACAAAACTTCCCGGCCTTATGGGCTGGCCAAGTTTTGAAGATGCAATTCCCGGTAGTGTAAAATTCCAAACAGACGACAGCTTAGGCATGCACAGAACAGAAGTTGTTTGTAATAGGTGTGGTAGCCATCTTGGCCATGTATTTGACGACGAAACAGAAACTAAATCTGGAAAACACTACTGCGTGAATTCCTGCTCGTTAAAACTAGAAAAAGACGAATAACCAACTCATGGCGTACTTGAATTACTGGCACAAGACTCGCGGTCTTACACCCCTACTCATACAATATAGCGAACAGTGGCACGTTTTAGGCTACTTACTTATAGTCCTTGGTATATTTATAGAGGGCGACGCGGTGCTGTTTACTGCAGGCTTCTTAACCCACCAAGGGCTGTTTAATCCTGCTCTCGCTTTTTTATGGCTACTCGGAGGAGCCACAATTGGGGACATAATTTGGTACCAATTGGGAGCCTATTTACAAGATAAAGACAATTTTATTGTACGTTGGTTAAAGCGAGTTACCAACCCTCTTGGCCCGCATTTACTAGAGCATCCCAAAAGAAGTTTACTGCTATCCAAATTTCTATACGGCATAAATCATGCCATACTTTGCAAGGCCGGAGCACTTAAACTTCCAGTAAAAGAATTTATTCGGGACGACCTACCGGCAAATATTGCTTGGATTATTATAGTCGGCGGTCTGGGCTATGCGAGTAGCGCAGGTGTTGTACAGCTACACCACTCTATACGCAATACCGAAGTTGGTTTACTTATAGGCATTTTAGCTTTTATGTTACTTTCGCGCCTATTTTCGCGTTTCGCAAAAAAGAAGTTATAAAAAACAAACACCCAATTACTCATACCTTGAAATGCAAAGGACATTCTTTTGTACTATACTACAGGTATGTATAAAAAATATTGGTTTTATATAGTTTTATTGGCTCATGCGACGGTTATTTTGTACTTTTGGGCCATGGGCTCGGGAAGCCTATTTCGGCTTGGTGGAGCAAGCGCAATACTTGCTTTAGGTAGAATTTCTGGGCTTATTTTAGTTTCTATGGCGCTCTTGCAACTACTTATAATGAGCCGCGCACCTTGGCTTGAGCAAGCTTTTGGATTAGACAAACTCGCCCGACTACACCACAAAGTTGGTAAATACTTCATTATTTTTTTAATTGCCCATCCTCTGTTTATTATTTTAAGCTACGCTAAGTTCTCCCAAGTAGGACTTGTAGCGGAATATTTGACTTTGTTAAAGGGGGACGAAATTTTAAAAACTACTGTCGCGTTTCTTTTATTCCTTGGCATTATTGTTTACTCGCTGTTACGGATTTGGAAAAACTGGAACTTTGAACGCTGGTACTACGTACATTTAGCTATGTACCTAGCAATAATTTTTGCTTTTGGCCACCAAACAGAACTCGGCGGAGACTTTCTACTTAGCAAATTATTTACTGACTACTGGTATTTAGCTTATGCTTTTGTAGCAGTCAATCTTTTAAGTTTTCGTTTTTTAACACCATTGCTACTGTTTAAAAAGCACCAGTTCTTCGTTACAGACATAAAACCCGAAACTGCAAACGTAACCTCTGTATATATTTCGGGAGAAAAAATAAATGAATTTCCTATTCGCTCAGGACAATTTTTAATTGTTCGTTTCTTAGACAAAACAAGGTGGGCGCAAGCACATCCATTTTCGCTATCAAAATCTCCAGACGGAAAAACTTTGCGTTTGTCTATAAAAGCTTCGGGAGACTTTAGCTCAGAAGTAAGCTCTATTGCCAAAGGTACAAAAGTGTTGATAGAAGGGCCTTATGGCATATTTACTGCCACTCGATCACGCACAAATAAAACTCTTTTAATAGCCGGAGGTATAGGCATTACCCCTTACATGGGCATGCTCGAAGAACTCAGCAAAGCCAACAAAGATGTTGTGTTTATATACGGCAACAAAACACAAGAAGAGATAGCTCTTAGAGAAGAGTTAGAGGAATTAGCAGCAAAATATAAAATTAAAATCCACCACGTACTCAGTAATCAAGACGCATCAACACTAAGCACTAGGCACTTAGCACTTGGCACTATTAGAGCAGGTTTCATAGACAATGAACTTATAAAAAAGCTTGTGCCAGACGTACAAGACCGTGAAGTCTTCCTCTGTGGTCCCCCGCCAATGCTAAATTCTCTACTTAAATCTCTCCCTTCTCTCGGCCTACCAAAAAACAAAATTTACTTTGAAAAATTCTCACTCTAAATAACGTCTTAATATGAAGCGTATAATCAGTGGAGGCGCCATTACCATAATCCTAGTAACCGGAATTATTGTATTTGCGTATACACGACAGATAAATCACATACAAGGACCTCAGCCGGAAATTTTTAATAAACCGGACCCCATAGCTATTACTTTATTTTTTCCAGATTTAAATAAATACAGAACGGGCACAGAGCCATATGAAGTGGCTGTTACAAGACTTGTCTATACTGAGGACAAAAAACAAGCAGTACTGGCAGAGCTCATAAAAGGACCCACCATAGCAGAACAGCAGGAAGGACTCAATATGATCTATAACCATGTCACCAGTGCGAGCATGGCCATAGACAGCGAAGGAACCGCGAGGGTATACCTGGCAGGAGAGTGCAACAGTGAAGGCGCTACGTACACTATAGGTAACATACTCGTAAAGAATTTGACCCAATTTTCAGACATAAAAAAGGTGAGGATTTATGATCAAAACGGCTCGACTTTATCTGCGGAAAACGAGCCTGGCAATTCCTTCCCGGGTTGTCTCCAGCCTTAACTGTAGGGCGGATATATCGGTGCACTGCGTAAAAGATCTATAATTCTAAACCCATGCTATGATTAAGTAGTATTGGTATTTGACTTACTACTATATTCTGACTACTAATGAATATAACTTTCTACGGAGCGGCGCAAAATGTGACTGGCTCTAAACATTTAATAGACGTGAATGGGTACAAAATACTGCTTGACTGCGGACTACACCAAGGCAGACGAGCAGAAGCTACTGCTCTTAACAGCCACCTGCCGTTTCCGGCCAAAGATATAGACGCAGTTATTTTAAGCCACGGCCACGCCGACCACTGCGGTACCCTACCGCTCTTGGTTAAAGAAGGATTTAAAGGCAAAATTTACGCAACACCAGCCACAATTGACGTAGCCACATACATTTTAAAAGACAGTGCGAAAATTCAAGAACAAGACACAAACTACTACAACGACCACCTACGACTAAACGAAGAACCAGCCGAACCCCTTTACACCACAGACGACGTAGAAACCATGCTTCCCCATTTTGCTCCAACGCCATACTTTTGGCACAGCAAACAGTGGACAAAGCTAACCGATAACATTCGGTTCAAACTATACGATGCCGGACATATTTTGGGCTCAAGTATTATAGTCTTAGAAATTACCGAACAAGGCAAAGTTAAAACACTCGCCTTTACTGGAGACATTGGTCACAAGGACACCCCGTTACTCCGCGACCCAGAAACAATTTTAGAGCCAGTAGACATACTAATCTCTGAATGCACGTACGGAAACCGTATTCATACCAGCATAGACGAAGCCAAAGAACGACTCGTTAGCGTTATAACAAAAGCATTTACAAACAGAAGTAAAATTATAGTTCCTTCTTTTTCTCTCGGGCGTACACAAGAACTTATATATATATTGCACCAACTCACCGACAGCGGCCGCATACCACGTCTACCAATTTACATAGACAGCCCACTTGCCGCCAATATTGCTGAAGTGTTTATTAAACACAGCGAAGAATACAATGAAGCCACTTGGAAAGACTTCTCTACCCCAGGAGAAGCGCCTTTAGCCTTTCGTAATTTAATTTATACACACTCAGTGGAAGACTCCAAACGACTTAACACTTTAAGCGGACCATTTATGATAATCTCCGCATCAGGCATGTGTGAAGGCGGTCGAGTACTACACCACTTAAAGAACAATATTGCTGACGAGCATGCAATAATTATGTTCACCGGCTACCAAGCAGAGGGCACCTTAGGCAGAAAAATAATAGAAGGCCAAAACCCAGTAAGAATATTAGGCGAAGAATACCAAGTCCACGCGCAGGTAGTAAAATTTAATGAATTTTCCGCACATGCCGACCAAGCGCAACTGTTAGAATATATATCCTCTCTAAAATCCTTAAAAGAAGTATTTTTGGTCCATACTGAAACAGAACAAGCTACGGCCTTTGCACCACTTCTTAAAGAGCGACTCCCATCCACGGAAATCTTTGTACCTAAATATGGAGATACATTTGAACTATAAATTTTACGTAACAGTACTTGTAAAAAACAAAAAAGCCCCAAATGGGCTTTTATAATTCTTGTTTAAATTTATAGAGAATTCTGACTATTATTTTTTAATAATAATACAAGCAAGCTTGTAAAACCACTTACTAGCGAATAACTCAAATTTCTGACTAAACCGCTCTATCATAAATTTACTATTTGCCAAAAAACGCTCTTCTAGTATACCACCAGAACTACAACTTGAAAAGATGTATACATACGAGTATTATAGGTAAGACACTAATATAGCTTTTATGAATACACGAACAGGAATTTCAAGGTTACTGGAACTTAACAAAACACATGCAGCCGCATTTGACGCACCAGAAAATACTTTGGCGCGCAGACTTTATCGCGTACAACACCCAACAGAAATAGGTGTTTTTAAATGCATGGACGGCAGGCTACACTTGCCAGTTATGACCAACACAGCAATAGGCATGATGCAACCATGGAGAAACCTTGGTGGCAAGTTTAATCTTGGCTGGCCCGGTTTACTTTACACAGTCCGCGAATGGGTAAGTTACGGCATAAACAAAGGCCGAAGTTGTATGCCTATAGTTACCTACCACTTTTCTAGAGGTGACGAACACCGCGGTTGCAAAGGCTTTAATTACGATACAAACGCTGCTATAAAATTTTCCAAAGAACTAAAAGAGCAGTTTGACAGAGTGTTTGGTAGAGGTCCTGTATATGCAGTACAAATAGGCATAGAAACAGACCTTGAAGCGCTTATCTTGCATGGAGACAATGGCGAAATAGTAGACCTTTCAGAAATTTCAGAACACTCGCAAGATGATTTATCAAAACTCGTCAGTCGCCTATATCCAAACATGCCTACTATAATGCAGGCGGACTTACTACCAATAATAATCGGTAATATTGCACACATTGCGGAAATAAAAGCAGAAAACAGACCCATAGCCGAGGCTGAACATCAAGAATGGGTGCTTGGCATTGGCCGGGGTTTTGACTGGCTACATGAAATAAATACTGCGCTACTAATTGGCCCTTACGACCCAAGGCTTTGGAAAACCATTGCCGTAGGTGCCGGCTTACTACTAGATAATATAAACAGCGGACGCATAGACCCAAAAAATGGAGTAGTACTTATGACTTCAACAATTTACCGCGACCCAATTGGTTCTAACCGTAACCTAGCAGAAGAAAAAACAAAATTCCTACACGACTTTGCGGTAGAAGTTATAACCGCCGAAGTGCCGGACCTCCTACCTTACTTAGAACACTTCGTCACCACCGTAGACATGAACACGCGTGTGCTGGATGTAATTGAATAAATATAAAAAATGGCTGATGCGGAGAAAGACCTCCGCGCCAGCCAACAATGCAGTATGAAAACTGCTAAAAATAGCCTAAACGCAAAAAATAAAAAACTAAACTCGTGTTTAGTCTGCCGCCGTAGCGGCCGACGCAAGATGCCCGCATAGCACCTCCACAGCTTCTCTGCGCTTAGAGACATACACGCCAATCACATTTACAGGCCTTCCCGCTTTTGTTTTGAGCTTCCAGCCCTCAACAACATTACACGCCTGTAATACGTGCTGACGATGCGTGTCAGATTCTACTTGATTTCCCAGGCAATCACCGTGCCCCTCAACAAACACATTAGTGATTTCATGCCCAAAAATAAGCTGTTGTGCGCGATCCCGCATCCTAGCCTTGACTTCTAAATCGCCAAATGCGAGCACGCCATCAGTTCCTAAGTTGGTCAACGTATCGGGATAACAATTTGGACCGAAATGTTGTTCCAACCACCTGAAAAAAATCTTTGCTGCCTTGCCGTCTGCACAAGCAAGACGCAAAACGTATTGCTCCATCGTGGTCCTCCTAGTGTTTGTAGCTTGAGTATATTTGCCCAAAAAACAGAAGCGGTATTCTGTGGGCGCTTAAAGATATTACTCCTTTTTTGGTTATTTTTCAAGAGCAAATTTGTGCTACAATAAAGCCTGAATAAAGCTAATTGTTTGTAAAAATAACATATGAAGCTAAAAACAGGCCAAAAAGCACCGGCAATTAAATTGCCAGACCAAAATGGAAAAGTGCACCAACTTAAGGACTACCTAGGCCAGTGGGTATTGGTATACTTTTACCCCAAAGATGATACTTCTGGATGCACTAAAGAAGCTTGTAGTCTACGGGATAATTTGCCAAAATTTAAAAAAATCAAAACCGTTGTACTAGGCATTTCTGTAGATACAGTAGCCAGCCATAAAAAATTTGAAGCTAAATACAAACTCCCCTTTACACTGCTTGCAGACGAAAACAAAGAAGTGGTAAACAAGTACGGTACATGGCAAGAAAAAAGCATGTATGGTAGAAAATATATGGGTACAGTTCGCACTAGTTTTCTGATTGACCCGACTGGAAGGATTGCTAAAATTTATGAGCAGGTGAAGCCAGAAATGCACGCGCAGGAAGTATTGAAAGACTTGTCTGCACTAACAACTAAGAACTAGGCACTCAGAACTAACTAATTATGATTAAACATTTGGAAATAACCATTACTGGCAAAGTGCAGAACGTTGGCTTTCGTTATGCGGCTCTTGACGAAGCTTTAGAGCTCGGCCTTAAAGGCACTGTTAAAAACGTAGAACGCAATGGCATTCACATAGAAGCCGAAGGTGAAGTAGAAAAGTTAAAACTTTTTTTACGCTGGTGTCATGAAGGCCCAAAAGGTGCCAAAATAGACAAAGTAGACTACGCTTCTACCGAGAACTTAAAAAACTTTGAAGGTTTCAACATAGAATTTGAAGAATAAAAGTTACGAATGCACCCAAGTTCGTCTGGCAGTAAATATGCAATGTTAATTTGCATTGCTTATGTAAATACAAAATTAGCTTCTACAATAAACATAAACTCCCGCATCTTTCGTCAAGTGTGCGGGAGTTTAAGTATTCCTATTTGGTTGCATTGATGTGTCTATTTTTTAACCTACTAGGGTTACGGCCTTACGCAGGCCAGCGTTACATCGGTAGAACCAAATTAGGTCTGGAAATACTGATGCTGCATTAATTATCGTTCCTTTCTATGATAAGCATAGCCTGTCCACAATCTAATGCAAGTGGATAATTGGCTATTTTACCAAATTAAAGCCAGAAAATATAAAACATATCTTAGATAAAACAAAAGTACTTATTTGATAAAAGCCCTAATAAAGACTAACAACTTCTAGGTTATGCATAGACAGTCCTAGACGCCCAGGAGCGCCAATACCCCATGCTTCGGTATTAACTAAAAAGAAATCCAAGGAAAAATCTGCTGGGTTTGTATCCACACCCGGAAACTGCGTGGCTAAACTTTGAAGGCCAAGACGAAATTGTCGTGCGCTCATTTCGAAACAAAACTTGCGCTCACCACCATACGGCTCATGTGAAAAAAACGAGGTGTCAGAACACGGAGTAATCCAAGTGGAAGTTGCTGCCAAAGGTGAATTAATATAAAGATCATTGGCATCTCCATAAACTAACTGACTTATGCCATTACTTAAATCTGCCCAAGGGGCGTTATAAGCTACCCGACTATTGTAGACCGGCACTGTAACCCAAATAGGTCTGTGCCCAGTTTGTTTAAAGTGAAGTACGTAATACCAAAAACTCATTGCGTCGGGACTAGTTGTTGAATCTGGAAATTCTAAAGGTTGCTTAAAAATTCCACTCACACGTACCCGATCACTGTCTGAGCCCTGTCTAAATACCCGTTGCGCATTTTTCCAATTGCTTTGCACAAATACTCCTGTATTGTACACGCCGAAATCGTTGCTATCGAGCAAAAGGCCGAGCTTGTCACCGCTCGTTTGAACCACCATATGAGGGTTCCGCTGAGTTGCACAACTACCTGGCAAACCTCTTTGACCCGCAGCAGTCGAGTTTAATCCAGTTGCCCAAGATGCATCACAGGATACAGCCCCGCTAAATACAACGTTACCAGCGGGAGGAAACGCAGCTATATTCGTATGACTATAAATATTGAACTGATAGTCTGCCTGAGCCTCCGGAGTAATAAAGCCATGATTGATGAGTAAGTGATCGTCTATATTATCTATAGGTTCTTGGCTGTATATAACCTGAGAATTAAATGAAATTGAACCAGACAAAAAAACTCGCGCGCCCGTAGCAGTTGTCGTGGCGAGTCGAATTACATGATCTGCCCTATCGAGAACAGATTGAGGTGTTGGCATGCGAACACCTTTCATTCCATTTCCAGAACATTCCGAGGTCTTACCCGGCCTTCGGCTGTTGGCAACACCAGTTGCTATACGGTACATAACCTGCGAACCATCTATAACTTTTGTACCGTCACCCGAGGTATTAGTCGCAAATGCTTCAACATTCACCGAGCTACTTGGGTTGTTGGCCATACACGCCCAACCCTCTATCCAGGCTATGCTCACGTGTTCCAATGCTCCCTTAGTAGACGAAGCAGTTTGACTGGGACACACTATAGTCTTCTGAGGGAGATTTGCGTGGGTACCGCTTGCATTATCATTTATAACAAAAACAGCTAAAGAGTGAGGTCGACCATCGCGCAATTGAGGCGGCAAGTCGGCTTTAAATCCATGATTCCCCGACAGGCCAAATGCCGCATTTACGTCAGGACGGTACACATCAGTGCTAAAACCGAGTATGAACACGCCGTTTTCATACACATGCACCGGCAATTGTCCGCTTGGAACATTCGTATCGTACCCCCAACCATATATACCATCCTGGCAAGTAATCCCCTCTAGATTTCCTATGGGTGCAACATCCGGTCCGACGGGTGGTATTGGAGTTGGTGTTGGAGCTGGAGTTGGTTTTGGCACAGGAGTCGGAGTAGGCACAGGAGGAGGATTCCTGCGAGAACAAATCCCATACCCACTAACGTAATAACCTTTCGGGCAAGCTGCGTGTGACTGCATCCCCTGGAAAGCAAATTTCTTATGGGTAAGACTTTGAAGTCCAAAGAATAATACCGATGCAACCACAACAGATATACCCACTATTAAAAGGAACGCGCCCTTATAACCTATACGCAATAATGCATGACGAGCAATATTACCCGTCTTGTCCACAAATGAATTTTTCATTTAATTTTATTTTTGTATCAAAAATGTACTACTGTACATTTATATAATATCATAAAAATAAACTTTTGTAAATACCTTACGTACATGACTACTTTATAAAAAACCCTAGCCCTCAACAACGATATAGAACTTAAAGATCTTAAATGTTCCTCTAAGCCAGTTACAAATTCACCCCAGTCCAAATAACGGAAAGGGGTGAATTGGGTATTGAGATATTATTTTATATCTAGTAATCTCTAAGCCGGTAAATTTCCGGATGTTCTTTTATACGCTCAAGGGCTTTAGCCTCTATTTGGCGAATACGCTCGCGGGTAACCCCAAACTCTTCGCCTACTTCTTCTAACGTATGCGTAACGCCGTCTTCTAAACCAAAACGCATTTTAAGAATTTTTTGTTCACGAGGTTCAAGGTCGCGCAAAATGTTTTGAACATACTCTTTTAAAAGCTGTCTGCCAGCTGAGTCATTTGGTTTAGTGGTGTCTTCGTCCACTATAAAGTCGCCAAGCGTGCTGTCTTCTGTGTCATCGTCACCCACCGAAGCGTCTATGGAAACTGTTTCCTGAGAAATCTTTCTAAGATGATAAACTTTTTCTACCTCTATGCCCATTTCCGCGGCAATTTCCTCTGGAAGTGGCTCACGGCCAAGATCTTGCACTAACTGACGCTCTGCCTGCGCATATTTGTTGAGCGTCTCAACCATATGCACAGGAATGCGAATAGTTCTGGACTGGTCAGCTAGAGCTCTGGTTATGGCTTGGCGTATCCACCAGGTGGCGTAGGTAGAAAACTTATAGCCTTTACGCCAATCAAACTTTTCAACTGCGCGAAAAAGCCCTAGGTTACCTTCTTGGATTAAGTCCAACAGGCCGAGATTTCGACCCATGTACTTTTTAGCTATAGATACGACTAAGCGCAGGTTCGCTTCTGTTAAGCGCTTACGAGCAGCTTCATCACCTTTTGTAACCCGCTTGGCTAGGTCTATTTCCTCTTCACCTGTTAAAAGTGAGACCTTACCAATCTCACGAAGATACATTTGAATAGAATCGTCGTAAATGTCCGACAAGTCAAAAGCTTCTGGCATTTCTTCTTTTCGCTTCTTGCCTTTGCCTTTAACTGGCACAGTTTCCTCTGGAACTTTACCTTGTTGCCAAACACTAGCCACTTCTTGGTCGACTATTTCTATTCCGCGCTGTTCTAATATATTTAAAACTTGTTCAAGGGCCAATAAATCGTCCTCAAACTCCGGTAAAGAATGTAAAATTTCGGCCTCAGTAACAAAACCGCGTACTGCACCTTTTTCCAGAATTTCGGCCAGCGCCTCAGCAACCTTAGGAGACTCCGGTAAATTTTCCAAGCCCTCTAAGGCTTTATGTAGCTTGCGACTTCGCGGGGCTTTTTTGGAAGACTTTCCTAACTTTTTATGCGCAGGCTTCTTAACCGCCTTGGCAGGCTTTTTTGGTTTGCGCACCAGCTTCTTGGTAGCTTTCTTTGTAGTCTTCTTTTTTAAAAGTTTAGATGCCATAGTAAAAATATCCTATCCTAAATATAAAAACTGACTAAATTAAATTTTACACACAAAGAACAAAGCACTGTCCACTTTTTGTGAACGCTACGGCTTACACGTTATAACACGACCGCATAGTAGTTGGTCGCAAAATTGTTTATTCTTGTATTTTTCTTTCTAGCAGAAGTCTTTTTTGTGTTAAATCTGCAAATTCGCGCTGTAACTCATGTAAACGCACCAGACTTTGGCTGGTTTCGGCAAGCCTAATAGACGCCGTTAAATTTTGTTGCATTCGTTTTAGCGCGGCCAAATGGAACGCGTATAGCGTTTTCTGCAGTTCCCGCAGGAATGCTGCCTGTTGTCCATCATAGCTAGCTGCTTGTGATTCTACCATAAACAAAGCTTCGTGCGCAAGCGGACTGGTTTGGACAATGGCTACATTACCCGAAAGCATAGACTCAATAAATTTTTGACTTTCAGTGCTAGTAAAATCGGCAACACCGCCACCAGCCTCTTGCCATTCCTGAAACAAATCTACTGAAAATAAAAATATGCCTAGCACCATTTTTTCCGCTAAGGGCACCGGTTCGGATTGCATGCCAGCCTCTTCTGTTGTCACGCTCTCAGGCGTTTGCGTTGTCGTTCTTTCGGATTTTATTTGGGACAAATTTTCTAATAACGCCGCTTTTGTAAGGCCAAAGCGTTCACTTAACTGACTTATATAATGGTCTTGTTCTAGTGGATCTGTAAGCAAGCGCAACAACGGCACAACTTCTTGCGCGACAAATTTTCCTTGCTCAACACTTCTAGCTGTAAAATTCTTTTCAGCAAGACTCACAAAATATTCCACAAACCAGACACTCTGTTTAAGCGCTTGTTCCCAAAGAGACGGACTTTGGCTAATTAACTCGTCTGGGTCTTTCGCTCCTGTTATGGTAATCATCTTTACTGCAAAACCCATACCAAGAGCTAACGCACCAGCCTTCTTTGCAGCTCTTGTACCCGCTATATCTGCGTCAAAACAAAGAGATATGTTTTTTGTCATTCTTCCCAAAGCGCGCAACTGCTCGGAGGTCAAAGCCGTTCCACTAGTTGCAACAGTATTTTGAAAACCGGCCTGATGTGCCTTTATGCAATCCATTTGGCCCTCAACCACTACAACATAATCTTGCCTGCGTATAGCTTCCTTAGCCTTGAATAGACCAAAAAGCACATGACTTTTACTGTAAACCGGACTCTCTGGACTGTTAATGTATTTTGCAACTGTATCCCCAGACAAAATTCGGGCGGAAAAACCGACTACTTTACCCGTAAAATCTAATATGGGAAAAGTGACCCGACCACGAAACCTGTCGTACGTGCCTCGGTCAGAGCGAGCAGAAACTCCCGCCAAAACTAAATCTTCTTTCTCCGCGCCCTTCGCAAGTAAAGCTTGCTCCAAAAGTTGAAAATCGTCCGGCGCATAACCAATCTCCCAACCAACAATAGTTTCTTCGGTTAGGCCTCTATTGTTCAAATATTCAAGCGCCTTAGAACCCGCTCTACTTGTTAGTATTTGATGGTAAAACTTTGCGGCAAAAGCGTTCACACGAAATAGTTTTTCACGTAGCTCTTTTTGCTTTGCATCCGCCTGCTGTTGAGCAGAAGAAACGGACGGAAGTGCTATGCCAGCCTTGTCTGCCAATACTTGTAAAGTTTCTGGAAAACTTAAGTGTTCATACTTTTGGACAAAGCTAAAAATATCGCCTCCCTCACCGCAACCAAAACAATGCCAAATTTGCCTGCTAGGATTTACATTAAAACTCGGAGTTTTCTCGTTATGAAACGGACAATTGGCACGAAAGTTAACACCTGCTCGCTTAAGCGGGATATAAGAGCCAACAACTTCTGCTATGTCCAACCTGTCTTTTATATCTTGTATTACTTGGTCTGCCATATGAGGGAAACATTTAACAACTAACAATTAACAATTTACCAAAAACGATAAATTTAAACCCGTATACGTCTTTACTTTAGCGGTAAATAGGCATACAAGGCAACTTGGCAAAACCAGCGCATAATGATAGAATAAACGAGCAGTTTCAGGCCTATTTGAGCCATATTTTACAAAGTTGTGTATTGCTGCTGGAGAGGTCGCATAGTGGTCGAGTGCGCTCGCTTGGAAAGCGAGTAAACCTTCACCGGTTTCGGGGGTTCGAATCCCCCTCTCTCCGCCAGAAATACATAACGGTTACTGAGTTTATCATAACTATAAAATTAGGCAAGGAGTTTATTTTGGCTAAAACTAAACTTACTATAAAAACAAAAGAAACATACCTTGCCCAAGTTACGCAAAGTGTTGGCAGCAAGATGTTTCAACACATCTATGCAAATAACAAAGGTAGGACGGTTGATATTTTAAAAAACGGCGAACTTTCATGCGCTTATTTTGTTTCCTGCGTACTAAAAATATTTGACCTTATTACAAACCCACATGCAACAGTTAGCTCCACAGTAAAAGACATGTTACAAAGTGGTTGGCAGCAAATACCTAAACCTCGGGTTGGCTCAGTACTTGTTTGGAACGAAAAGACAGACTCAAAAGGAGAGAGCCACGCGCACATTGGTTTTTATATTGGTAACAATATCGCCATAAGCAACAGCACTAAAACGAAAACTCCCGCCAAACACCACTGGACCTACAACAGCAAACGAAAAGTAGAACAAATCCTCTGGCATAAGCAAATAGCGTAGTACCAAAGCCGCCATTTAATATTTAAGTTAATAGATTAAAATCATGGCAATAAATACAGTACCCAATATTCACAACCTAGTCATTTGTGCAAATATTTTTGTCCGTAAAGATGGAAAGTATCTTCTACTTAGACGCTCTCCACAAAAGAAATATGCACCAAATGTAATCCATCCAATCGGTGGGAAAGTAGATGCAAATGAAGACCCTTATATTGCCGCACAACGCGAGCTTTTAGAGGAAGCTGGAATAAAAGTGGTTAATATGCGTTTAGAAGCGGTAATCATGGGGATAAAACCTGTAAAAGATGAAAATGAAAACTGGTTAATATTCCATTTTTCTGGAGACTACGATTCTGGTGAGCTCACTACCACAGAAGAAGGAAAGTTTATTTATCTTAGTCCTGAAGAAATTTCAAACCAAGATCTACTCCCATCCGTAAGACAAGTAATTGAACATATCCTAAACCCAAAAGATGGTACTGTATTTGCCACCTTTGAATATGATGGTGACAAAAAAGTTGTAGAAGAAACAAAAAAGATAAATCTATGCGTGGTGTAAAAACCATCACAATGCCTTAAATCATACGTTCAAAAAAACATACAATGCTAAAACAATTGTTTAAAATTTTAAAGTTCCCTTTACTGGTGCTGGTAGTACACGTGCTTGCCACAGTCCTTGGCTGGTACGCGAATATTGAACACTTTGATAAACTCATGCACGCACTTGGTGGCATGAGTATCGCCGTGGGCACTTTTAGCCTGTATTCTCTGCTCCGTCAAAGAAAACTAGTGGGTACTAATCACCTTCTAGTAATTTCAATAGCTGTAGTAGCCATAGTCGTATCTACTGCTGTTGCTTGGGAGTGGATGAAGTTTTTAATAGACACATTAACCGGCTCCCACATGCAAATCTCGCTAACAGATACCATGGGCGATCTCCTTGCAGGCACTCTTGGTGGCACTATTATAAGCCTCGCCAAACTCTTCCTTCCTCATAAAAAGTAGCACACATGCTGACAATTGCCATCTTTAATCCATGACAATAGAGTTACCAAAACACAGCCTTTGCCACATGCAAAGGCTGTGTTTATTGTTTTGGATTGACTACGCACTAAACACTAATCACCCGCCTCCTCGGCGGGTCGCCGATGAGGCGACTAACCCCTACTCCACAACTTTAACTTCAACAATATTTATACGCGAACCAGTTGGGCGACCAGCAACAAGAACTACCCGTTCGCCGGTTTTAATAAACCCAGCTTTCTTTACAACGCCAATAGCACTATCTAGCAGGTCAAAAATAGAATGGTACCACTTCTTCATAATAGGTTGCACACCCCACAATAAAGTCATTTGCCTGCAGGCAGTTGGGTTGGCAGACAACATATATACTGGCGCATGCGGACGCTGATGGCTTAAAAACCTTGCAGTAAAACCACTATCTGTAACGCCAATAATAGCATCTGCACCCACACCCCGAGCTAAACTGCAAGCACTACCAGCTACTGCCGCTGCATGTGCTTCATCGGGCTCGCCTGTAAACAAACACTCATCAGCCATAAACTCCGAGGCCTCTACCTCCTGAATAATATCTGTCATAGTCTGTACGCACTCTACCGGATACTGCCCAGTAGAAGTTTCGCCCGAAAGCATAACCGCGTCGGCCCTGTCTATAACTGCATTTGCCACATCACTGACCTCAGCTCTCGTTGGTCTCGGATTATGAATCATGGAGTCTAACATTTGTGTAGCAACAATAACTGGCTTGGCGGCAGCTAAACTCTTCCGAACCATTATTTTTTGTATAACTGGAACTTTTGCAGCTGGCAATTCTACTCCAAGATCTCCACGAGCAACCATGACTGCGTCTGTCTCCTTTAAAATGGCGTCAAAGCTTTCGACTCCTGCTGGAATCTCCATTTTTACTATAATTTTTGGAGTCACAAACCCTTTAGGTAAATACTTTTTTATTAACTGTTTTAAGTTCACCACATCTTCTGGTCCACGCACAAAAGAGAGCGCAACAAAGTCTACGTCTTGCTTTAAAGCAAACTTCAAATCTGCAATGTCTTTATCGGTCATTATTGGAAACTTTGTAACTGTGTCTGGCATGTTAATGCCCTTGCGTGGCCTAACCGCATCTCCATTTACCACCTCACAGTAAATTTTGCCTTTGCGAGTTTTGCTAGAAGCTTGTACTTTTAAAATCTTAAACTCAATAAGCCCGTCTTCTATAAGCAACCTTTCACCCGGCTTCACAGAACCAGTAATGTCAAAATCCATATCAAAATCCTGCCCAATGACAATTTTTTGTCCAGGTTTTATAGGGATAGGTTTAGGTATGTCGGCCACACGAATTTTTGGCCCTTGCAAGTCGGCAATAAGTGCTATAGGCAAACCGGTCTTTTTACTCGCTGCTTTTACATGGACCATAGCAGCGCCGTTGCTTTCGTGAGTGCCGTGTGAAAAGTTAATTCTGGCAACATTTAACCCTGCGTGTATCATTTTTGTTAGTGTCTGCACACTGCTGGAAGCAGGGCCAATGGTAGCAACAATTTTTGTTCTTTTTATCATGTCTCTATAAGTTATTTACAGTTATATTTCTGTAGTAAGTCCACTTTTACTATACACGCTTTAAGTTTGTCTTTCAACAGAGATTAAAATAAAGACCTCTGTCCATGCTTTTTGGAAACATCGTTACTTGTTACTCCTACATGTCCGTACTCACCGTCATAACCAGCTACCAGTTTTACCAAACCTTCTCGCACGCGCAAGACTGCCGCTGCAACCTCCACATCTAACAATTTTAGTAAATCTTGTTCGTTTAAAGATAATAAAATATCAAATTCTGTAAAACCAGCTAAAGCATGCTCGTACTTAAGTTGTACTTTTTTACTTGCAACACCCACATCTAAAACATCGGCAATTATTTCTTCTAACGGCACAACACTTTTATAAGGAATAGCACGTGGCAACAGTTGACCAATTTCCCTGTCTGCTAATTCATCTACTCGATTTAGCACACCACGGAGCAATTGCTTTCCGCATACAGGACAGACGCCACCCAGCTGTTTTGTCCTGCTTGGCTCACAGCTAAACTTACAGTCACGGTGACCGTCTAGGTGGTACTTGCCTTCTTCCGGGAAAAACTCAATCGTAGAAATAAACTCTTGTGGATTTTTATTTTTAATAATGCGGATAACCTCAGCATAGGATAGTTTTTTTGAATTGACTTCAAAAATATTTGCTTCTCGTCCTAATCTGTGTAGGCTGTGCGGATCAGAATTAGAAATAAGACTTATGGAATCTAAGCCGGCTACCCTCCAGTTCATGGCTGGGTCGCTAGAGAGTCCGGTCTCTATGGCAAATATATATTTTGTTTGGTCACCAAAAGCTTCTTGGAGTGTGTTAAATCCGGATAAAGACCCAAAGACACCAAAATGTGGCGTCCATGCATGTGCAGGAATTATTTCCATACCCTCGTCTATGTCTTTAGCAATTTTAACTAAATCATTACAATGCACACCCATTATGGGTCTACCATCTGCTTTTACATTTACTCCTCGCTTTTCTAATGCTTGACTAAATTTTTTGGCCACGTCCATACTAGGTGCGAAGACCAAATTATGAACACGCCGCACTTTCTCTCCTTGCTTATAAATAGAAGCAAGCTCGGAAGTAAACATAAAACGCACGTCATCTGCCTGTCCTCTTAGTTTATACAAGCCAGCCTCAATCTCATCTAGAACCGCGTCTAAGTCTCTCATCCACCCTGGATGCGTAAAGTCCCCTGTCCCAAGCAGACCAATACCTTTTTTCCCTGCCCAAACTCCTAAATTTTCTGGAGTTAGCTTGGGACTACAAGCCCGCGCGTATTTTGAATGAATATGGAGGTCGGCAATTATGCGCATATAGTTGAGTATATAATAAAGCTGAAAATATAAAAACCCGACTTGTGATGTCGGGCTTATATCATAAAATTAGCTAAATTGTAGAAGGTGCTTTTTTTAGTGATCTCAACCACTCTACATAAAGGATGCAGGTTACCTAGCGCAACCATCGCGCGTATGCACAACGTAAACCTGACCAAGTTGGGATTTCTTTTGCGCAGCCACAGAATTTGCACCAACCAATACATACTTCGCATTATTTGCCACCCTAGTAACTTGTTCTGAGCCGGAGCCCAACCCTTGTACAACAACTTCGCCAGTTTGACTGCCTTTGTGTAATTCGTACCAAGTACTTGCTGGAACGTTCCACGACAAAGTCGTGTCACCAACTCCAGAGCCATCGCATACCTTAATCGGATTTGGAAACGCCACCAAAAGTTGGCTATCTGCACGAGAAGATAGATACTTTACCTTACCCATTAAGGTACTTTGTGGTGTGTGGTTAGTAATAACCAAAGACAAGAAAAGCAGTCCAACGGTCACCACACTTAAAACCGGCGCTATGTGAGCCAGTACAACTCTCTTTTTTAGGGGTTTAGATTTCATATATGTAGCATTACTTTTGTTTCGTTTTTGTACGCTATAAAAACTTTATATAATTATATCACAAGCAAAGTAAAAAGTAAAATTAAATTATATTTTTCTGTACAAGTTCGCTCGGTGAGAATTTTTCAAAGCAAGAACCTGAAATGCTTTTAAATTTGGTAAAGCAAAATCTCGACTTATAAGCACTGTCCCAATTTTACACTCAGATAAAAACTTCTCCTCCACAGAGCGCATAAGAGGAGGGAAAAGATAACAATATATTACGTCAACATTTGCCCAAGAAACCTCAAAAAAATTACTCCTAACAAATTGTGCTGAAGACCTTTTTCTCTTAGCAGACAACCTTGCCCAAAGATGCGTCCAGTAGGTTAACTCAAAACCCGTTGCTTGCACGCGCGCAAACTTTTCGGCTACAAATACAACTCTGCCGTTGCCACTACCAATATCGAAAAAAGTATGCCCATCCCGCAAACCCGCAACAGCAAGAGCGTTCCTTGTGTCACTAATTGGACTTAGTACAAAGGGCACGCGACTTTGCCAATACCCAATAAGAGCCGAAGCAAAAATTAGCAACAATAGTAACGAAAACAACAAAAGACATACAAGTAAAACAGTTATTAACATAGTACTATTGTAACAGATGCATATAAATAATTTATAAAACAGAAAAAACCTTCCGTATAAAGGAAGGTTTTTTCATAAACGGGCAACTACCTACTTTCCCATCCACCATAAGCGGAAGTATCATCGGCACGAGCGGTTTTGACGACTTAGTTCGGGATGGAATAAGGTCGGACCCCGCCGTACATGTCACCCGAAGAATATTCTTCTATTTTGTTCTATAAGAACATTCTTCGAACGACCTGTAGTGAAAACTTGTTAACCAATTATATTACCTCTAAAAGTTAGTAGCAGATACAAAACTAGTAGATGCATAGTAACAGGCTATAAGTATTACTAAAAAAGTTGCAAACAAAAGAACAATTTTAAATTTAGCGACCATAAAATAAGTTTACTTAAGTCACCAATTGCTAGTCAACACCGATATTGCATCGGACAAAGATAAATTAAACTTTCGGTTGATTAGTACAGCTCGGCTAAACACATTACTGTGCGTACACCTGCTGCCTATAGAAATCAGTACTTAGTACTTAGTTCATAGTACTTAGTATTGCTACTAGGCACTAATCCCTATGCACTATGCACTAATTTTAAATACGCAGTCGTCTTCTGCGAACCTTTCGTCTAGCTTGCGCTAGACAACGAAATCTAGTCTTGTGGACAGCTTCGCGCTTATATGCCTTCAGCGCTTATCTGAACTGGACCTAGCTACCCCGCGATGCTCCTGAAGGAACAACGGGTACACCAGAGGTCCATACACTCCGGTCCTCTCGTACTAGGAGTGTGACCACTCAAATTTCGTACACCCACAGCAGATAAGGACCAAACTGTCTCACGACGTTTTGAACCCAGCTCGCGTACCACTTTAATAGGCGAACAGCCTAACCCTTGGGAGCTTCTTCACCCCCAGGATGTGATGAGCCGACATCGAGGTGCCAAACCCTCTCGTCTATGTGGACTATTGGAGAGGATCAGCCTGTTATCCCTAGAGTAACTTTTATCCGTTGGGCTTTGCGTCTTCCACTCGAACGCATCGGATCACTAACTTCTACTTTCGTACCTGCGCGAGTTGCCACTCTTGCAGTCAAGCAAGCTTATGCGTTTGCACTATCAGCGCGATTTCCATCCGCGCTTAGCTTACCTTAATAAACGCCTCCGTTACCATTTAGGAGGCAACCGCCCCAGTTAAACTACCCACGAGCCACTGTCTCAGAGTAGGTTAAGCTCTGGTTAGAAAATTCGTCTGTGCAGGGTGGTATTTCACATTTCGACTCCTGCCCTCCCGGAAGAGGGCAATCAAAATCTCCCACCTATACTAAGCAACAAAAACAAAGTTTCAATGACACGCTATAGTAAAGCTTCATAGGGTCTTTCCGTCTTGCTGCGGGTAGACGGCATCTTTACCGCCACTGTAAGTTCATCGGGATGTTCGTTAAGACAGTCCTCTACT
>JAHFJH010000048.1 GCA_023245995.1 Candidatus Doudnabacteria bacterium | reverse complement strand
TCCATTTTGTCAGTTCTTAGTTATTAGAGCTTAGTACTTAGTATGTAATCTGTAAACTCTGCCTTGCTGGGCACTGAGTACTAAGCACTAGGAACTTATTAATATTCTCCAATGGGTAAATTCGCCGGCGGTTGACTTTTTTTACTTGCAACAGTATCTACATTTGGAGTAGAAACAGTTTCTTCACCAACAAGTGGAAGGTGAAAAATTGTAGCCAACTCTTCTATGTTTAAAACATATGGTTTTGCTCCAGCAACAGGGTGACGGTTTTTAAATGACTTAAATAATGAATCTTTTCTTCTGCCAACAATAAAGTCAATGTATGGCTTCTCCAAAGTTTCTGAAAGCTTATAATCCAATTTTGGAGTAACATCCGGATTACCCTTAAACCCATTTATGTTCGCGCTAGAAAAAGTCTTAAAAGCACCCATAAAGAGAGCTGCTTTGGGTTTATCAAATTTTGCTTTAGGCGCGATATAAATTAATCGTATCTTTGTTAAAAAGCCAGATTTACCCGCCTTATGCAAGACAGAGTTCACTCTCTCTTTCTCTACGTCCGAAAGTAAAGTAAAATTCTTTTCTGCCTTAGGAGCAGCTGGTGCCGCAGGCTTAACTATACCATACAAAAAAGTAAGTAAATTAAACGGCTTAGCTGCTGGCTTAGCGCCGTTAATAAGCTCGCCCGCCTTGGCTTCACTTTTTGGTTTCCAATCGTTGTCTGAAATTGGCAAAACTACAATTTGTACTGAAAATAGTTCATGTGGAGCAACCTTTGCCATGGCTTCGTATAGTGGTCTAAGCGGGTCTACTATTTTGTCTTTAGCTGCCACATGCTCAAACTCACGATAAGTCTTTATTGGTAAAGCCTGATCCGCATTAAGAAGTAATTCTGTGCCCCACAAATCAAATTCTTCACTTGTAGAAGTGTAGTTTAAGTTTTCTAAGTAATCCCCTATTTCTGTAATTTCTGCTTCCGGATATTGTGCATAGACTGCTGCCTCAACTAAGTCTTTATTTCTTTTTGGAGAACGTATAATAAATGAAATTTTTCCACCAAGGCTAACCATTTCCAAGCTATACCACAACGATACCTGTCCTTCTACATATTTTTGAGCAAAAGTAGGCCGAGACAATATTGCGTGCATTTGTCCAAATACTTGTTCCACAGCCAATGTAGAAAGTTCATTTGTTTTGGGAATTCTTATGTTTAAAAAAACCCATTCTTGCGTTGCTAAAAATTGCCCTTGTATTTCTTCCATGTACTGAGTAAACAAAATCCATACCCCTATAAATACAAAAATTATCCAGCCGCCCGAACTTAAAAACCACCAAACTATGTTGGCGACCAGACGTATAATATCACCCGCTCCGCTTATACTTATATCAAACATGAAAATAACTTTTTATTTCTGGAAGTATTTTTGTAAGTGTGCCAAAAAGCTAAAATATTTGTACTTATAATAACTGATACTGATTTTTACCCACTTTTACAAAACGTTTCTTGTTAGATAGTCCTACTAATATAGTATTCTTCTTCACCATACGACGCTTTAAAACTTCGTCTATAATTTCGTCTCTACCAAGCGCCCTACCTGCAGCAACCAGTACCTCTGCAATTACATCTGCTACAACTCCTGACTTATAACCCCACTCAGCCAAGGCATAAATACCCCTACCAACAAGTATAAACCGCTTGTCTTTTATAAGTTCATTATGAACAGTTTCCTTATAAGCTTTTCTACTGCCTGGATGATGTTTATTTATTAGCTCTGTTATTTGTGTATAGTGTTCTGGCTTGCCGTGGTGCTTTAAAACCAAATAAGCTTTATCGCCAACATCACGAGGGGTTATATCTCTCCAGTGGGCCAAACCGTATTCACCAAAAGCATTTTTACTAATATGCTTTGCTGTGCCCAAAAAATTTAAAATTACTACATCGGATAGGTGTTCTGCATGTTCTTTGTAAAAATCCGTACCTTTGAAACGCTCTAAAAATCGTTCTGCACCATGTGGCTTTGCAGCTTCTTCCAAAACTGACTTGGCTGCAACCAAAAACTTATTAAACAGCGCTGTATCAAACTGTAAGGCAGCCCAAGCATCACGAATATGCTCGTGCCCGCGTATGCTAGTGACTTCCTCAATTAGTAAAAGCAAAAAACGTACAGCATTTGCTTCTTCTACAGCTTCTACCCCTAAACGCTCTAGTAAGTCGGCTTCTGCCATTATGCCACCATGTTCAGAAAGTAAAGACTGCAAAAGTTCCCGGGTTTTAAGCATTTCCGGCTGGGACTTAACATGTGACTGCAGTTGTTTTAATAATGCCTTCTCAATTTGGCGAACACGTTCACGAGTAAGCTTTAAATCCTTGCCTATGGCTTCTAAAGTTTGTTCATTTGCGCCACGCAAACCATAACGACGTGATAAAATTTCTTTATCACGTTCTTTTAGCTGGTCTAAAATTTTGCCCACAACAACGATTGGTTCAAACTCTTTAACTAAGTCTGTTCGTTTCGTATCAATAATTGTATCTAAAATTCCCATACAAATTGTTTTCAAAACTCAAAGGTGTGGCAGGTACCAGAAAATGACCAATTCAGGCCACACTAAACTGAAATCATTATAGCAGAAATATGGAAGCTTTGTCAACTACTAATTTATCAAAAATCCTCATATACATGAGGATTTATAACAATAAGTGGATAAGTTTACATATTGTACCATGAAAACTGGCCGTAAAATAGCTAGTTTGGAGTTATTAGGTTTTTCGCATGGACCACTTTTGCCAAAGCACCAAAAGCGGGCTCGCAACAAATATAGAAGAGTAAGTTCCAGTAATTATGCCAATAAACAACGCTAGAACAAAATAACGAATACTTTCACCACCAAACAACAACATGGCCAGCAACACAAACAATACCGTTAAACTTGTATTAAGCGACCTTACGATAGTCTGGGTTATGCTATGATTTATAACAAATTCTATTGGCTGTCCAGCGTAAACTTTAATATTTTCGCGTATTCGATCAAATACAACAATTGTATCGTGAACCGAGAACCCTAAAACTGTAAGCATTGCAGTTACGAACATGCTGTCTATTTCAATTCCCTTAAAATGCCCAAGAATAGAAAATATACCTAACACAACAAGCAAGTCATGCAATAGAGCTATAACCGCAGCCCAACCGAACTTCCATGAAGTAATAGGCTTCTGTATACGCCGAAATGCATAGGCAATGTATAAAACTATACCAAGACTAACTAAGATGAGTTGCCATATTGCGTCTGTTCTAAGTTCCTTGCCTATGACTGGACCAATAAATTCAAATCGCTTTTGTTCAAATGTACCGGTCTTATCTTTTAGAGCAGATAGCAATTTATCGTGTTGACCAGAATTTAAGGTGCCGGTTTTAATTAAAACACCGTTTGTGCCAACTGTTTGTAGTTGTGCACCTTCCACACCCGCAGACGAGGCTACCTCCCGAATTTTAGCTATGTCTGGTGATGCAGAGTACGATAACTCAGTAATGGTACCACCTTTAAAGTCTATACCAAGTTTCAGTCCGTAGACGGACAAAGAAGCAATTCCGGCGATTAATACAATTCCCGAGAAAGCAAATAAATATTTATAATATTTTAAAATTTTTAACATATAAAATTCTATTTAAGACTACTCTGTGGCCTGTTGCTTCATGCGACTAACACCGAACAGCCATGGATGGCTTAGCAATTTGTTCGTCACAAATATTTTTAACAATGTTTTGGTAACACTAATAGCTGTAAACATGGAAATAATAATACCAATACCCAAAGTTATAGCAAATCCTTTTATAGAAGGCGTACCAAACATGTAAAGTATAAGGGTCGTTATGAGGCTGGAAATATTTGAGTCACGAATAGAAAGCCATGCTCTGTCGAACCCGTCAGAAATAGCTTTTTGAGTGTCTTTACCAGAACGAATTTCTTCCTTAATTCTTTCGAAAATAAGTATGTTTGCGTCAACAGCCATACCCACAGAAAGTATAAAACCTGCAATACCAGCCAAAGTTACAGTAACCGGCTGTACCCCACCTAAAAACATGAGTAACAAATACGCGACAAAAGCTAAAATTCCAAAATACGCGCTTACTGTAAGTCCTAAGAAGAAAAACAGACCAACTAAAATAACTGCTGTAAGTGAAACACCTACCTGTAAAACTGCTATCGAGACCAAAATATATACCAACAAGGCTGCAACAGCTAGAAGGCCTGGGAAACGATAATACATTATCATAAACAAGGCTATGAGTAACAAGCCAATAAACCCAGCAAGTAAGGACTTATGTACCGATTCCTTGCCTAGAGTTGCTCCTACTGTTTGTTGCGATACCAGCTGAATTGGCACTGGCAACGCACCAGAGTTTAGTCGTGTCGCAAGTTGTTTTGCGTCATTAACTGTAAAATTGCCAGTTATAATTGCTGTACCGTCTGTAATGGCTGTTTGTACTGTTGGGGCAGACAAGATTTTACCGTCAAGGAATATAGCAATAGGTTTACCGACGTTTTTTGATGTTATGTCTCCAAAAAGCTTGGTTCCCTCAGCGTTAAACTCTAACCGCACTACCACATCTCCACCGCCAATAGTTGCACGACCCTGCTGAATGTCGGCCGTAGCTCGTTTAAGTTGCTTACCAGAAAGACCAGTTGGGTCCCAACCAGCAGTTGGATCTATAGACACAGCACCACTAGCGTCTACCTTGGCTTCTGGTGTTTTACCGCTCTGCGTACGAAATTCCAAAAATGGCGTTTGCCCAATTTGGTTTATAGCTTCATTTACGTCTTTTATGCCTGGAAGTTCGACAATAATTTTATCTTGCCCTTCAACTATTACCTGTGGTTCTGCTACGCCAAAGCTGTTTACTCTTCGCTCTACTGTATCCCTTACAGCACGTAAAGCCTCGGGCTGGTCACCTTGCGCGACGTCCTTAAAGTTGGCCTTATAGACTAGGTGGCTGCCACCTTGTAAATCTAGCCCAAGTTTTATGGGAAAATTCTTTGTGTATTGAATTTTAATTTTTCGCAAATCTACATGACCACGAGATACCACCATGTACCCTGCCACAAGTGCCAAGATAATTACACCAAGAAAAGCTGCTAAAAGTTTGAGTTTCGGTCTCATAAAAAGTTAAAGTTTAAGCTACTGGGTAGTATATAAAACCTAAAGGAAAAATGCAACAAATAAGGAATTATTCAATTCTTTGCCACTCACCCACTCCCTTACCGTGCCGACGAGCTTCTGCCATGGAAAGTTCATCGTATATACCGTCTATTAAATCATAACTCTTTGCTTCGGCTAAAGTTACCCATGCAAATTTATCGGTCTCTTCCATTTGCAAAACTATTTCACCACTAACATAATCTGCCATACAAGAAATAAC
>JAHFJH010000018.1:20270-20824 GCA_023245995.1 Candidatus Doudnabacteria bacterium | reverse complement strand
GCAAAGTTAATAAAAAATAAATTCCAACTCCAACAATTATAAAGGCAATAACTTCAATACCTAAAAATGAATGTGTGATGGTATTTCTCACTACCCCAGAATAATCGTCTCCGTTTGCAACATAACCGACAAAACCTCCTACCGGTATTAAAATAATACCCAAGGCTAAAAATAATAACCCGAAGATTTTTCTCATATTAAACAACTCTAAATTTTAATTTTGCAGGCGTTAATAATTTTTACACTCATCTTGACTACAAATATAACCTGTTGTGCCCGCGGGCGGGTTTTCTAATATACCTTTTAAACTAAACGCTGCGGAGTCTTTGCTTACATCGTAAACGTAGTCCGCGCCAGTTTTAGGGTCTTTTGGCATAGTTTGAAAATATTGCGGAGTAATTTTTTGCTGATACTCTGACTTAGACGGGAAAACAAATGTTTGATCGGACTTGGATATGGCCGCAGAGTAAATAAGTAAAGCGGCCCGAATTTTTTCCATATCGTCCATTCTTTGCGAGTCACGCGCTTGCACTTCCTCCCCTTGTGCGTCAACA
>JAHFJH010000018.1:0-20260 GCA_023245995.1 Candidatus Doudnabacteria bacterium | reverse complement strand
AGCCTGCGCAGCTGTATAGCGAATAAGTTGCTTTTGCGTTTCACTGTAATAGGTAAGAGCGAAATCTTGACCCTGCCCTAGAACTTCGTAGGCGTACACAAAAGGCGCTACATTTAAAGGGTCCTGAACATTGGTGGCCACTGCGTTGTACGGTTTTATTGCAGAAGTTAAAGAAGAAAAATCCGTAACATTTGGAAAAGTACCGATCTCAGTTTTATATTTTATAAGCGCCGCGCCTATTTTTTTAATAGTATCCGAGCGCTGAACGTCTCTGCCTAGAACTGCTTCTGGGCTAATATCTGTACCTACTGGAAGAGTAACGTTTGAGTTACTAGGTTTATTTGCGGAGCTTTCAGCTGGTTGATAATTTTCAATCTTACTACCTAAAGTTGCCACGCTTGGTTCATGAAAACCTTTCGTCGATGATTTAGCAACAATGGCCAAGCGTTCTTCTTCGGTCATGCGATCGTCTGTTCCTGTTGGTCGTGCGCAATTCCAGCCCCCTTTAAGGTCGTCGGAGTCCGAATATGTACTGTCCCCTGCGGTTCTTGGGTTTACCGGAGAGCATCCAAAAACATTCACCTCGTCACCGTCGGCAAGGCCGTCTGAGTCCGTATCTGGATTTCCAGGATCTGTTTTAGCGGTAAATTCTTCGATATTAGTTAAACCGTCTTTATCCGAGTCTACATCGTCTGCACATTGTTCACAGTCTTCAGAACCAAAGTACTGCTGTCGCCACTCAGCCGTTGTATTGTACGACCGGACTTCTTTTGGTTTTATCTCAGGATTGTTCTTTTCTACTACGGGCTTTTTGCTGGTATGAAACTTTGAAGTAATACTTTGTACAAAACCTGAAACGCTCGAAGAAATATGTAGAGTTTTGCCAAAAGTTCTGAATGAATACCAAGCAGCAAATGTGGCCAAACCAAGTGCAAGTAAAATTACTGCAACTTTTGCGACCTTACCCCTTGAATGTGCCGTGGCCACTGCAGTGCGAGTATGATCTTCTAAAACAGCTGCAGCACCCGCAATGGTAGCGCCACTTAAACGGTTTTCTTGTGGGAGAACTCGAGGCACTGGTGGTGGCACTGGCGACACTTTTGGAATTTCAACCATTACACTAGAAATATGCGGTGGCGTTACTTGCTGTTCCGACAGAATCTCTGCAGAAAGTTTAGCTTTAGGCATAACATTAAAAAAAGCCGGTTCTATAGGCAGAGAAGTTATTTTTCCAGTTCCTGTTGTTTCTTTATCTTTTTTTTGAAACGGCCAGTGCATTTATAAATTACTAAACACCTCTATAGAAATAAATAACAAAAGTAAGCTTAGACCAACCCACCAGAACAATAGGTTCTGCGCCTGTAAAGCTAGCAAAGAAATTAACAATAGCGCTACCAGTACAGACTGTCTCATGGAGGACTGCGTCATGTTTTTAAATTCTGCAGGTGCAAATTTACTGCGCAAAAAAAGTTCCAAAGTGCTACAAGTACTGACTATTGCTAAAAACAAGAAAACGTAAAAGAATAATATACTTAAATTATTATGTTCTGGCTTTGTAGTTCCAACAACACATGCGAGTACTACCCATGAAATAAGCGCAGACGCAATAAAGCTAAAATAAAATTTACGAAACTGGCTATGCATCCAAGTCAGACTTCCGCGTAACGCTACCCAGGCTACGCAAAAAATGAAATTAGTATACTATGAGAATTATTTAAAAAGTAGCACAGGATTAGCTTAAGCTATACGCAGTAGTTCTACTTGGCATCACACAATTATTATACCACAAAATTAAAGCGAGACCACTTTACCCTCGTAGATCCCCTCCTACTCCTCAAGGTCTTTTTTTATTTCTTCAAACTCATTTTCAACAGACTTCAGGCGGACCTTAAGTTGCTTAATTAGTGCCGTACCTTCTTTCATTTTCTCCAAGCCCTTTTCTACATCTACTTCTTTTTGTGCTTCGAACCACTTCACTACTGCCTCTAGCTGTCCTAGTTGTTCACTAATAGATTGTTGTTTTGTCATAAAATTATTTAACTTTACTATGTATTATACCGTCGCTTACTTGTATGTTTAACTCATCTCCACCTGCTACATCGGCAAGCTTTCTTACAAGCGCCCCCACACCTGACTTTACAATAGCATATCCGAGGCGTAACTGCCGTTCTGGGTTTACTTGGCTCAAAAAACCAGTAGCCGATGCCACTCTAACCAACACATGCTTATAGCCAACTTCTTGCATTTGTCCTATTCGAGACATTTGCCCCAATATTTCTTGTTGTTGCTCTTGTATCCATTCTATATATCGACTTAGCTGAGACTGCAAAATTTCTTGTAAACGTTTATAGCTTTGCGACAACCTTTTGCACCAGTTATTTAAGGAAGAAGTGGCTAATACGTACTTTGCTTTTGTCTCGGCAATTACTTCTATGTAACCATACACCAAGCCAGACTGCATACGCGGGAGTTCCTCTTGTAACCTGTTCCATGTAGCATTTACCGCGTGACTTGCTGCTGTAGGCGTAGAAACCATTATGTCTGCAGAAAGCTCAGCTAACGGCACATCCTTGTCGTGGCCAATGGCGACAATTGTTGGAATTTTAGAAGCAAAAACCGCTCTTACAACTTCCTCGCTGTTAAAAGCCTGCAGATCCTCTAGGCTTCCCCCGCCACGCATAATAACCAACACATCCGGCGCAATTTTTTGGGTGTTAAAAAATTTTATGGCGCTAATTATTTGAGTAACAGCTTGTGCGCCTTCTACCCGCACGTCTTTTAAATAGATTTTAAAACCAAGTTTAGCCAAATTATTTTTAAAGTCATGAATAACCGCTCCAGCACGCGAAGTAACTACGCCAATGCTTTTTGTAAACTCTGGCAGCTCCCGCTTACGAGCAAACAATCCCTCTGCTTCAAATTTCGCTTTAAGTGCATCGTATGCTTTTTTAAGCGCCCCCTCCCCCACAAGCTCCAAATTTTCTACTGTAAATTGGAAGCGCCCATTTCGCTTTACTACCCTCGGACTTCCCTCCACACTAACTTCCATGCCGTCCAGAAGAGGAATTCCCAAACCTCTGTAAGTGTACGTAGGCAAATAACAGCTTAAAGCCGACTCATTTTGTTTGTCCTTTAGTGTAAAGTAAAAGCCACTGGGATACATTTTTCCTCCACTTACCTCACCTACCACTTTTACGTCTGCAGTTTTGGCTAAAACCAAATTTAGGTACTCCAAATACTCGCTCACCGTTACTTTTTGTTTAGCCTGTGAGAATACTTGTGCTTGTGTATTAAAATTTGATGTTAGTTCTAGTCCTTTTACATCAAGACTTGCAACTTGTGCGGAGGACGCCCCACCCTCCAATTCCCCTTTTACTATTTCTAAAATAGCTTTGCCGTATTTCGCAACCTTCTTCTCACCCATGCCTTTTATTTCTAGCAACTCTTCTAAGTTTTGAGGTTTTTTAAGACATATTTCATCTATAGTAACATTTTGAAATACACGAAAAACCTCCACCCCTTCTTGGTCTGCAAGCTTCTTTCTTAAATCCCGAAGTCGATTATATAAATCCGCCATACAACTATAATACACTATTTAGTCAACAAATCATCAAATGAAAAAGAACAAGCGATACGTGCCCAAGGCATCGCTTGTTCTTCAGTTCTAGGCCAATCTAGCCAACGCAGACTAAACTATCACCACACCCATTGCAACAACCCCATCAATGGCTTTCCCATTTTTTAGAATCAGGGCTTTTTGTTCCGCGTTCCACGGGGAAGGTTTGAATTTCTTCCCCACCATCTGGGAAATCTTTTCCATGACTGCTCCTTGGTGGCCAGGAATTCCTGGGGCAAGCTGCCATACAACTGTAATACCCTCCCCTTTGGACTCGTAAGTGTTGAAAAATAGACCACCCCTCTGTGCTGCCTCCCGATACGCGTTTACATTGGTATCAGCATGGGCCCCAATCAACACTCCAACAAGCTGCAGACCAGGAACGTTTAAGTCCATTGGGTTGTAATAAACTTGCATCAGGGCGGATACAAGCCTGTCCACTATGGCTGCGAAGCGGCTCGTCGTCATTGCCAAGTTTTTGTCTTTTGACAGGCGCACCCCAACGCCGCCAGCCCACGGGCACAAGCCTTCAAGTTTGGTCCGCAGCATTGGCGTAAGAAACGTCTTCAACCACGGCCTAAGCAGTACGAGAAGCTGTAACACTCCTCTTTTCGCTGCTGCCATGTAGGGTGAGCGACTTGGCGTCTTCTTAATGGCAGAAATAGCTAGTTCCTTATTCGCCCAGAAGCTCTGACCCCAAGTCATTTCGCCCTCATCGTTGATGATGGCGACTTCGTGATGCGAGTAGGTGAACGCGAGCCTCATGAGCAAAGACACAAATGTAGTCAATCTTAGATAAATCAGTGGTTCCATCTAGTACTCCCTTTCGGTAGTTCGAGCGATTGTTTACAAACTAGCACTTATGGGCAAAGTGTTAGACTAAGTTCCTCCTTCGGGAACAAAACATCATGCCATATAAAAACGACTTTGTACATACCCGAAATTATTAAGCATACTTACTCGTTATCTAAACTTACCCATAGGAGCCTTGCGGCTGTGGTACGGTAAGGGGACCATTTTTTAGAGAGACGCTGCATAGTTTGTTTGCTTGGGAGTTTACGTAAATTATAAGCTTTCTTAATGGCAGTTTGGAGGCCGAGATCACCAAATGAAAAAATGTCCGGACGCTCTAGTGCAGACATTAAAAACATTTCTGCTGTCCACCTGCCTATACCTTTTACTTTTGTCAGCTCCGCAATTACTGCTTCATCTTCCAACTCTTCTAGTTTTTCCAACTTTACTTCTTTCTTTTCAACTTTTTCTGCTAAGTCTTTTATGTACTTAACCTTCGCCCACGAAATACCTACGTTTCGCAACTTAGCATCGGATACTTTTAAAACAGTGGCTGGCTTAGGAAACGCTTTAGCATGAAATAGCGCCGCAAACCGCTTAGAAATTGCCGCTGCCGCCTTAGTCGCAAGTTGCTGATACAAAATAGTGTGTGCCAAATACTCAAACCGGTTTTCCGTTGGCCTCCGTGACTTCTTTACTTTGTGCCTTCTAGCCAATCCCGCCATTATCCTATCCACTTTTTCAAAATGCGCAGTAATTTTATCCATATAAGAATATCTACTTTCGGTTTAGATATTAGAAATTAGTTATTAGACATTTCCTATATATAGTCTTCAAAGCTGCAGTTGTGTTGTTTGCTTTTTTTGTGGAGCTCGGAAAAGCGGTCATACTTTACCGCGTCACGAATATCGTGTATTGTGGCCAATAGTTTTTCCTGAAGCGAAATTAGTTCATCTGAAGTAGCTATTTCCATTTCTACAAATTCATTTTTTTCTAAGTACCAATAGCACATACTTGCAACCTTTTCACCAAATTGGTCTTGGCAAGCAAGTTGGTATATTCGCAGTTGGTCTACATCTTCATCACCTTTTCGCTTTTGTGGGCTCCCAGTTTTGTAGTCTATAATTTGCAAACCGTCTGAGCCAACGTCAGCACGGTCTATTTTACCAACGAAACTGTACTCCCCAAATTTTAGGGTAAATCGTTTTTCAATAAAATGCGGTTTTGGTACATGCAATAACTCGTATGCGTGGAAATTCTCCAAAATAATTTTGCCTTTTTCTTTGTACCCCGCCTTGCTTTCTTTGCTTGGATACCATTCGTCTACCCATGCGTTCGCGTATAACTCAAGTAGCCGGTTAATGCTTGGTAGTGCTGGGTCTTGTCTTTCCCCAAATAAATCTGTTTGCGAATTAATTAAAGTACTTTGATACTCTTCTAAAAACTTTTGCAAAGTAGTATGTATTGTTATTCCAAAACTCTTTTGTGGTGTGCCTGCGAGTGGTAATTTAAGATAGTGCGCATATTTGTACTCAAGCGGACACTTTACAAAAGTATTTATGGCACTATAAGAAAAGACCGTTGGTAAGTCTTGGTAAACCTGCCGTTTTGGGTTTTCTTGTGGCCGTGTAAAGACAACTTTTCCTGTAGCTTTGGTAACTTTCTCGCTAGGCACAAGACCTGTCTCTTGCAAGAACAACGAGGGTTTCTTTGCGCGACTACCGCCGTAGTCATGAGCCCAAGTCAAATATAGTCGCTTTTTTGCCCGCGTTATAGCCACATAAAACAATCTACGTTCTTCCTGCAAGTGGAAGTCCCCTTCCGGTAAAATGTCTTTTACTAGGCTTGCCGGTATATCTATGCCGGAAGATTTCTCCCGTGTCGGGAAGCGCTGGTCAACCAAATTTACAACAAACACATTTTCAAATTCTAAACCCTTGGCTGCGTGTACTGTAAGCACCTTAACACTTTCCGGCCCTTGATTGGGATCAAACTTTATATCTCCGTCGTGCCCTGCTTGTAGTTCTAAGTCTAGTTCATTTAAATAACCCCTCACAGATTTATCGTTTTCTGTTTTGTCTTGCTCAAAACTTTCAATGCCTTTGTAGAATTGCTCTAGCAACTCTCTGTTTTGGACATTCTCCAAGGTTTCCTCCTCTACTAGTTCAGCTATGCCCAAATCTTTTACCACCCGAACAAATACCTCAACTGCAGTAAACTCCCGCGCAAGCTTCGCATGCGACTCTAACAGTTCTAGTAAAGTCTTAATTTTTTCCTTACTGCTTTCGGAGATTGTACCGTGGGCTTCTGCGGCTAAGAGTGTTTCGTACAAAGACAAAGTATGTTTTCCTGAGTACTGTACAAGACTTGCTGCGTCTTTCGTATCCAGTCTAAACTTTGGAAAATTCATAACACGATACAAAGCACTAGAGTCGTGGTAATTGTAGAGTAGCTTTAGATAACTAATTAGGTCAGCAATTAACTGCTTCCTATACAGTCCAGTATTGGCTAAATAAGTAAAAGGTATACCAGCTGCGTCTAGTCTTGGTAAAATTTCCTCACTCGCACTGCGAGAACGAATAAGTATGGCAAAATCGTTCCAGCTCATATGCGGATGCTGGTTTTTTATAGACACAACTTTCTTTACCACCAAATCCAACTCATCGCTTAAGTCGCGCCCTTCTAACACTTGAATTGTCCCTGCTTCGGTGGCAATTGGGTTTTTTAGTTTTTTATTTATACCCAACTTAACCTCTAGCCGGTCTGGATTGTTATGTTCAATAAGTTTGTATGAAATATCTAAAATTTCTTGGCTTGAGCGATAATTTTGTACCAGTGTAATTTGCGTTACTGTTGGATAGTCATCTTTAAACTTTAAAATATTTGAAACACTCGCTCCACGAAATTTATAAATAGACTGGTCGTCATCTCCGACTACGGTCAAGTTTGAAGGGTGAAGGGTGAAGGGTGAAGATTCCTTCGTACTTCCGCCTTCGCTCTTCCGACTGCTGCTGGCTACTAGTAGCTTTACGAGTTCATACTGCGCAACGTTTGTGTCTTGAAACTCATCTACCAATATATGCTTAAACTTGTTCTGATAAAACTTTAAAATATTTGGTCTGCGTGTAAAAAGCAGAAGCGTGTAATTTATTAAATCCCCAAAATCCAAATAATTGCTGTCCAGTAACAATTTTTGATACACATGGAACGCCTCCGCAAGCTCTGTTACGCGCTTTATTTCTGTTGCGACATCTTCACTTGAAATAAGCTCGACGTTGCCACTAGAGAGCTGCAAACTCCGTGCATACTCCAAATAGTCTTCGGGAGCTATGAGCTCGTCCTTGCAACGACTAAAATGTTGTAAAAGCGCGGAAATAAACTTGCTTGGGTTTCCAAGAGGTCGGTAGTAATCCAACTTAAACTTCTCTAAATTCTTATGTATAAGCACCCATTGTTTTGTGTCGTCCAGTAACTCAAAATCGTTGGAAAGGCCAATTTCAAGTCCATGCTGTTTTAAAACTCTTTCACAAAAGGCATGAAAGGTAGATATCCAAAAATCTACATAACCTATTGGCATAAGAAGCTCAACACGCTCTTCCATTTCGCTAGCAGCTTTTTCGGTAAAGGTTAGAGCTAAAATCTCATCTGCACTAGCTAATTTTTGGTTAATTAGCCAAGCAATGCGACGAGTAATGACTGTGGTTTTACCTGTGCCTGCCCCAGCCACTATTAAAAGAGGCCCACCCCTGTGAGTCACCGCTTGTAACTGTTCCGTATTTAGATTTTCCAGTAAATCTGACATAATTACCTATATACTAATCTGGATTATCACATATGTTAAATGGAAACGAAAATGAGTCAGGAATCTTTAGGGAAATCGGTGAAATTTATAATTTTATGGACAAACTAAAGGCTACTGGCTGGAAAAGAGTGGTAATAGCAAGTGAGCCGGAACTTTTTAGGTTAATTCCACCAAACTGGAGCCAGTTGTATAAGTCTAACTTACGAGGAGTGCCATTTAGCCCGATTACAGCAGCTTTGTGGATTTCAGGAGAGCAAGCGCTAGCAGGAAAGGATAATAATTTACCAACCGAGCCTGCATTGCAGGAAGTAGTTGCTAGTAGCCTAAGGCTAAATTTACAAACATACAAATTGCTAGAAGAAGTAAGCCAAACTACTTCACAACAGAATCCTTCACTAGAGCTTCTCAGAAAAGATCTAGAAGAAAAGTTTCCAATAGATGAAGCATTGCCTTTTTCATGGGCAAAGTTCAGGGCTTAAAACCTTACTTACCGCTCAAAAAGCTGGCCCAAGAGTTCCAAAGATCTTGACCTTCGTCTTTGTAATGTGCCCAAAAATCTATAGCGCGCACAATTTTTATGTTGCCATAGCCGCCAAGTCCAAGCAAGTCACGGTCGTTGGTAATTAAAAATTCGGCACCGCTTTCAACTGCGCTTTCTAAAATTTTATTATCTTCTTCGTCCGGAACTATGTGAATACGATGCCTATTTATTACATGGGTGACCTGCCCAAAAAAATTGTTGAGCTCTTCTTTGTACTCTGGGTTGTCCAATAGCTGGCTTATAATCAATTTATTCTCCTGCACAGTCTGTTTGTTGGCAAAAGCCTCAATGCGCCCTGCAGTTATTTCATCTATAACCCTTTTTTCGTAACTATATTCGTCCTTAAAACCGTCTATAAGTACGTTTGTATCTAGTACTACTTTCATAACTATATTTTCAATTATTTCTGCACAACCTTGTATGTACCATCTTGCATAGCTTCAACATTGGCATACAAATTTAAAGAGTTCAGCAATCCTTCAGCAATACGAATATCACAGAGTTCTTCCAGTTGTTCTTTGGTCCATAATTCTTTGCTAAATAATGTGTCGAGTACTTTTGGAAGTTTTTTAATGGCAGCTTCTATATCTTTAGCCCTCATCTGCTTCAAAGAAAAATCAGCAGTACTACTATGCGCCAACTTAATTAAATCTCGTTTCGCTTGTTTAGCAGCTTCATCTGATTGAACATATCCTTTTTCTGCATGCTGCATATAAATCCATATTAGTAATCAAACATACTTTTCTTAACACTGCTAGTAGCCGCACGTCCGCTTTTAGACCCACCCTTTATGGGAATTAGAAACTTTTTTGGATCGTTATCTAGGTCGGTAAAGTGATCTGTAAGTACTTTCAGCTTCGAACTAGTAGATTTACCGAAAGATAGCGTTTCAGCAAGCTGTCCGGACATTTGTAAATATTCTAGTAATGGCTCAAAATCGCCATCCCCAGTGCACAACACTACTACATCTAGCTTAGGCATTAATTTTACTATATCCATGGCTATACCTACATCCCAGTCCCCTTTCTGGTGTCCGCCTGCAAAAGTTTGGAGGTCTTTTTTCTTTACCTCAAATCCAGCTTTGCTTAGTGCCTCAAAAAAAGTATGCTCTTCTGGCATGTCTGCCTGAACCACATAAGCTATGGCTCGTATAAGACGTCTTGGGCCAACCGCCTCCTTAAGTACCTCATTAAAGTTCACTCTGCTGTTGTACATGTGACGAGCAGAATAATACAAATTCTGCACATCTACAAACACTCCTACTCTTTGTTCTGGGTTTCTTATACTCATAAAATTATTGCGTTATAGAACGGGCAATTTCATACCCAAGTTCCTTGTCTTCAGAAGTTAAAAATAAATAGTTAACACCTTGAGTTAGCTTATAAACGACTGCATAATAGTTAGGTTTAGTTCGATACTTATAAACCTGAACAACAACCTGCTTATTGCTCTTTGTCAATATTGGAATATTAGTTACCTTTTCCAATTTTGTGTCTATACCATAACCACTATTCATAATAAAAGCTAATACATCAGCACTGTCTGAATTTGTAACCACTAAATTGATTTTACTGTTACCAGCTTCATTGGCCGTAAAATGCTCAAGTATGTTACTGCGAACCTTATTATATCTTGCAATATATTCACTACTAGACGGCCCGTATTTGACTAGTTGTTGCTCATAAAAACTCTTACTATCTCCCACTTGGTTTAGTTTGCTTGGATATTTGACTTGCCAATTACCTATATTTTTTTCCACATCAATTGTATAAACTTTAACTTTTTCATTTAAATAAAATTTGCTACTAAGTTGTGCAGACACCACAGTTTCACACGGTCCTTGTAGCAATATGTTTTTGCAGGCTGTTGTAATCTGTTTTGGGAGAATGGTAGCTACGAGACCTCGAGGCATGTCCCGATAATATTCCTTATCTACTTCCCCTACTGAATCTGTAGCAAGTTTTATTTGGCATGCCAATACTTCATCTTGCAAACCATATTGACTTTGAAGCCCTCCAAGCCATCCTTCATAAGGATACTTTTTATAGAACTTAATAAAATCTTTATTCTCACATATTTGAAAATTCTGCTCCCTACTAGCCTTAACCGCATAACACTGCATACTCGTAGCGTCTATCTTAGAAGGGCACACTGTTATTCCTCCATGGGTATTTTCCGAATAGTACTTCAGGCATTCAGCTTTCAGATTTAAAAAAGTAAATACTTCACAATCAGTAACGGTTTTAAATTCGTCTTTTTGACTATACAGCATGTCTCGTTGAACATTAAATTTATGGCCCGCATTAATCCCTATTCCAGCCAGTACAGCAATGGTTAAAAAAAGTAGGACCAGTGCAATCACGTGGTTATGCAAATTTATTACAGGCCTCCAAACTAATGCAGTAGAAAGCGCCAGCCCTGCAATAGCCACGAATGACATAAGGCCAGACAACGCAAATGTATGAAAAGTATAGACAAACCCTGAAGTAGCAAAAAATATAAACGCAGCAGTACTGAACAATATTAATATGCGTTTTATAGTTAAGTTTGGTTTAATACCCTCTTCGACAACGTACATACGAGTCAAAGTCGCTACATAAACAGTGAGTGCAATTGTTGCAAAGAAAAACGCTGGAATACTAAAAAGAATAAAGATTTCTTCACTGTAGCTAATCGCCAGCATACCAGCAATAATGGCAAACAAAACCGGAAATAAAAATAGTTTATACTTCATGTTTGTATTTTAAATGTTTATAAAAATTATTTACTAAATCTTTTTTCTCCATACAAATGGAGTCACTTGACCATTTTCTTTAATTTCTTTATAACCCTCCGCTTTATACAAATTTATTGGCATTTTCCATAAATATATAAATACATTACTATGGTTATAAATTCCTGGATAGGACTGCGACTCTCTAACGGTTTTTTCTACTCCCAAACTTGTTATATTTTTACTAAGAATTGGAATTTCCAAATTGTTATTAAACAACTCTTCGCGTATACCCCTAACCGCCCCAGCCAAAGCGTCTTCGTTCAAATGCAATTTTTCAGCTATACCACTACCAAACTGTTCTAGCCTGTCACGCGTGCTTCCGTCAGGTAAAGTTTGAGTACCTTCTACTAACTCGTAGTTATTTTTATCTATTTTGCAAAGAACCTTAATCCGAGCAGTTCTTAACACCCGAACCACCTCGCCCACTTTAGGACATTCTAAAATGCAATCTCCACTTTCTATTTCACGCACCAAATCGTCTAAAGTTTTTGCACCTGCTCTACCCCAAGGCTCTATAGGAATATTATTTGTCTGCAAAAACTCAAGCGTATTTTGGTACAACATTTCGTAGTAACCAGCTTCTCGTTCTTTCATAACTATTCCAAAAGCTCAGTGGTTACAGGCTTTGCATCTAACTGCAAACTTGCTGCATTGCCTATGCTTGTCTTAAGCTTGGTAAAGTCGTTAGAAACTACTCCCATTGTGTTATTTACATTTTTTACATGTGTTGCTAGTACGTCTAAATTTTTTCCAAACTTATCACTCTCTTGGCGGATGCCGGTTATCATAGCCAAAATCTCCTTGGCAACTTCATTTACTTGTTGGCCTCGTAGACTAACAACAATATTTCGCAGGTAAATAAATAAGTCGTTCGGACCAACGGGGATTACTGCTTTGCCCCGAGCATACTCTATAATGTCGCTGTCTATAATTATTTCCTGATACACTCCAGCACTTGGCACATACATAAGCGCAAAGTCAAAAGTCCCTTCTTGGGGTAAAATATACTTTTTGTGAATTTCGTCTATACGCTTTTTTACATCTTTAAAAAATAGTTTTCTGTAGTCATCGGAAAGTTTTTCATCTTGTGCCTCTTTGTGTAAACGAAAGTTCTCCATGGAAAATTTACTGTCTATTGGTAAAATGTTATCACCAAAACGCACCATAGCGTCTACAGTTTCCCCATTCTTAAACTTATACTGTGTCTGAAAGCTGGAAGTAGGTAATATTTGCTCCAGCATGCGTTCCAGCATTTCTTCCCCAAAATTACCACGCAGTTTAGGACTAGCTAAGGTCTCTGCCAGCCGACGAATATCTGGACCTATTTGGTCTACGGTGCCAAGGCGCTGACGTAGGTCACCAATTACTTTTGCCGCGTTGTCTAAACGCTCATTTATTTGTTTATTAGTCTCGGCTATGTTTTTGTCCATGGCGGTTCTAGAGCCCTCCATGTCGTGTTTCATTTCTCGCATCCAGTCGGACATTACCTTAATTGACTCGCTATCCCTAGAGTCCTCCAAGCGTTTCTTTAAGCCCAAAAGCATAACTACCAAGACTACCACACCAACTACAAGTAAGCCAAAAATTATATAAAGTATAGGGTTCATACCTTTAAGTATAGCATTTTTAAAATTATCCACATTTGCCCTTGCCCAACCTAAAAAACAAGCATAATATTATTTTTATCTAAAGTCTATGCCAATCCGTTGGCACCCATAACAACCCAGGAGGATTTATGGCAGAAACACTCAGAAGGCAAAACCCACCCCCAAAAACCGACAGACCAACCAAGCCGCAAGGCCGTGGAAGTGGCGACCAAATTACCCTCATTGTTGTAGAGGGCAAACCCGTTGGGTCGTTGCGCCCTCGACCAGAAGGAATGGAAGCCTACAGAAGAGGCGTCCGCAAAACCCAAGCCACAAGCTAGCTCTGAGCGACTGTTTACCTATAAGCCGGACCCGCGTGCCGGCTTTTACTGTATCTTGACAAATTATCACTCTCAGGTGTAGAGTGATAGTGACATTAATTATGGGTCAATAAATGGCCCAGAATAAGGAGATAAATTTATGTCATTAGACTTAATTCCCCGCTCCTTTTGGAGCATTCCAAGCCATACGCCGTCTATACTAGACGACGAAGAAACTTGGGCGAACTTTCTTCCAACCTCCGGACTCACTGTGTCGGAAGACCAAAACAACACTTTTATAGAAGCAGCTATGCCAGGTCTTGAAGGAGACAAAATAGAAGTTACCTTTGACAAAGGCGTGCTGTGGATTCGTGGTAGCGCCGAAGAAAAAGAAGAAGATAAAAAAAGAAAATTTTACCGTAAGGCTAGCTCTTCTTTTTCTTACCGTATAATAGTTCCGGGTAAAATTGACGAAAGCAAAGAGCCTGACACTGTGTATAAAAACGGAGTTATTAAGGTAACTTTCCACAAAGTACCGGAAACACAACCCAAAAAACTGAACGTTAGAACAGAATAAATTTATAATTAGAGAAAAGCCACCATACAAATTGGTGGCTTTTCTATTTATATTTGTACTGGTACCTGAATTGTTGCCAAGCGCAAGTCATCCCCAAGCCCATAGTAAGAATAGGTTGGTATAGCATTGCGGTTTATAATGCGGAACAACGTATAACGCATTTTGTCCAGAAAACCAATATGTTCAGTCTTTAACAAACGCTCGCGAGCTGCCAAAATAAGCCAATTGTCTAAATTCTCATAAGCAACAATGTCGGGATGTTCGTTTATAAACGTAAGCGCATCGGCAAAGTCAGGCATTTCCATATAACCGTAGTTAATGCGAAGTGCCGCAATAGTCCCGAGCTTACCATCGTTTTCAAAAACTGTAAGTTCGTATCTATCTTTAGGCAAAACATGTGGAACCTTTAGAGCCTTTATGTTAAGCATTATAAGATGCCTTGGCATCATTTGATACCTATCCCAAAATGCTTGGAATACAGGTGCAACGAGATCCGCTTCCCTGCGAGGGTAAACAGAAGTCAGCACTACAACAGAACGAGGAAAGTAATGCGCATTTTTTTTATTCAAATCTACAACTTCACTCATAGTAAGACGGGTTTGAAGTTTAAATGCTTCCCGAATGCACGTCCTTCCCCACTGCCATGTCTTCATTACTACAAACATAACTAGTCCTATACCAAGGGGAACAAACCCACCTTCCAAAAACTTTAAGGAATTTGCAGTAAGGAACGATGCATCTATAAAAACAAGAGGCACAAATAACATGAGCGATCTTATCCAAGACCAATGCCACAAATCTCGGCTAATTAAAATCATAGCCATGGAGGTAATAAGCATATCACCTGCAACAGCAAGCCCGTATGCAGAAGCAAGGTTAGTGCTAGACCTAAAAGTTACGACCAACATAACACAACCAAGTAAAAGCGCCCAGTTAATAAATGGTACGTATATTTGTCCTTCGTGCTCTGCGTGTGTGTGAATAATGCGCACTCGTGGAAACAAACCAAGCCCGACACCTTGAGACACAAGTGAAAATACTCCCGAAATAAGCGCCTGTGAGGCTATTATGGTTGCCATGGTCGCAAGAATTATCATGGGGTATAAAAGTGGAGCAGGCACTAAACTATAAAACAAATTATTTCCTTGTATAGCTTGACCAGAAAGCATGTAAGCGCCTTGCCCCATGTAGTTCAAAATAAGCGCAGGATACACCACAGCAAACCAACCAAGACGTATGGGAGCTCTTCCAAAATGACCCATATCTGCAAACAGCGCTTCCCCACCAGTTACAACCAGCATAAGCGCACCTAAAATGAACAACGCTTCTTTAAAACCAACACTACGAAGAAAAGTAATACCGTACCAAGGATTTAGTGCGTAAAAAATTCCCGGCGTATGCAGTATCTCTCGTAGACCCAACAAAGCAATAGCACAAAACCACACAGTTATAATTGGACCAAAAAACTTTCCGACCTTGCCGGTACCCTGATACTGAATAGCAAATAGCGCCACGAGAATAAAAACGGTAATAAGCACAATGTAAGGCTCCAGCGCTGGGGCTGCTACCTTAAGACCTTCTACTGCGGAAAGCACACTAATTGCAGGGGTAATAAGTCCGTCACCAAACAATAGCCCAGCAGAGAGTACAAAAAAGCCACTAGTAAGTACAACGGCAACCGTGCGAGTATTTTTCCTAAGTAGGCCAAGCAGAGCGAACACTCCACCTTCTCCGTCATTGTCTGCCCTCAGAACATACATTACATATTTTATGGCAACAATAATTGTTAGCGCCCATATAGCGAGCGAAGTTGCGCCTAGCTCGTTTTGACGGGTCAGCATAGCTGAATGCTTGCCAAAAAATATTTCATTCATGGCATACAATACCGAGGTGCCAATGTCACCAAAGACAACTCCCAAGGCGGCCAAAGCCAGCCCCGCAAGCGCAACTTTAGAAGTCCCCGTTCCATGAGACGGAGCATTTATATTTTTCATATAACAATACAGTTTAAATAGCACAACAAAAAACAACACAAACCAAACAGGCACGACTATACCCGATTTTAGCTGTGTAAATATAGGGACGCCAAACAATTGGCCAGTCCAAATAGTGTTTTTACGCGTAGTGCAAACTGTGTATTTTACCTTGCCTACTCATAACCAAATACCAGTGCGGAGCAGGATGGTAAGTTGTAATATGTAAATAGAAGCTTATTTGTGTTACATGGGACTCACATAGTGAATGCTCTAGTTTAGCTCGTCGATGTTTTTTATCAACTACACCACATTCACTTCCTTGAGAAGTAATCGCTTTGTGCTGAGTTTGTGGAAGTTCTGAACCATATACATTTCTACTTATACGCTGAATATGACCTGCGTGTGCGGATTGTGGCAACACTGCATCACTGTGGAACGCAGACACAATCAAAACGCCCAACAGTAGACTAAATAGTTTAATATGATTTTTTGTGCGTATGTAACGTTGCATGTATAGTAATTTTTCCGCTCAGTAAAGTTAGCAAAATTTACCACAAACATCAAGTCATAGAACTGTGCTCAAAATTGGTATTTCTAAAAAAATAAAGCAAAAACCAGATTCTCTAGAAACCTGGTTTTTGAAATCTATACAATTCCCCTAAGGGATGCAAAAATAGTATAACAAATATTTTTATTTGTGCCAACAATGCTTGTGGATAGTTTTATTGGCCCCAAATTTTATAAATACTTATAGTAATTCTTTAAGCTTTGCCTCTATTGTACTTCTAGGTGCTGCCCCAATAATTTCACCAACTTCTTGGCCATTCTTAAAGAATTTTAGAGTTGGTATGCTTAAAATTTGATACTTAGTAGACAAATCGTTTTCTTCGTCTACATTCACTTTTCCGACTTTAATTTTACCCTCGTACTCATGTCCTAGCGTCTCCACGAGTGGGCTTAAAACCTTACATGGACCACACCACGTTGCCCAAAAATCTACCATCACTGGAAGTTCTGACTTTAGAACCTCAGCTTCAAAATTATCATTTGTTATATTTAGCTCTGCCATAAAGATTGGAAAATCAATTATTAGCTACCCATGTATACTACAAAGACCATGACTCATTGTCAACGAGTCGTATTTGCTTTATATTATGAGTTTATGTATAATATTTAAGCCTTTATTATAGGTCTGCATCGCGGGGTAGAGAAATTGGCATCTCGCAAGGCTCATAACCTTGAGGTTGGCGGTTCGAGTCCGCCCCCCGCAACCAGCTAACGCCTGTGGCTTCGGCTGGCTTACGCCAAAAATCGTGACAGATTTAACCCTCTGTCTAGTGGGTTTTGTGTTTTTAAAACCTTACGCCGGTGTAGCTCAGCTGGTTAGAGCGTGGGACTCATAAGCCCAAGGTCGGTGGTTCGATCCCACCCACCGGTACCAAGAATACTTTTTTATAGCCAATAGTGGAAAGTAAAAAGTTCATAAAGCCATATTTTAACTTTACGAACTTTTAACTTTTTACTTGCGTTGTTACGCAACGTGGACCGGTAGCTCAGTTGGTTAGAGCGTCCGCCTGTCACGCGGAAGGTCGCGGGTTCGAGTCCCGTTCGGTCCGCCAGAAGTCCGCATCCATATCATGGGTGCGGACTTTTGCTTACGAAGCTGGGCGAGAAGAAGTTGTTTTTATTTAAGATTTTTAATAAATATAAAATATATAAAACTTATAACATATTTACATTTTTTTGGCTTAGGTATATGCTAAATACATAATTGCTAAGAAAGACCATGGAAAACAAAACAATCAGCTATTTGAACAGTAAACCTTGGTACCGATCTTTATAAGTAATTTATTTTTGTTTAATCTTAATCTGTTTTGGACTAGCAATAGTAGTAAATATTTGGACAGGATATTACTTTTATAATATCAGACAAGAATATTTTAGAGAGCAGGTAAATATAAACTCACAAATACAAGAAGTTAGAAATTTAAAGGCGGCAGGAAATAATTTAAGTCAGATTGTAGATAAAATTATTAAACCAAGGACTGGCTATTCCCCCTACGTACTTAAAGAAATATACGGGGAAAGCGATTTATCAAAGTTAGATTTCAAGTTATACGATCAAAATCATAAAAAACCAATATCTATTTCGTGGTTGATTTTAATAATTCCGGCAGTATTTGCAATAGCTTGGCTAATCCCGCAGATACCAAAATGGATTTTTTACTATATATATCTAGGAACAATTAAACCTAAAAAATAATTTGCATCTAACTATCATATTATAAAAATCTACATATATATCTGTAGAGATCTACACGCAAAGGGTAAAAGATAATTTTATATTTAGGATAAAAATTTAAACTGTGACAAACTGAGCGAGCCTTCCTAGTCAGTTACAAAAAATCCTACAGCCGTAGGATTTTTTAGTAAAAAGATTCTAAAAAGTATGAACCTCACCAGGCTTTACCACTTTTGTTTGCGTAGCAACTTGGACAGGTTTTTCTAAAATTGGAGCTGACTTTTCAAACGCAGATGCCAACTGCTCTGCAACATGTACAGCCTTCTCCTCATGTAGTGCCTCAACAGTATTCCAAATATTATTCCGCTGTGGCTGATGACCGCCCTTTTTAAGTTTTGACTTTCCACCAAATTTTGTATCTTTTGTGCGGGCTACAGGAAAAACTTCACGCTTGCTTTTAGCTTCTCCACGAGGAGCACCACTTTGGAATTTCCCGTTATTTGAAACATTCAAGGCTTGTGGCTTAGGCATGTCTGGAAGCTTGAACACCAATGGGGTAGAATCTTTTATTTGCTCTTCCTTTGCCATAACCAAAGGCTGTTCTTCCACTTTTGTAGCCGTGTCTTCTTGGGTCACCGCAAACGAAAGTTTTTCTGGAGACGGTTCTACTTCAGTTATGACCTCTTCCACTCTTGAGCTAAGTTTTGCTGGAGTATGAACTTCTATTTTTGGCAAACTATCCTGAATGCGAGCCTCTGGAGGAGCTGGTAGTTGCTCGTCTTCGCTAGATGCAAGAGCGCCGCTTTGCTGGTGGAATTCTGCGCCCATCCACCTTGAAATGCGCTCTTCAACCTGAACTATGTTATTGCCATATCGCTCACGAGAAACTTTTATAACCTTCTCGGAATTATTTGTTCTGAAAGCAGGGTTTACAGGTATGCTATGAGCAGAAAACGGCTCGCTTGAAATGCCATTTATCATTAGTTTCAACAAAATATTATACTTGGGTAAATTTACCAAATCATTTGGAGTATACAGTGGCGCAAATTCGGTTTCCAAATACTCAGCATCGGCAGCCCCTACTCTAAAACACACCATGGTACCAACGTTACCAAATATTGCGTCACGCAAACGGCTGTTGTCTTTAGTTGGAGTTAACTGCCCTATATACTGATGTCCCATGATTAAGTTTAGGTGATACTTACGAGCTTCACTTAATATAGTTGCAAAACTTTCAGTTGCAAAATTTTGAAACTCATCTACATACAAATAAAAATCTGGGCGCTCTTCTTCTGGCATGTCCACCCGCGACATAGCAGCAAGTTGTAATTTTGTAATAATCATGGCTCCAAGTAGAGCTGCATTCTCTTCGCCAACCTTACCTTTGGAAATATCCATTAGTAAAATCTTGCGTCCGTCCATAATTTCTCGCAAATCTATGGTAGACTTTGGCTGGCCTACGATGTTGCGAATAATTGCGCTAGACAAAAATTGACCTACCTTGTTCTGGATTGGCGCTATGGCTTCTTTAACGTACTTTTGGTCGTAGTTAGCATACTCATCTGTCCAAAACATTTTGACCATGGGGTCTTTAATATTGTCTACAATCCTTTTTCTGTATTGTTTGTCCACATACATGCGACTTATTCCGAGCATGGTGTTACCTGGGCTGTCCAACAGGGCGCGGATAGTGTTACCTAAAATATATTCCATACGCGCAGACCAAAGGTTGGCCCATATTTTTGTAAACACGCCCATAAGACCGCTTGCAACTAAGTGCTTAAACTTATTCTCTACGGCTTCCATAATGTTAAACGCCACCGGAAACTCCATGTCCGCAGGGTTAAAGTATATAACGTCGTTAACACGATCATTCGGAATGAAGTCCAATATTTTTACTATTGAGTCCCCGTGCGGGTCTACAAAACAAACACCGTGGCCATTGCGTATGTCCTGAATGACCATATTTTCCATTAAGTTGGTTTTACCCATCCCAGTTTTACCTATCACGTACATATGCCTTCTACGATCG
>JAHFJH010000017.1 GCA_023245995.1 Candidatus Doudnabacteria bacterium | reverse complement strand
AATAAAGGAGCTGGTGTAGGCGTGGCTATTATAGACACCGGCATAGACCTAACCCACCCAGATTTGGCTTCTGCTATTGTAGCTCAAAAGAGTTGTATTTCTGGTAAAACCGCAAACGATGACAACGGTCACGGTACGCACGTTGCAGGAACCATAGCAGCTCGTAGCAATACAATAGGGGTAGTTGGTGTAGCACCGCAGGCCAACTTAATTGCAGTAAAAGTTCTAAATTCTCAAGGTTCTGGTACGTGGTCGCAAATTATTTGTGGCATAGACTGGGTAACTGCAAATAGCGCAAAATATAACATAAAAGTTGCCAACATGAGTCTTGGGGGTGCTGGCACAAGCGACAACAATTGTGGTTTAACTAACAATGACCCATTACACTTTGCAATATGCAAGTCACGGGATGCAGGTGTGACTTATGTTGTGGCAGCGGGCAATAGCGGGGTGAATGCCAATACGAGCGTGCCAGCAGGCTATGACGATGCCGTTATTACTGTCTCTGCTCTTGCTGACAGCGACGGCAAGGCAGGTGGGTTAGGTGTTACTACTTCCTATGGCCCAGACGACACTTTCGCAACATTCTCTAACTTTGGCAGTGTGGTAGATATTGCTGCTCCAGGCGTAAATATATACTCAACTTACAAAGGTGGTACGTACGCAACATTAAGTGGCACCAGTATGGCCAGCCCGCATGTGGCAGGGGCCGCTGCTTTGTATATAAAAAGTCACCCAGGAAGCACATGGCTACAAGTTCGCGCCGGTTTGCAGGCAGTAGCAGAAGCCCTTGGTGCAGGCCACACCGACCCCTCAGGTAAACACTCAGAGCCCGTCTTAAAGGCAAATAGTTTGTAAAGCTATTCATAGCACAAGCATTTAAATATATTATCTAAAAAATTCACCCCGCGAGCGTGTCCACTCGCGGGGTGATAAATTTGCTTAACGATGACCTTAGCTCGATGCTGTCATGTCGGCAAAGTCTGCAATCTGCAATGCTTTTTGAGTTGCTAGGCCCGTATACTGCTCGGGGTGATGGAGAAGGGATATTACCTCTGATGGGATTTGTCTCCAAATTTCTCCAAATTGTTCATTTTCCAGCGCATAATCGGCGGCGACTTCTACAAGGAGCCTGCCGCTTTTTTGTGCTCTGGGAACTAGAGTGTGATTTACTAGCTCATGTCCGTCTTGGGTGTAGCCCGCCATTTGTATGGCGATATACAACGGTTCGGACAAAATAAGGTGGGCGTTCATCTGGAAGTTACGGGCACAGCTTTCGCCGTTTACAGACATGCGTTCTAGGAACGGCACTCCTGCGGTGTTTTCACGTAACAGAGTATCCAATTGGGTTACCAGATTTATCAGAATTATCGGGAAATCACGGGCGACCGCGCTTCCTACCAAATCTCGTTGATGTTCGCTTAAGAGCGTATCCAGAACCTTACCGAATTCGCTTTTGGTTCGAATCCACATGGCCTGTAAATTTTCCCAGCTAATCGGGTTACGTTTATGAGCCATAGTTGAGGAGCCACCTTGCCCGACTGCGAACTCTTCGGCAATCTCGGCTATTTCACTACGCATTAGTTGCCGGCAATCAAGCCCGAGTTGGGCAAGACTGGCCGAAAGCATACAACCGGAATGGAGGTAGTAGGCGAGTGGTTCCGGCGCAAGTATTTGCGTACTTATGCGTGCTGGTTTTAGTCCCAGTTTTGCAAGCAAGCGCTCCTCATATGTTTGACCGCCGACTTGTGTGGCAGACTGCGCGCCCAAGCCTATTTGGGCGTTGTACGCGCCTACTGCACCGGATATTTTGCCTACTAACTCTGACTCGTGTAATTCCATCTTTTGAAAGTTGTAGATAATTCGGTTTAGTACTGTTGCCAGCCAAAAACCGACTGTTATGGGCAGCGCATGCTGACCATGGGTTCGGCCAATCTGTAATTGAGACGCGTATTTGCGTACCAGCCCAGACATGACCTTTATGAGCCGTTGAGTCGTTGGTCTGACTACGAACCTATGAGCCCTACTGAATTGTAAAATCCTGCCTGTATCTAGCGGGTCGTAGCTAGTAAGCATAACGTGCAGTAAAGGTGCGATTTCGGGTGGCACCAGTTTTGCGGCGTTTACAACCCAAGCCCGAATATCGTGCTTGGTGATGGCTCTTTCAGTTTCTTCAATTTGAGTGGTGGTTAAATTCAAAACCTTTGCTTCAATTTCGGGAGTTAAGCGTGCAACAACTTCCGCTGGGACCAATCCAACTTCAGCCATTGTTTGCAAATTTGCTAATTCCACCTCTCCGACTGTTCGATAAAGGTTGTCGTAACCAAATTCTCTCCAAAGTTTTTTGGGTTGGTACCTAGGATTTCCAGGTAACATTAAATTTGTCATCGTTGTGCTCCTCCTATTCAGTTGTTAAAAAGGGCTTTCCAATCAGCGCAATAAGCTATTTTAGACAAACTTTGTAAGCTTGTACAATAGTCCTTTTATTTTAACCATTTTATTTAATGAGTAATCTTGTTCATGAAAATACCATAACCTACCAATGGGTGTGGATACTTGAGAAACATTTATAGGGGATTGTACAAATACCGCTTCACTCCGCGGTATTTTTTTGTTGTGCAACCTTTTGACCCAGCGGGGAATAGTGGGGTATACTGGTTTTGTAGTGGTAGGAAGTGGATAAAAGTGGGGATAAGTGGTGAATTAAGTGGATAACTTAACAACACTTAACAAATGCTAAGTGTAGAAATTGGAATTTCGAATTATTATTTCAATTACTTAATTCCACATTCTTAATTCTTAATTCTGCGTTTAGTCTATGTTCATTGGTGAATACGAAGCAAGTATAGACGATAAAAGCAGGGTAGCTGTACCTACTAAGTTCCGCACTACGCTTAAAGGTAAGGCCGTTGTTACACGCGGTTTAGACCAATCACTTTTTTTATACCCAATAGCAGAATGGAAAGTTATGGCAGAGAAGTTGGCTAGTCTCCCGATTTCTACTGCAAACACCCGCGCGTTTTCCCGTCTCATGCTTGCCGGAGCCATGGAGTGTGAAATAGACAAGCAAGGCAGAATTATTTTGCCTAGTTACCTAAAGGCCTTTGCTGGCCTTACTAAACGCGCGGTCTTTGCCGGTCTTTATAACCGCATAGAAATATGGAGTGAAGAACGGTGGAAGGCCTATAAGGAAAAGGCAGAAAACGAAAGTACAGCAATAGCAGAACAGTTGGGTTCATTGGGAGTTTAACAATTAGTCTCTATGGGTTTCTATTAGTCTCAATAAATCTCAGGTATATAAAGAGATTAACGCTTCGCGCGAGACTAGTTGAAATTTATAGAGATTATGATGACATACCAACATATTCCAGTTCTTTTACAAGAAGTATTGCAAATTTTAGACCCAAAGCCAGGGGATAGTTTCGTAGATGCCACACTCGGTGGTGGCGGCTACACAGAAGCGCTGTTAAGCCGAACTGCACCCAAAGGCAAAGTTTTGGCAATGGATTTAGACGTTGATGCTATTCAGGCATTTAAATTAAGAATTAAGAATCAAGAATCAAGTAAACGCGTAATTGCTGTTCATAATAACTTTAGTAAGGTTGCCCATGTGGTGGCCGAGCACAAGTTTGGCCCAGTAGCAGGCATTGTGGCCGACATTGGCCTTTCTAGTTATGAGTTAGACTCTGCGGGCAGAGGCATATCTTTTCAAAAAGATGAGCCACTAGATATGCGGTTCGATATTTCCGGAAACGCGCCAACAGCAGCGTTTATGTTGGCAGAATACGGAGAACAAGAGCTAACTAGTATATTTAAGAACTATGGGGAAGAAAAATTTGCAAAACAAATTGCACGGAATATTGTTCGAAATCGAGATTTGCATAAAATTACCAGAACCACAGATTTAACTGCCATAATTGCGGACAGCATTCCGGCGCGCTTGCGTCATAGAGCATCGGACAGTTATCGTCGGGTTTTTCAAGCCTTGCGCATAGCTGTGAATGCCGAATTGGAGAATTTGGAAAAGTTTCTGCCTGAAGCCTTAGGGATATTGCCCAGTGGTGGTACGCTTGCGGTTGTTACCTTTCATTCGCTTGAAGACCGCATTGTAAAGCAATTTTTTGTTAAAGCTGCCACAGGCTGTGTGTGTCCTAAAGATTTTCCGACTTGTATATGCGGGAGAACTCCTGGGGCGGAAATTTTGACCAAAAAACCAGTTATCGCTGGGGCGCCGGAAGTCTCCCAAAATTCTCGAGCGAAGTCTGCAAAACTGCGAGCCATAAGGAAGTTGTAAATTTGATTTTCTATAAAAAATAAAAATACAAAATTTTATGCCAAATATTTCTTCAAATACAATTGCTTTTGACTTACCAGGTACCACAATTGGTTCTACAGATGCGACACCTTTACATAAAACACGTATTACTCAGCGTCAGGCAGTAAAAGTACCTAGAACTGCTGTTTTAGCAAAACAAAGTTGGTTTTCTCTTAGGACTAGCGTTTCTTTACTAGTGTTAGTGTTGAATGTGTTTTTATTTGGTTGGTATTTGTATGGCGTAAATAGTTTTGAGGGACTACACTATTCCTCGGCTCAAGCACAAAAGGAAGTTGCTCGTGGAGAAGACAGACAGCGTCAGCTCCAAGTAAAGATTGCCGAGGCTACGTCTGCTATGAGACTCCAAGACGTTACTAACATTAGCGCTGAATTTGTTCCTGTTGGTACTCCGGAGTTTGTGTCTGCAGAAAATCCTCAGTTGTCTATGCGATAGGTAGACCACTTGCGCAACCCATTTTTTGTCCAAAATACATATTTTCGTAAACTCCTTGTTAAAAATTTTTCACCTTAGTATGCTAGGCTGAAAAATTTTTATCGGCGGATTTTGCTGAAACTCTACATTTTGGTTCAAAAACTAGGTTACGCAAGAGCTCTAAAATTTCTAGTACCATTAGCGTTTAATTATTTTGCAATGAGTCGTTTTACTAACTTTTCCTCAACCGGCCGAATTACTTTTCTCGGCGGTATTTTTTTGTTTTTGTTTGCTGCGTTGGTTTTGCGGTTGGGGCTACTACAAGTAACTTCTGCGCAGTATTATAGAGGTCTTGCGGAGGACCAGCACGCACTATTTGCAAAGCTTATACCGCTAAGGGGTGAAATAAAAGTTTCAGATGCATTAAGCCCGGAAAGTATTCCTGTTGCAACTAACATTGCCGCACCTCTGGTGTATGCTTCACCTAAAGAGATTAGCAATCCGGCAAATGTTGCACATGTGCTAGCTGGTATTTTAAGTTTGGACGAGGCAGATTTGTTACTAAAATTGTCCAATAAAACAAAGGTTTACGTAGTAATAAAACATCGTTTACTGGAGAAAGAGCAGGATGCTATAAAATCGGCAGGTCTGTCCGGTATACACTTCGACACGGAAACTGTGCGTTATTACCCCGAACATCAGTTTTTAAGCCATGTGGTGGGTTTTCTTGGGTATAAAGCCGATGGCGGAGTAAACCCACTTGGAGTTTACGGCCTTGAGCGTCAGTACGATAAGGTGCTAGCAGGAACTGCAGGTAAAATTTCTTCAGGAGGTGCCAACCGCTGGTTTTTTGGAAATCAAGCGGACTTTTTACCTGCAAAAAATGGGAACCAATTATTGTTAACAATAGATAAGTCTATACAACTAGAGGTAGAGCAAGTATTGAAGAAGGCTGTAGAAACAAACTTGGCAGACGGTGGGTGTGTTGTGGTTATGGACCCAAAAACAGGTCGCATTTTGGCAATGGCCACCGATCCCTCATTTGACCCCAACCTTTATGCGCAAGTAAAAGATTTGTCTGTCTTTAGTAACCTTTGCACTTCCGGAAACTATGAGCCTGGATCTGTCTTTAAAGCTGTAACTATGGCAGCTGGTCTTGACACAGGTGTTGTTACACCCGACACAACCTATACAGACTCTGGGCAGGTTGTGGTTGACGGTTATACCATTAAGAATTCCGACAATAAAGCTCATGGGGTGCAAACTATGACGCAAGTGCTTGAACAGTCTTTAAATACCGGAGTTATTTTTGTTAAAGAAAAGATTGGAAATTCTACATTTTTGGATTACGTAAAAAAGTTTGGGTTTGGTCAGACTACGGGAGTAGATTTGCCGGAGGCTACCGGTAATATGAATAACTTAAAAGGCGCAATAGAAGTTAATTTTGACACCGCAAGTTTTGGCCAAGGGATTTCTGTAACTCCTATACAAATGTTGCGCGCGTATGCTGCTATAGCCAACGGTGGTAGGTTGCCGACACCTTATGTTGTGGGGGCTGAAATTACCCCAGAGGGTAAAACTATAGAAACTACGCCAATTTTTTCAAGCCCAGTCATAACTCAAAAAACAGCAACAACTCTTTCGGCTATGTTAGTAAGCGTGGTGGAAAACGGCCATGGTAAAAAGGCAAAAGTTTCTGGTTATTATGTGGCAGGTAAGACAGGTACTGCACAGGTGGTAAAAAAGGGTGGTGGAGGGTACGACCCAAACAACAACATTGGTACTTTTGTGGGATTTGCCCCAGTAGAGAATCCAAAATTTGTAATGCTGGTGCGCGTTAACCATCCGCGTACTGTGCAGTTTGCGGAAAGTACAGCGGCGCCGGCATGGGGTGAAATAGCCAGATTTTTGTTATCGTATTATAATGTTCCACCGACAAGACCTGTAAATAATAAGTAATACAGGATCAAGATAACACAATATCAATATATCAACATAACAAAATAACAAGCTAACAAACGGTAAGATAAATACTTTACTGTTCTGATATCTTGTTATATTGTGTTATCTTGATATTTTTTACTTTGTACTGCGTGACTTGCCCCAATGTATGTTGTCCCAAAAACGTTCATGGGCAAAGTACATAATTGTACTTGCTATATTGGAAAAGACTATAACTTGAGCCGTGGTGTCGTAGCGGTGAGTTATGGCAAAAATTATAAGACCGTCGGAAAGTATAATTATAAACCTATAGGTAATAGATTTTAAAATTGACCGTTTGTAGTATTCGTGAAAGGCCATTATTTTTGTGTGCTAAAAAGTTTTATTGTTTGGCTAATTTCTTCTTGTATACCCGAAATGCAGTCGTACTGTGTTACCTCGTCTGAGTTGACCCATGTATACTCGGTAAAACTGTCTGCTTCTAAGACCACTTCACCGCTTACAAAACGCGCTGCAAACTTAAGCATAACTACCGGAATGCCGTCTGGCCTTACAAACGCGACGCTATTTATGTATGTGAGTTTTGACTCTATTTCTATACCTGCTTCTTCTTTGGTTTCGCGTTTTAGTAAATCTTCCACTGCGCCTTCGAAGTCAAAAACATCGCCGTTCATTCGGGTTGGGTGCTCTAAGTTAAGGTCTTTCCACTCCAGTTTGCCACCGGGTGCGGCCCACTTGCCTGCATGCACGACCTCTCGTTCATGTCGTTTCAGTATTAGGCATCTGCCGTCGCTTGGGCGGTAGGGGATGACATTGGCAACAAAATAAAATAACTTATCTTGTTTTGCTTTTTCTAGGCTTATGTTTTGTGCTGGCATTTTTTACAGATTTAATAGGTGGAAGATGTGCAGGCCCGTAGTTGGACATTTGTACGCCGGCTGGATTGTGTTCTAAGTCAATCGCACGAGGGGTTTGGAATGCGCCGTTCTTTACTAATTTATTTATATAGTGGTAGGCTGCTTCCGCGTGTTCTACTAAGTGGTATAGCTCTATGTCTTCGTCTGAGACTTCTTTGTGTATTTTTAGAACATTATTTTTAATCCAACCTAAGAGTGGTTTCCAGTAGTCTGTGTCAACAAGCACAATGTAGACCCCGCTAATCTTTTTGGTCTGAATAAGCGTTAGTATTTCAAAAAATTCATCTAAAGTACCAAACCCACCGGGAAAATAAATATAAATTTGTGAGACAGACGCAAGCATAACTTTACGAGTGAAAAAATAGTGGAATGACTCGCTTTCGTTTACGTACCGGTTTATGCGTTGTTCAGTTGGAAGCTGTATGTTTAAGCCTACCGACTTGCCGCCTGCTTCTTTTGCGCCTTTGTTGGCTGCTTCCATAATGCCTGGGCCACCACCTGTAACTACAGCAAAACCTTCTTTGGCCAGTAAATATGCCAGCTTTTGGGCGTCACGGTAAACACTGTGTTCAGCGCCCCAGCGAGCGGAACCAAAAATGCTAACAGCATGGTCGAACTGGCTTATAAACCTGAATCCGGACATAAACTCAGCGGCTATGCGCCATAGCCTTGCAGGCGAGAAGAGGTGTTCCTGCACATTCATGAGTTTATCTAGCGTTCTTTTGTTAATTTTCTCGCCTGAGTGGCTTTTTGCAAGCGCGCTATTTTTTGGCGGGAGTACTACGTGAATTTTTTTTATGTGTCGGTCTTTATGCATGGAAATATACTTTAAGTTCTCTGTTAGTAGTATATCAAGTTTTTGGCAAATGAATAAATAAAAACGCCCACAAAATGTGAGCGTTCAAAACTTTCAGTTTACAGTATAGGGTCTGTGGTAGGGGTAGTTTCTTCAATTATAACCACTTCTTCAGTTGTAGTTGTTTCCGAATTGCCACGAATAAACATGGAAAGGGACAGTGCTAACAGGGCGCTTAAAATAAGCAACACACCCCAGCCAAGTAGGCAAAGTAGTGCAAGCTGGTTTTCGCGTTTTTCAACTTCGCGAATGTTGCGTCCAGCAAGTACATATGCGTCCGTGTCGCCACTTTTTACTGGAACTATAACAGCCGCAATACGCGTACCTGCTTCTGGTTCCCAAGTTAGTAGGCTTCGGCCTTTCTTTTTAGAAGACTCTAAGACAGCTTTGGGTGGTACTGGGTCTTTGTCGTTTAGCTTGGCAGACGAGCCGGTTACCTTGCCATCCTTGTCGAAAATCATGGCAAATGCAGATAGGCTGGTTTTTATGTCGGTGCTGTTCGCTCCCGGTGGAATAATTTGGTCTATTGGTGCGCCCTTTGCTATAGCCCCGCTAATTTCTTGGGTAATTTCTATTTGTGGGTCGTTGGCGTTTTGGCGATAATTTTGCTGTACTGTTGCATATACCAGTCCAACTAGCACAGTAGATATGGCCGCTAAAACAACCCAAATGCCAAATAGGGAAACTCGTTTATTTTGCATACTTTTTAGATCTTTCTACTAATAACCTCAGTATTGTAGCAAAATATATCATATTCGCCTAATTGGGAAATTTGTATTTTAAGATGATTTATTTCGGAAATAATAGGCCAAAAATAAAGACAAAACAATCGCTAAGCATAAATCCCATCCGTGTTTGTATGGAATGCTATTTACGCTTTCAGACAATGCTAAGGCACGGAGCCGCCAGAATGTTGGTATGGTTATGCTGTCTATATTTTGCATAAGGGGTTGCAAAGTATGAGAGGTTAGAAGTGCAGAGAAAACCAAAATTACTCGGCCAATAAGCAGTAGGGGAATAAGCAGCAGCGTAAAAATAATTGTTCTAACTATGAACCGTAAGAACATTTTTGTGCTTGGTCTTTTGTGTGCCATAATTTTTAAATTAATTATGCATGCACTTTTAGTATAACAAAATCCCGCCTAGTGGCGGGATTTTAGAAGGGTTATTTTTCTAGTGCGGCAAGACACTGAGCTTTGGCTGGTTCTGGAAGCTGGTCACATGCTTTTGAGACGTCCTGCATGCCACCCGACATGCTAGGCTTGGGCATTTCTAACATTGTAGTTATAGCCGAAAATTCTACATCGCTTGGTAGTGAAAATTTACTTTGGTCACCGGCCCAGTTATTACATGAGAAGTTCATATTTTTGTTTGTGTCCACGCTTGACTGGCTTTGAGCATTGTTTCCAGTTTCGGTGCTGGCGAAGCTCATTTTAAAGCCAGACTTTTGGCCGTCCATCCATACATAACTGGTTTGTCCGTCGGTTATCATGTGGTTTGCCTGCGTAGCTCCATTAACTGTGCTAGAAAAGTCGCCACGCATTTTACCCGAACTTAAATAAACAGTGCCTTGGCTTGTTGCGCCTGCTTCTGTGTTGCTAAACGTACAAGTTTTACTACCACCTGTGGCAAGTAGGCTTTTAAGAGAGGCGGATTCGGAGGAACTTTTTACTTCGTTGCTTTGAGTTTGCGTAGTGGTGCTTTTATTTTCGTCAGTTTTTTTGGTGCGCGTAGCGAAAAACGCTATAAGTGCGACAACCACAACTACTCCAACAATTATTCCAACTTTTTTATTCATGGTATTAATTAGTATTAATTTTTAATTTATAATTTTCAATTTTTTAAAAAACAGAATTTAAAAATCATGTTATCAATCTAAACTTAGTGGTTGGGGAGGTGAGAGAACAGCCGTAGGGTCGGTTTTCCAAGCGTCTGATACATCTGCGTATAGCTCTAGCTCGTTGCCGTCTGGGTCTGTTATGTAAATGCTGTGAGTAACGCCATGGTCTGTGAGGCCTAAAATTGGTACGCGATTATTTATAAGTTCTTTATATATTACTTTTAACTCCTCGTGAGAGTTAGCTACTTTAAAACCAATATGGTACAGACCAGGTTCAGGAATGTGTTGCGGTTTTGGCGTTCCGCCTATCTCAATTAGCAACATTTCGTGGTGGGTACGGCCAGAGGAGAACAAGGCTATTTGGCTTTCTCTATGTATTTCCCTAAAACCTAAAGTGTCGCGATAAAAATTTGCTACAAGTTCTAAGTTTGTTACATACAAAACCACATGTCCAAGTTCTAGTATTTGCATATATTAAGTTTAGCATAGTAACAATTCACATACTTTAGACGGAGGTAACGGCAATAAGGTATGGCCTATGGCTTTCACTTAGTCTGTCTTTTATTTATCAATCTTAACTAACAGACTCATTGCTATACCGCTGGTTGAAAATTATCCCGACTCCAGTTCCAAAGAACTGCGTGCATTTCTGCTGGTGTAATGCCAGAATTATGAAGTAAATCTTTCCAGAGTTTTGCGGCTTCAATAGGCGAAACGCCAGGTTTCGCCATGCCTAAATGTATGGTGCAATTAAGTACGTGGGTATCGGGAATAATGGAAATCTCTTGCATGTTTTTAAACTTTGCATCTGTAAAGTGACTTAAAATATATAGCCAGTAATTAGACAGTTTTGGTCCAGAAATATAAGGAAAGTCTTTGCGTTGAGTTTGTTGGAGCAGTGTGAGTATTTCTGGTATGTTATAATTTCCAGTCTTTAGTAGTTCCCGAGGGTCACTATTATAGTGTCTATGCAGGGCTGTCGAGATTGTAATCCAAATATCTGTGTGTTTATTTTGCTGTAGCGCGAGCTTGTGTTTAATTAAGTCCGCTTGTATGGTCGCTCTCTTTTTAGTGACTACTTTTTCCGGAAAAAATAAATAATTAGTCTTTGAGTCTTGGAAAGTTTTAAGAGCCGAAGCCCACATCGCAGGTGAGTTACGTTGGAAGTTTAGACATGGTGGCAAGGTGAAGTATAGATATTGTTCTCTACTGGACGTTTCTAATCCTGGATTTACTTCGTGTTTGGCAAGGGTTTTTATTTTTCCAGTTTTATATAGCGTATGTAACTTTTTAACTCGCGCTAGTAGTTTCTCTTTGTGCTTTTGTTCCATAATATATTATCTAAGAATTATATTTGCGATATCACTGCGAACTTGATTTATGAGTGTGGCGTCTGGCTTTCGTTTTGGGTGTACGTAATTTGATAGCATGGCAAAAGCAATGCCTTTTTGAATATTGCAAATTACTAGACAACCGGTGAAACCGGTTTTACCGAAAGTGTTTTCATCTGCAAACTTTCCCATATACCTTGGCTGATTTAACTCCCAGCCAAGCCCAGTGCTTTGGCCAATGTTCGCAATTTGATTGGTGTGCATAAGTCGCACTGTTTCCGGCTTAAAATATTGTTTGCCGTGGAGTATGCCTTGGTTAAGTAGCATTTCTAAAAAGATTAGTAAGTCTGGTACGGTTGTAAAAAGTCCAGCATTGCCCGGAACGAATTGTTTTTGTAACGCATATGCAGATTCGTCGTGCACCGTGCCATGTAGTAACCCTCCGCGTTCTTCGTCTATTTCCGTTGGTACAATTCTGGCTTTATTTGTTGGTGTAAAGCTTGAGTCTTTCATGCCAAGTGGTTGAAAAAAGAATTTATTGGCTAAAATGTCTAGCGGTTTATTATAAACTTTTTCTACTATTAGCCCCAAGAGAATGCTTGGACTATTTGAGTAAGCGTATATGGCGCCTGGCGCAGCTTTGAGTTCAGAAGTGTGTATGAGCTCTAAAATAGCATCCGGCGTTTCGTGTTTATGAGACGACAAAGGTGCCTTTAGGTCTAGTAGTATGGTGAAAGTTAGTAAATGTTTGACTAGTATTTCGTTACGATGTGCATTTTGTAATGCAGGTAAGTAATCGCAAACCTTATCCTCAATCTTTAATTTTCCTTCTTCTATAGCTTTAAGGGCGAGACTCGCTGTGGGTATGGACTTAGTAAGAGATGCAACGTCAAATATGCTATTGTCTTGCACGGCTTGAGCCTGCATCTCGTAAGTGTGGAAACCAGTCGAAACAATGTTTTTACTGCCATCTTTATGTACAATACCAACAACACAGCCAGGGAATATTTGGTCAGTGGTGGCTTGCTCCAACCTAGCGGTAATTTCTTGTATCGTTTTTTGCATAGAAATAGCATATCAAAAAATCGCCCAACGGGCGAAGTTTTGAGAGTACGTTATGTAGATCGGCGGTAACGGTTTACAGCCAGTGGAACGAAAATAATAAGTATGGCGGCCATCCACATAAATGAGTGCCAAAGTGCAGGAGTAACGTCCCCGCCAAGCACTAGCGCACGAACACTATTTACGGTAACAGTTATAGGACTAATTTTGGCCCAAGTCTGTAGCCAGTTGGGCATGCTTGCAACGGGCACAAAAATGGAGCTAGCAAAGACTAATGGAAACACCCAAATAAACCCTGCGACCTGTGCTGTTTCTACGCTTTTAACCAACATGCCTATGGTCGCGGAAATCCAAGAGAAGGAGAAACCAAATAGTATGGTTAGCCCGAGCGCGAGTAATTGATGGCTTAAGGGCTGGTGTACGCGGAAGCCAATTAAGTACCCTACGCCACTCATGAGTAAGACTACAAAAATATTTCGTATACTGTCGGCAATTGTTCTACCCGCGAGCACTGCGCTTCTGGCCATTGGGAGGCTTCTAAACCTATCAATTAAACCCTTAGAAAGGTCGTCGGCTAAGCCTACACCAGTTTGCATGGCTCCAAAAATAACTGTTTGTACTATGATGCCGGGAATAAGATAGTTAATGTAGCTGTTGCCGGGAGTTTTAATAGCACCACCAAAAACATATGCGAACAGTAACAAAAACATTACCGGCTGAATGGTTGAAAAAATTAACAGTTGGGGTAGGCGAATGTAGCGGACCAGATTTCGTTTGGTCATGGCCATAATATCGGACAATATCCAAAATACACCTTGTTTGGCTATGTGTTCTTTGCTGGCTGTAAGATTATTTGTCATTGGACGCTCCTTTTTCGGTTAGTTTAAGAAACACTTCATCTAGTGTCGGTTTTCGCAGTTCTATGTCTGCGAGCTCTAACCCTGCTGTGTACAGCAGGCGCACGGCTTCTACTAAAGTTTTTGCACCGTCCTCTACAGGAATGGTAATGTGACCGGAAACTTCGTCTACGTGTGCAGGCTCTGCACCTACTCCTTGTAGTAGCTGTGTAGCTTCGGTCATTCTACGTTTGTCGCTTAAGTGTAGTTCTACTACACCACCACCGATTTGCGCTTTAAGTTCACGCGCCGTGCCTTGGGCTATGACTTTGCCATGGTCTATCATTATTATATTATCGGCTAAGTAATCCGCCTCTTCCAAGTACTGAGTAGTTAGTAAAACCGTGGTGCCGTCTTTAACGAGGCCTTCTATAACTTCCCAAAGTTCCGAACGACTCCTTGGGTCTAGGCCTGTTGTTGGTTCGTCTAAAAATAAAATTTCTGGTTCGCCAACAAGACTTGCGGCCAAGTCCAAACGTCTTCGCATACCGCCGGAATAAGTTTTGGCAGTGCGGTTTGCAGCATCTACTAAAGAGAAGCGTTCAAGTAAGTCTTGGGTGCGTGCAACTATAACCTCTGGTGCTAAGTGGTAGAGCTTACCAACCAGTTCTAAGTTTTCTTTGCCGGTTAAGTTTTCGTCTATGGCTGCGTATTGGCCGGCAAGTCCTATGTGGTTACGCACAAGACTTGGATTTTCTGCAACATTTATTCCAGACACAATGGCAGTACCACTGTCTGGTTTTAATAGTGTTGTAAGCACACGTACGAGTGTGGTTTTACCAGCGCCGTTTGGGCCAAGCAGGCCAAGTACACTTCCGCGTGGCACGTCTAAGGAAATGTTGTCTAGCGCGGCTACTTTGCCGTACGACTTGCGAATGCTCCGAACAGAAATAATTGCGTCCTGTGCAGGAGCTACTTCTTGCACTTTAACGTCCTCAGGCAATATTCGCTCTAAAATAACATCTAAAATATCGTTTATGCGCCAACCCTCGTCTGTAAGAGTTTTTATAATTTGCGCTTTGCTTAAGCCTTGCTTGCTTGCTTCGGCTATGTACTTAGTCAGTGGGTGGTCTTCTTTAGTTTGGTTCATAATCTTTCTAAGTTCTATTTACATGTGTTCAGTTATGCCAATAATGTTGCCGTCTGGGTCGCGGAACCAAGCGGCTTTAACTGGGGGAGTGGTGGCTATACCGCGTGCATCTGTTTTTAGTGTTTCATAGTCGTAATGTTCAAAGCTTACGCCTCTGGCAGCAAGGTCGTCCACGGTTTTTTCTATGTCGTCTACTCTGAAGCCAGCTAGTGTATGGTCTGCTTTAGAAGCGGCGCGTGGGTAAATGTACAGCTGACTGTGCTCACCAACTTTGTAGGCAACGCCTTGCAAAACTTCTTCTAAAATTTCTAGGCCTAGGACATTTTCGTAAAATTGTCTAGCGCGTGCTAAGTCGGTTACAGGTATGGTGGGGTATATAGTCTTAAATGCGGACATATATAGTTTACTTTCTTTTATTATGTTTAATAATAGTTTTTAGTTCTTTGAGTTTGCTCTCCAAGCGTTCTGCGAACTCTTTGACGTTAGCAAATTTAACTAGCGTTAGCATGTCTTTGCCCATGCTAAACACAAGAAGTTTTTCTCCTTTTTTGAGTCCTAGGGCTATTCGGGCTTCTGCAGGAATAACCGTTTGTCCTTTTTCTCCGAGTGTAGTTGTTCCGTAAAATTGGTGCTGGGTTTTGGCAGGTTTTAACATGGGTTTCATATGTTGCTTTTCCTACAAGTAGGATGTATGTGTATTGTAGGTACAATACCAGACGTAAGTGGTGTTGTCAATCGAGTATAATGTCCCTACATACGCAGTATGTATGTAGGAACTATATTTTTGGCTATATATTCTTGTTGTAAACTTTTTGGCAAAGTGTTAAAGCGCTTAATAAGTTTTCTACATTCCCCTTGTCCACAATTGCAACGCATGGTCCAAATGTCGTCGCTTGCCAGTGTAGTAGAGTAGTCTATAGTTACTTCTTCGCCTTTTGCAATATCTGTTATTGCCCATATGTACAACTTGCCCAGAAGTTTCTTTACCGCTGAGTTAGGTTTACAAGAGTGGTTTAAAAAGTCGCCAATGTAACCCGCTGGGCTTAGGTAGGTTTCTTGGCCAAAACGAAATGTGTTGTCTTGAAAAGTACCACTAATTTTGTTTATGGTTTTGTAGTTGTACACGCGTCCCTTTACTTGAAACAAAACAGCGCTTTTTTTAAACTTTTTTGTTGCGCATATGCCCAGTCCGTTTCTTGTGCGTTTTATTACCACTCCTTTTTCTGTAATTGTTTCTGTATTTGGCATTTTAGTTAGTCCATGCGACACAAAAACGCGTTGGCCCAGTTTTGGTAGCCAAGGTCGCTTGGGTGAAAATGGTCGAGGGAGTAGGTGAGTGCGCGGTCTGGGTAGTTGCTCCAGCCGAAATCGTGAATGTCTATTATATGTACTCTGTCGTTGCCGTTGTTAAGTTTTAAAATTTCCGGGTTTAGCTTGGCAGAACGTTGTTCTATAAGCTGTATGTACCAAGCGGGGAGCAGGGTAGCGCCATAAAAGTTTGCTATGTTGGTAATATAAATTTTTGCGTGAGTTTTTTCGGTCAGTGTATCAATAATTGTTTTGTAATTTCTTAAAATACTTTGGCTTGAACGTAAATGAGTTGCGTCATTGGCACCCACTGAAATAGTTACTACGTCTGGGTTAAAGGCAATTATTTTTTCCAGTTGCGTTGCTATAACATCCTCGGTTTTTGCACCACCTTTTGCAATATTTTCATAGGTTACGTTGTACCTAGAAGAAAGCGACTTGGCTATGTTGTATGCGTAGGTTTGTTCTACAGAGGACGCGCCTTCACCCACTGCAGTGCTGTCTCCGGCTGCTATGTACCTAAGTTCCGGGCCTGCTCCAAGTGTTGAACCGGTTTGTTTTATACTCGGGTTGTTTGCGTGTTTGTACTGGTACTGTATGCGGGCGTAAGCACACACAACATACACCAACACAAGTATGGCTACAAATATTACATATCGCATGTATATATAGTATCAAAAAATCGCCTTATGGGCGATTTAGTCCGAAAGTATTCCTTGAGGGAGCGGAATTCCTACTTTTATGGAGACCTGTTTGGCTCACGCTTCCAATATACCTACTAGAAGTATGCGCTCGTCTTGAAAATCCCTAACAATTTTTGTGAGACCGTCTACAGATGTTTGTAGTCCACCCAGTCCTTGTTGTATTTCACCAAGCTGGTTTTCCACTTTGGAAAACCTTTCGTCCATATAATCAAAAATTGGTTGATAGTTATTATCTGACATAGTATTTTTATCGTATCATTTGTATATGCGTTCTGCAAACATTAAGTGTGATCGGGGTAAATACTAGCTTTTATTGAGTGTTTTTTGCTTGCCCCACTGCCAGCGTGGAGTTTCGCCAGTTTCGTAGCAAATATATATAACGGCTACTACTAGCACTATAACTTTCATAAAAAACCAAAGTAACACGCTACGGGTTGGGTTAGTTATGGCTAAGAATTTTAGTATATTTATTGTATGTAACAGAATAAACAGTAAAACGACAAGCCAGCCCTGCCAACTGCTTGGGTACCAGCCCCATCCGTAACTTTTTCTTTTAAACCAAATCTTTTGCATTTTGTTTATAAACTCTTCGCCTATTCGCTCGAATTAGAGATATGGGAATTTATTTAATTAGTAGTGTAAGCAGGGCTACTACAATAAGCGCTGGAAGAAGGTTGGTGACTTTTATTTTTTTTATGTCCAGCATGTTAAAACCTATGCCCAAAATAAGCACTCCTCCAGTTGCGGTAAGTTGGGCAATAATTGCAGTAGAAAAGAAATGCTGAAACTGCAAAGCTAGGAGCGTTATGCCACCTTGAAAAATTAGCAGGGGAATGGCGGAAAATAGAACTCCTACGCCAAAGGTGGAGGCTAATGCTATGGAGGTGAACCCATCTAAAATGGATTTGGTATAAAGTAGTGTGCGGTCTGCTTTTAAGCCTTCGTTTATAGCGCCAACTATGGTCATGGAGCCTACACAGAAAATAAGGAACGCAGTCACTAAGCCTTCGGTAAATTTTTCGTCCTTTGACTTTATTTTTGTTTTAAAAAAGTTGGAAAGCCTTTCTACTAAACCGTCTAGGTTTATAAACTCGCCAATTATACCGCCTATGAGCAAGCTAAAAATAAGCACAAGCAAGTTTTGCGCCTTTAGTGCCATTTGCATGCCTATAACTAGCGTGCAAAGCCCTAAAGCCTGAAAGACTATAGTTTTTATTTTTTCCGGTAAGTTTTCGTGGAGCAATAACCCAAGCAAGCTCCCCACTATTACCGCTACAGTATTTACAATTGTTCCTATGGGCATAAATATTACGTTGGCAAATGTGCTCTTCGCAATGGATATTAAACTTTTTGTTCCTTATTCATATGTGGATAACCTACCCTTAAGTTTCGGTTTATTTTCGGTTATAATATAAATATATCGTAAAAAAGTTTTTATAGCAACATGTCAAATCTTACAAAAAAACAAAAACAGGTGTTTGATTTTATTAATACCTATATCGCTGAGAACGGTCTGTCGCCAACACTTGAGGAGATAAGAAATAAGTTAAAGCTTAAAGCAATTTCAACAATACACGAACACGTTCACTATTTGAAAGAAAAAGGGTATCTTTCAAAATCTCAAAATTTATCTAGAAATATTTCACCTAAAAAAGATATTAAATATATTTTTGATATTCCAATTTTAGGAACCATCGCAGCTGGCCAGCCAATTGAGGCTATAGAAGATAGACAGGACACTATATCAATAGTTAATCCCAATATTAAGAATTCTAAAGATTACTATGCTCTCCGTGTTGTTGGAAATAGCATGATTGATGATGGAATTTTTGAAGGAGATATTGTGGTCATAAGAAAACAAGACGTGGTAGAAGATGGCCAAACTGTTGTAGCAATAATTGATGAAAATCAAGCTACGCTAAAAAAGTTTTATCGTGACAAAAAAGGATTCCGTCTTGAGCCTAGAAATCAAAACATGCTTCCTTTTTATAGAAAAGAAGTTGAAGTTAGAGGTGTGGTTGTCCAAATAGTAAGAAATATTAATGAAAGTATTAACAAAGAGGGGACCGTTTCACAACAAAAATTTCTTAGAATTATTGATCTATTCGCTGGGATAGGTGGAATTAGGAAAGGTTTTGAAACGATTGGGACGAAGTCAGTTTTTAGTTCAGAGTGGGACGAATCAGCAAAAAAAACCTATCTTGCAAATTTTAACGAAACTCCATTTGGAGATATAACGAAGTTTAGGCCCGAAGAAATATCGCCCTTTGATATCTTGCTCGCCGGTTTCCCTTGTCAACCATTTTCTCAAGCGGGAAAAAAACTTGGACTTGCAGATACAAGAGGTACGCTATTTTTTGATATAGCTAAAATTCTTGAATACCATAGACCTAGGGTGGTTTTTCTAGAAAATGTTAAACGATTTAAGAGCCATGACAGCGGAAGGACTTTCGAAACAATAAATAATATTCTTGAGCAACTTGGTTACGAAGTTTATTCTAAAGTTCTCAACGCAAAAGACTTTGGTGTTCCTCAGAATAGAGAACGTATATATATAATAGGATTTTTAGGAAAAACTAATTTTACTTTTCCTGAACCTTTAGCTATGAAAACTCGTCTTGGGAATATTCTTGAAAAAAAAGTAGATCCTAAATATACAATATCAGATAGGTTATGGGCTGGGCACCAGAGAAGAAAAAAAGAACATAGGGAAAAAGGAAATGGTTTTGGATATTCTTTGTTTAATGAAAACTCAGAGTACACAAGTACTATATCTGCAAGATATTACAAAGATGGTTCAGAAATTCTCATTGAGCAAAAGGGTAAAAATCCGAGAAAACTCACCCCAAGAGAAGCTGCTAGGCTACAAGGATTTGATGATTCATTCAAAATACCAGTCAGTGATGCACAAGCATATAAGCAATTTGGCAATAGTGTTGCTGTGCCCGTAATTGCAGCACTGGCGCAGCAGATTTTGAAATCCTTGAATCAATTAGAAAAAAGATCTTTAGATGAATTAAGTAGAGTCGATATTGAAAGGATAAAAAAAGTTAGCCTTGGTAAGGTGTTAGCGACAAACAAACAAATTGCAGTTATTGATTAAGTTTTTCAAGTATTTCTTCTGCTCTTTTAAAGAAAAGGTAAGGGGCAAGCATAGTATCTTCTCCGCCCCCTCCACCTCTGCCTTTTGACCAGTCGGATCCAGAAAGAAATGCATCAATCGTAATAGAATCCCATTGGATAAATTTTCTTTCAATTATATTATTGATACGTCGAATATTGTAAATAATCGGTATATTGACTTTGCTCGAAAAATATAAATACCACAAAATTCTTCTTGAATCCCATCCATATTTCCACTGCATTTGATCTAGTGGATCTTTTTCACTAAGGATTGGTGTTTTTTCTTTTATTTCAATTAGCGATAAAGTTTGCTTGTATTTTAGAAAACCATCGAAATCTATAATTTTTCTTTTGCTAGCTTTTCTTAATACTACATCGAGAAAATATCTTGTAGCGTATATTTTTTTTAGTATATCGATGTCGTAATTCAAAAAATAATCAAACTGTTCACGTTTTCTTAAAGGGAAAACGGACGGCTCTCTTCCTGAATTTTTAAAACCTTTAAGGATGCATTCGTAATTTTGTTCATGGTGCTTTTCAAAAATTGACTTATTTTTATTAAAAGCCCAAAAAATGCAACTAGGTTTAAGTATATTTTCTGATCTTTTTGAAGACGTAGATGCATCTTTGACTTGCAGTTCATCATATGTCCAATTATCATTTATCTCCAAATAAAACATTTCTCCAACATCTGACCAATTTGAAATAGATTTATATACTTCTAAATACTTGTCTGGTTTATTGTAAGAGAGCGTCGTATATATAAATTTATTCGAATCAATAGCTGATCCTGAAAGTGCTTTAGATATGAGCTGCCCACCTTCAAGAAATTGAATGTTTTTATAATTTTCAATGAGTTTCTCGAATTCAATTTCTGCTTTAAAATCAAGTACACGCCTCTTAAAGTAATCATTATTCTCAACTCTTGCGTCAGCTTGAGTGCTTGTTGAAGAGCACATAATTTTATGTAAACTCTCAACTATAGTTTTTGTATCTAGTTTCATATTTAGTCAAAAATAAAATAATCAATTTTTTTGTATATTTACGAACCTTTTAATTTCTAAAACAGCAATCCTATATTTCCGCTATTTAATGGGGGAAATATAGGATTGCGGCCGCTTCAACTCTTTTACAACATCAAAAAATCAAATTTTTAGGAATGGCTGCCCGGGAAGGATTCGAACCTTCGGATGGAGGATTCAGAGTCCTCTGCCTTACCACTTGGCTACCGGGCAATATTAGACGAATTTGCCTCACTATTATACAATAAATCCATAATT
>JAHFJH010000047.1 GCA_023245995.1 Candidatus Doudnabacteria bacterium | reverse complement strand
TTACCATGGAGATGCTCTACCAACTGAGCTACAACGGCGCGTGGACTAGAATATTATCTAACAACTAATACCTAACTCAAAAGTGCCTGTCTGGTTTGTTCAAACTTAGGGTTGGAGCCAGAAAGCTCTATGGCCTTATTTAGCATTACAAGGGCTTGTGGACGGTTTTTGGCCGACTCGTAGGCTAAAGCTAGATTATAATACCTGTTTGGCTGATTTGAATCAAGTGTTAAGGACTTTTCGTAGCAACGTATAGCCTCGCCGTACACACCTAGGTTATATTGGGCAAAACCTAAACGCGCCCAAAATACTGGACTATAAGCAAGCTCTTTTTCTAAATGCTCTAAAACTTTTCTTGCTTCATAATACTTTTTTTCGTCTAAAAGTTGTTTAGCCGTATGCATTGCTTCTTCAGCAACACGCGACTCTTCCGGGCTTGGGTATTTTGGCTCTTCATGCACGACCAAAGGAGACTCGTGTACTGTTGTTACGCGAGGCATGGACGTTCTTTTTAATGCTGGGCGTTGTTCTGTTGTAACAACCTTTACCGCCTCAGGAGTAGATGAAGCAACCTGTTCTGGTTGCTTATTCACCTTAGACGTTCGCGAACGAACCTTCTTTTTGTTTGCAGCAAGCAACTGGCGCATGCGAAAACGAGAAGCCAGCGGGTCATGCAAACCCTTAGCTTCTAAAATGAAGCGCCATGTCTTTCTAGCAAGTCCTAAAGCTAAAAACCACCAACGACCCCAAGCGGGCTCTGCTTTGTCCAATCCTGAACGCGCTGCATCTTCTGCCTTGCGCACACCCTCTGGCAAACGTCTAGCAACTATAGCGATTACGCCAACAATGGCCACAAATAATATTATATTTGGCAGGACGTATGCGGACATATTTTATTTCAGATTGATGATTGACGATTGCAGATTTGCAATGCATGACAATATGCAATCTAAAATCTACAATCTGCAATTAATTTAGTTTCCAAGAACAAAACGAGCAAAACGACGCACTTGTACATTTTCACCCATTTTGGCAACAGCACTGTTAATTAAATCCTGCACTTTTGTACCCGGATCTTTTACAAACGGCTGTTCAAGCAAGCAGACCTCTTCGTAATACTTTTGCAAGCGTCCGCTTATCATTTTTTCTACAATATCGTCTGGTTTACCTTGCGTCTGCTCTTTGTATATCTCCTGCTCTTTTTCCACTACCTCTGCAGGGACATCGCCAATAGAAACATAAAGCGGGTTACTGGCCGCTATGTGTAAAGCCAGCTCTTTCGCTAAATTTTTAAAATCGTCTGTTCTGGCAACAAAGTCTGTTTCGCAATTAAGCTCCACCAAAACACCAATGCGTCCACCATGGATGTAACTCTCTATAACACCTTCTTTAGCTACTCTATCTGCTTTTTTAGACAGCTTAATAGCACCCTTTTTACGCAAATGCTCAACTGCCAAGTCTTTATCGCCACCGGTAGCATCAAGTGCTTCTTTAACGTCTAAAATGCCTGCACCTGTAAGCTCTCTAAGTTCTTTTACTAAATCGTTTGTCATTGTTTTAAATAAAATAATGAATAGTGAATAATGAATTATGAGAATGAATACCGCGCTAAACACGCAATATCAAAATTCATAATTCCAATTTCTAAATTCAGTTACGCGGTTTGTGTTTCAACAGATGCTTCTACAGCTGGTGTAGCTGATGGCGCTATTACCGCTGCAGCATTGTAGCGATTACGGCCCTCGACTATGCTCTCGGCAATAGCACTAGCGACCAAAGCCACTGCCTTAGTTGCGTCGTCATTGCAAGGAATAGGAAAATCTGCAAACAACGGGTTGCTATTGCTGTCTACGAGTCCTATAACAGGCACATTTGTTTTACGCGCCTCACGCACCGTAGTTGCATCGTGATTAATATCTGCAACAAAAATAGCTTCAGGTAATTTTTTCAAACCTTTTATACCTTCAAATAGCTTTTCTAACTTAACCATTTCACGGGAAAGCAATAAGCGTTCTTTTTTGGTATATTGCACTTCCATTTGTCCGGTAACTTGCAACTCTTGCAACTTTTCAAGTTTACGAATGGTTTTTTGAATAGTTCTAAAATTAGTAAATGTTCCACCAAGCCAACGCGCTGTAACGTACGGCATACCGCAAGCAATGGCCGCGCTTCGTACTGCTTCCTTAGACTGGCGCTTAGTGCCAACAAATAATATTACGCCACCCTTACTGGCAACGTCGCTAGCAAAACTGGTTGCCTTAAGCAAAGCCTCGCGAGTCTTGGCTAAATCCAATATGTGAATATTGTTGCGAACCGTAAAAATATACGGCTTCATTTTTGGGTTCCACCTAGAGGTGGTGTGCCCGAAGTGTGCACCGCTCTTTAAGAGCTCAAGTAAACTTATATCGTTCATGTTTATCCTTTTTGCGTCCACCCCACCCCCCAAAAAATTGGGGAGGATAATTGGAGGTGTGCATATTAATAATTGCAGAATGCAGAAGTAGGAATGCAGAACAACTGTTGACTTTCATTCTTCATTCAAAATTCTAAATTCTGCATTAAAGTGTACCATCCCTTGACCAAAAAGGCAAGAGTTCGTATACTATGTAAAGTATATTACTTTATTATATGAAAGACACTATCCACCCCACATATCATACAGACGCCGTAGTCACTTGTTCTTCCTGTAAAACCACATGGAAAACCGGCTCTACTAAAGAAGAACTGCACACAGAAATTTGCAGCCAATGCCACCCATTCTATACTGGTAAACAGCACCTTATAGACACCGCGGGTACCGTAGACCGCTTTAAGAAGAAGCAAGAACTTGCGGCCAAGGCTCAAGCTGTTGTAAAAGAAAAGAAACCTCGCAAAGTGCGCGGTAGCAAAGCTTAACAACTTTTTAGCAATACCCTCAAAACCATTCCTAAGTTACGGGAGTGGTTTTGTGTTAGAATTATATAAATACTAAATACAGGTTCACACAAACAATATAAAGAAAACGCGCGTAAGCCCCCAACTCTAAAAAAGATTATTTTTATACACCCAAATATTTCCATGCAAGTAGCATTTCAAAGAATTCTTGACGAATACGAACAACTAACAGAACTGTTAGCGAGTGGCTCAGCTGTAGACCTTGCCAAACTAGGCAAACGGCAAACAGCGCTTTTACCTATTGTAGAAAAAATTCAACACTTGCAAAAAGTAGAAACAGAAATAGAAGAAAACACACTCCTCGGTGAAAGCCAAGATGCGGAAATGAAAAATATGGCGCTAGAAGAAATTAAACTACTGCAAATTACCGCACACGAGCTAACCGAAGCTATAGAAACCGAGCTACTACCTAAAGACGCGTACGACAATAAAGACATAGTAGTAGAAATGCGGGCGGGTGCAGGCGGAGATGAGTCCACCCTTTTTGCAGCAGAACTATTTAGAGCTTACGGCAAATTTGCCGAAAGCCGAAACTTTAAAGTGCACATAGTATCCTCCTCCAAAAGCGAAGTAGGCGGTTTTAAAGAAATAATTTTCGAAATTACCGGTCGTGCCAACCAAGATGCCGGCCCTTATAGCGTGTTCAAATACGAATCTGGTGTGCACAGAGTACAACGCGTACCAGACACAGAAAAGTCCGGCCGCGTGCACACTTCTACTATTACCGTAGCCGTACTGCCGGAAATAGAAGAAACAGACTACAGCATAGACCCTAAAGACTTAAAAATAGAAGCCACTACAAGCTCTGGGCACGGTGGCCAAAGCGTAAATACCACCTACTCTGCCATTCGCATAACCCACCTGCCAACCGGCATAACTGCCCAATGCCAAGACGAGCGCTCGCAGGCTCAAAACAAAGAAAAAGCCCTTGCAGTTATTCGCGCACGCGTAGCCAGTCACTACAAAGAAATTGAAGATAAAAAATTAAAAGACGCCCGTCAAAGTCAAATTGGCACTGGTGACAGAAGTGAAAAAATTCGTACCTATAACTTTCCGCAAGACCGAGTTACAGACCACAGAATAAACGAAAACTTTAACCAAATAAGTCTCATTATGGAAGGCAAACTAGACTTAATTTTTGAAGCCTTACAAAAAGCAGACGTACGACTGAAAAAAGAATCCTTGAATAAAAATTAAAGCGCGAGTCCCATTACGAAACTCGCGCGTTGCAAAACCTAGCTGAACCCGTTATCACTTACGCCGAGTACGAACTCGCCTCCAACCGTTTGGTAAACGTTTCTGCCCACCTAGCAGGGGTAGCACTGCCCGTTCTCCATTATCTACACGAATAGCGTAGACCATCTCGATAGTGATGGAACCGCTCTTTGGCGCCTCACCTGACTTGAGCGCACTTGAAGCTGGTGGAGCTAGGTTACTGGTCCTGCAGTCACCACGGTCGCCAAGCTGTGCGTGCATTCTTGCAACTTTTGATATTTGACTTGCGGTCAACATCGTTCCTCCTATGACAATACAAGCGTTTCTGAAAAAACATCATTCAAACGAAGCTACTGACATACTAGCATACCTACTAGGTTTGGAAAAAACCCAGCTGTTTTTATCTGACCAAAAAATGACAAACAAACTGATAATGCGCGCAGAAACAATGTTGCAAAAATACAAATCCGGCATACCTCTTGCCTACATACTTGGTGATAAATATTTCTACGGACTAAAATTAAAAGTTAATAAACATGTGCTCATCCCCCGCCCAGAAACAGAATGGCTTGTTGAGCGCGCCATAACAGGGCTAAGGGTTAAGGGTGTAGGGTATAGTAAAAGACGAAATGCACAGCTGCGCATGTTGGATATTGGCACTGGATCAGGTTGCATCGCAATAAGTATTGCTCATGCCTTAGCCCTTAACCCTAAACCCTTAACCCTAAAAATCACTGCCTCTGACATATCAAATAAAGCATTAAAGGTTGCAAGGACTAATGCAAAAATACACAAAGTTGATGTGAAATTTATAAAGAGTGATTTGTTTAATAATATTCGTGGAAAATTTGACGTTATAACTGCAAACCTCCCCTACGTGCCACAAGGTATGTACGAACTACTTTACAATAATTTAAAATACGAACCCCGCATTGCAATAACCGACGGTGGTGAAGTCTGGGACATATATCACAAATTTTTTAAACAGCTACCAAAGCACCTAAAACCAAACGGTACTGCCCTGTTAGAAATTGATGACGGCAGTAAAAATGACATACAAAAAATGTTAAAACACCTGCTTCCAAGCTGGAAAGCAAAATTTTATCGAGATCTTGGTGGCCTATGGCGGTACGTGGAAATTAATAAAAAAACAGCTATTTCGTAGCTGTTTTTTTATTGCCTGTTAAAATTTCTACAAATCTGCTTAATGGCTCTGTACCATGCACACGAACACGCGGGGTATGCATTAAATCATTTGGGTCTACGTACTTACCAAAGGCCGTAGTAAGACCCATAGAAAAACCCAAACTTTGAGCAATATTTATGTATTCTGGTGTAAAATGCCCATATGGGTAAACTAAAATGCGGGGAACAGCACCTAAATGGGAGTCTAGCTCCTTTAAAGACTCTGTTAAATTTTGCTTAATAAACTCCGAGCTATATTT
>JAHFJH010000016.1 GCA_023245995.1 Candidatus Doudnabacteria bacterium | reverse complement strand
TATAAAGTTCAGCCGCACTGCGCAAAACACATTCTTATACCAAAACATATGCGTGTTACTAACACTATTATGTTGGTGACATGCACCATCATCAACAATAACAAAGGTAGAAGTTGATTTTGGTGTAAAAATGAAATCTTTACGCAGTGCGGACAAAACAAAAAATTAAACTAAGCGCTAATTTGTTCTTGACCAAAGAAGCTGGAAATTATGTTGGCAATTACGTAAGCCAAAATAATTATAACGAGACCAATAATAGCGTTAATAACTGTAGTGCGTCCCTTTTTGGCGCGGTCTTCATTTCCTGCAGAGGTAATGTAGAGGAATCCGCCAATAATCATCATAAGAACGTCTATAGCCAAAACAATTGCCAACACCCAAGTAATAACGCGGATAATTATACCGTTTAAAGTATATTTGTTTGTGTTAATTCCTGGAACTGCTGCAAGTCCTGGTGGCTCAGGAAGAGCTCCTGCGGCATGCGCGGTATGGTAACCGGAAATAACTATCGGGGCCAAGATAAGAATGAACACCGAGAGTACTTGTACAAGGCCTAAATAATTTGCTTTTTTCAGTATTTGTTTCAAATTCTTCACCCCCTTTCTATTTACTTGCGCGTAAACGACAAGTGGATTTATGAAAGCACAAATAGTATACCACAAGTTTGGCTACGAGGCCAGTTTAATTACAAACTATTAAATGAACAACATAAAAAACACCCCGACTGTTAAGTCGGGGTGTAAACTAAAACGTCGGAGCAAACATTCATCTCAAATCTAAAATTTGCAATTAAAAGAGTGAAGTCGTTGTTGTTAACCGAGTAACAATAGCAACAACAGTATAAGCAAGCAGTACCAATCCAAGACCCAACACAGCCCAAATAATAGTTTGTTTGCCTGTACCGGCTTTTTTCTCGTCACCTCTCGAAGTTATGTATCTATAACCACCAATAATTATAAACAGGACTGCAAGTATGGCAGCAAAAGTGAAACCAATATTTACCGCCTTAGCAATTGCTTGTCCTGGACTATAACAATTTGCCGCCAACGGGTCTATGCCAGTACCTCCGCTAAAACTTATAACATTCTGTGCAACCTTGTTGCAGTCAGCAGAAGTTCCGCCGGAAGGTGTAGGACCCGCACCCGCGTCCTTACATGTACCAGTTGTATTATCCCAATCCACGCAAGTAAAAGATGACCAAGTTTTTGGCCCAACTATACCGTCTACTGGCGTTAAACCGTGGCTAGTTTGCCAAGCCCTTACGGCAGTGGTTAGCGCAGCATCGAAATTACCACTAGGAGAAGAATTATTGTGGTCTAAATACCACTGCACTGCCTGTACGCATGTGCCAGGATTGGACGCACCTTGCTGTAATATTGGTCGCGGCTCAGGACAGGAGTAAGGATTTCCCGTTTGTGCCTGCGCCAAACCAGTAAACACAAATAATCCAAAAAAATTCAAAGAAAGAAACAACGAAAATACTTTTTTCATAAAATTATATAGATAGAAAATATTACGGCCACTGGCAATGTATGTGATTGCTCTCGTTCTGTGCCAAGCTTGCACCATACCTACTACATAGCTCTATAACTGCCCCTTGATTAGTTATTTTATCTAAATCAAACGCCTTGCCCTGATAATGCGCCGAACCAGCAGTGTGCGAACTACCAGCCAAAGCTGTGACAGGGCAATTGCTGGTGCCAATTGTAGGATCGGAAAATATTGCTAAAAGTCCACGTAGCATACTTGCGTCTAAAGCTACTGTTCCACCAGGAGCAGTGCCATAACTACTACGTTTAGCTGGTTGGCCTGCCGCCGTTTGTTGTATGTTGTCGCGCGCTGTTGCCCCATCTGCTGCATGCCCACCTACATGCTGAGGATAAAAACACGCAACACCAGCTTTAGCAATAAGTTGGTTAGCGAGTTCTTGCGCAGTACCATTTGGAACCGTACCACCCCCACCACCTCCGGGAGGAGTGGGAGTTAATGTGTTACCACCGTTTATTAAATTAAATCCACCGTTTAACACACCGTTTGGATTTTCAATTGGGCTGCCGCCTTTGAAATTTAAAATAGTAAATACACTCTTTACAAGTAAAAATGCAAGTAAAATAATTGCCAAACCAATCATAGAATTGGTTACGGCTTTCTTACCACTTTCTTGGTGACTCGCATTGCCAGCGGAAGTTACCATTAAATAACCGCCATAAACTACACCGCCAACTGCCACAACCGCAGCCCCTTCAAGAAAATAGTTTATTAAACTAATCGCCGCACTAAAAAGGTCGGAAAACGAACAGGTGTTTGCTTGCTCTATGTTGCTGGAGTCCCCGTTCCCACAGTTAACAATGGCCGCACTGGCTATATGGGTGCTGAAAAACAACGCCACCACTACTAGCGCAAACCCAGCCAAGAACTTTTTCCAATTAAAGATTTTTCGCATTTTTGTTTCCTAAATTATCCGTAGTCATTTGCAGATTCGCATGCATCCGTAGATTAGGATTACATAATCTGAAATCTGCATTCTGCCCCGACGTAACAGTCGGGGATCCGACCAAAGCGTCGGAGCAATCTATTTATCTTCTTCCCAAAACGCTCTGCACCAAACCTATTATAGAGAAGGCCAGCAAAGCAACAACTAAACCAATAACGGCCCATGTAAGAGTTTGCTTACCCGCTGTAACATTTTTTTCATTACCCTGCGAAGTTACCATGCGCACTGCGCCAATAATTATAAACAAGACAGCCAAAGCACCAAGCATGGTTAGTAAAAATTTTATAACTGCAACAATAAGCGCGCCTAAAGAGTCATAAGAAATAGGATTGGAAATACTACCTACAACAACAGCGCCTCCCCCGCCCCCAACTGGAGTTGGTGTAGGCGTTGGGCCACCGCTAGGTGGAGTTGGTGTAGGCGTTGGGCCACCGCTACCTCCAATTGTTAAATGCTGTTGCACCGCAAGAGTATCCACGCTTGCCCCATGAAATTCTACAAAAGCTTTGTATGCCCCAGCTTCTGTTGCCTGAAACCCACAAACAATGAACGTATTTGTAGCAGTAATTTCCGGAGATGGCGAGCACAACAAAGGCTGCGCAGGTACCGTAGGTGTTTGTATTTTTACAATGGCAAAACCTTTGCCATAACAATCTGCTTCATCAGTTTGAAAACTAACCTTGATAGCAAAATTAGCATTTAGCTGGCCGGTAATATTACCCGTACCAAGACTGTTTCCAGAGGCATCCAACCAAGTTACTGTTTCCAAATCACAGTGGCCGTTTGGCAAGTTTCCAGAGCCTTGCGCCAGTACCGTAATAGGTCGTAGCGTTCCAAAAAACAACACACCTAGTACAACACTCAAAAATATTTTATTTTTCATAATATATTTATTAGAACTTATGCGATTGACTAAGTACGAGGCATTTTGTAAGGATTTCTAGAAGCGTACTAAAAGTACGTCGAGAGAAACCGGAACAAAATAACGAAGTAATTAGTCAAGCCTTTATGGTTTCAGAAAAATAGTTGAGTTTATATAACTTTTACTGAAACGCGTAAGTTCTATTTGTTTCTAAATTTGATTAGCTATAAGAACAGTATAGCAAATATATAAAAAGTTACTAACTTAATAGCGTGTTTGCTAGCAGAAAAATTTAAACTTTACCACCTGCAAAAGTTGTGCCAAAAACTAAATTACAAAAACAGTAACTGTATATAAACTCCAACCCACTGATATATATAGTGTGTTTAAAGCAGTTTAAAAGTAGTGAAGTACATAAATACGATAAAATATCTTAAATAAGCCACTTATTGGTAATATTTGCTATTGACAGAATAGACTGTTTTATGCTATAATATATTTAATAAATTTACAGCTATTCTGGTCGGAGTTGAGCAGGAAAATCCCGCTTATCTCTGGCAAGGATACTTGCCTATTTGTTCTTTTACAACCAAATTCATATCCTACAGCTATATTTTACCCATACCAAATAGCTGTAGATCAAAAAACAAACACCGGCCACCTAAAAAATGGTCACTTCCACAAGGAGCATATATGGATAACGTGAGTCCAAATTGGCTGTTTAACATCCTAAAAGAGATTGGAATTGAAGGAGCAGGCGAGTCTATCGGCCTGTTCATCGCTTCCAGACTCTTGGGAGGTAGACAAACCGTGGCAAAAGTTGAAGCGGCAAATAAGGCCGGAAACACAACTGAAGCCACTCACGAATTCAACACCAACTGGCTGGGTTGGGGCGAAGGCGACGAAGCTTTGTTGTGGTACAGCGTTGCAGCGCTGGATTACTACAAAGGCGAGTACAAAGTCACTGCCGAGCAAATTGCGAATTTAGTCACTTGGTTTGGTGGACAATTAACACCAACCAAAACAAAAATTCGCAAAGCTTTAGCAAAGATGCCGAGCGATCACGAACAATTACTGGCGCTTACAGCCCTTGCGAAAGCCGACCAAAACGCATGGGCCAATATGATGAATTGGCAGCAAGACGACTTGGCTGCTGTGAAAGCAGCGTTTGATGACTACAGGCAGTTTGACCAAACAACGGTAAAACGTTGGGTGGATGAAACTGCCGCACACGTCGCCGCAGCCGAAGCACAACATCGTCACTGGCCTGGCTTACTCCAATCATGGACGTTCGGGCTCATAAGTCCCGAGCGGCTCATTAAATATGGCGTGTCGCGAAAGGCATACCGCATAATTGTGTGGTCATGCGCTGGGGCGCTCGCCCTTGGCTTGACCATTGGATTAATGTTCGCAGTTTTTGCCAAATAGGAGGGCAAATGGCAACATTACCGATACCTCCCGCAGCACCAGCGGTTAATCCGGTGCACAACACCATGCGACTGCCAATGTTCCTAGGAAGACTTTTGGGTCTCAGAGGCATTGCACATGTTCGCATGCACATCACTCGCACGGTAAGTCTTGCCGTTGTGATTGGTGTGCTCATCGCAACCTTCTTATTGGGAGTGGCACTCGACAGCCGCTTTCCAACAACCTTCAACAACTTCGGCCCTGGCCGATGGATTATGGTGTTTAGCTGGTTTACGATGACATTCGTGTTCGTTGCATTCTGGCTACACATAGTTACAGTGGGCGTTGTAGCCGCGATTGGCGCTCCGGTTGCAGACGAAGTTTTCAACGCAGTGCTGCAAATTCTGCCCTTCGACCAAGAACGCGTAACGCTTAACTGGGACTCTACCCGGAACAGCAAATTCGCGCAGAGCCTTATGTCTGCATTCGTGGCGTTCCTTATGTGTCTTGGACTGGTGTGCTTCTCACTCATTAGGGGCACGCTTGCGTTCCTGTTTGTAGGTTTTGGTGTTTTGCTGGCGCTAGCAGCATACGCGTTTGAAAGCCAAGGCGTGTGGCGGAAACGTTTGGAATTCGGTTCTATGGCACTCTTGGCCATGGCCGACCTGTCAATCATGCTGTGGTCGCTCGGTGCTGCAACTGGCAGTAGCTTGGCGCCGCAAATTACAGACGCTTGGCAGTCATTCCTAACATTGCCTTGGGTTGGTAAAGGCGTTGCAGTGTTGGCGGTTGGATATGTCATCCACACGTTAACCGCAATTGGCAAACCCGAGTTCAACACCCGAATTAAAGAGTTGGCGTGGGCGGTCATACTGCTCATAGTAGCGACGAACCTTTATTCCTGTGGAAGCGCAGGGATTAACCAGCTCAATAACGCGCTTCAAACCGCCAACGGAACCGCTACATCGGCTCCAACGACCGGTGGTGGGATTTTTAACACCACAGGTCAGGGCACGACGTCGCAAACCCCAGCAGGCTTCGCATGCAAAAGTCCCGCACTCAACATCGCGAGTGACGGCACATTTAGCTTTGCGCCAATGTGTCCAGAACCCGCGCTCGGCGGCACGGTTGCCGCTGGGGAAACAATCACAATTACGCGCGACCCGTCCACGCGAATTAAACCCAGACCAAGTTGGTCCGTTAGCCCAGACGTTTGGGGCGTGTCGGAACCGCAATACAAATGGGCTGACGTCCTGCGGTACCCGAAATTCAACCCATTCAGCACGCTGGTGGTGCTGGAAGGCAAAGCCGAACCGCTGCCGTTTGGGCAAAACGGCAGTGTCACAATCAAAGGTCCAGCGACTTGGTCGCTGTACTACAACATTCAAACGAACCTTGAACAGGCGTGGAAAGAGCCAACCGGCTCAATTAAATTCCACGTCAAGAAAAATCCATAGGAGGGAACTATGGAAAGCAGACTACGCAGGGCGCCGCCGTGAAATCTTCATCGCAAGATGAAATTCACGGTTGCGCTCTGTTTTTTTATGCGTTGTTTTTCAACAAAAAAACCGCTATACTTTATATATTACAAAACTATTTTTTATACAAAATTTTTAAAAAATGTATGATGCAAACTACCTCAGAAACAAAAAAATTACTCACGGAATTTGTAGACAAACTTGTAGCAGAAAAAAACTTTAATACCGCAGACGAAGAAGTCTTGGCGGAAATAAAAGCGGACTTGTTAGACAGGGCCGAAATACACTTAAACGCAGGCCTGCTGGAAGCCCTTCCTAGTACGGCTATGCCAGAATTTGAAAGACTACTAGACGAAGGCAACAACGACCACATAAAAAAATTTTTACAGCAACATATCCCAAATATGGAAGTAGTAATTGCAAAAATTTTACTCGACTTTAAATCTGCTTATTTACTTCGTTAATATATGAGAGAACTACCACGAAGCCAAGACGTAAACACACCAGAAAAAAAATTTAGAGCGGTTATAGTAGCCGACAAAGGACGCAAAGAACGCCGCGCACTTGAAATAGCAGAAAATACAGAAGCCGTAGAAAAAAAACACGCCGGTTTTTTTAAGCGGCTCTGGAAACACAATTTAATAGAACGCATAACCCATCAGAGCAAACTCGCTGAAGCCAGAAACAGCATAGAAGAAACTGGAAGTGTGTACCCAGACGTGCAAGTAAGCGACACCGCCATAGCCGAGACCACAGCAGAAACTTTAAGGCGATTCAGTACAGACTTGTCCGAGCTAGACGACGATACAGCCTTGCGAGAACAGGCAGAAGAAACACTTATACATAAAAGCCTTGGCGAGTACCGAAAACAAGCACCAGAAGACATAAAAGCTTTTGTTGTAGATTTAGTAAAAGAACATATACAACACCCAATGACAGAAGCTGCTCTTAAACAGCGAGCAATGGCTATAAGTGCTGCAGCATTTCCTGGTAACGCAGAAAGGGCAAACAACATAGCCGAAACAGCAGTAGCAGTAGCAGAAGCTTTTCATGATAACGTTAGCCACCATGGCGGAATAGACAACCTTAACAACGTACTTGAAGTTTATATTGGTGAAGCAGTCGCAGGTCCTAGAACCGAACAATTTGAAACATGGACCAACAAACTTATAACTAAAGTTTCTAACTCTAAGCTCGGGGCATGGGCAGGCCAAGACATAGAACAATCTTTGGTGTTAAAAAAATTGATCCATTGGTCAATGAATGCCTACGACATTACCGATAAAGAATACGTGGCAGCAGGACTCGCCGCCGTTTCCGGTGTAGCCGCAAAAGGAGTAAGCGTTCTCCAAGGCAGAACAGTATCTGGAGCCATGATAGTCGGCGCAGGGGTTGTTGGAGGTGGAGTTGGTGTTGGTCTGCTGGCGTCTTCTGGAATTATGGGCGCAACAGTTGGCGCTATGCGCGCACGAAACAACTACGAGCAAGAGCTTAGTAGAAACATTCGTCTGCGAGCTCAAAGAAAGTCAGACGCAGCCCCACATGAAGCCGAGTCTAAGAGCTTTGAAGTCATGGAGCTACCACAAGCAACGGAGCTGGCAAAGTCTATACAAACAGCACTTGCAGAATTCGAGGAAAACTGCACTCCAGAAGAAAAACAGGTGCGTATGGACAGACTTGTAAATGAACTTAGCGCTGTAAATGCCCGCGTGTACATGTCCGACCATAACCTGCATTTACAAAAAAGATTTCTTATAGCAGGAGAGCAGAGGGTTGTATACGGCGAAGAAAAAACTTGGCGTAGTAGGCAAATGGATTTTATTGCAGGCAGTAGCATACCAACCTTTAGTCAAGAAATGGACCAGTTAGATATGCTTCGTGCAGAAACAGTAGTCGCCATAAGGAGAGAACTACAACAAAACCCAGAACTTGCAAGACACATACCAGAAGGCGCCCAAGGTCTTGCACGCCTGCTTGCTAACAAACGCGAACTGGCAATTACCGACCTCATACAAAGAGATGGCGGAGTTGCGGACACGTTAGAAAAAATAAAGTCGGACAAATGGGCAAGCGTAAAAAAAGCTGCCAAATGGGGGGCAGTTATTGGAACTGGCATTGGTGCTGTTGCCCAAGAACTTGCAGCTTATTTTAGTGAAACACGAGTTGGCATACTGGAAGAAATTCAGGCGAAGTGGAATGGAAAAAACTTAAATGTTCAAGGAAAAATGTTAACGCCGCTAGAATCCTTAATGCACTTACGCGAATGGTGGCAAGGGCACGCAGCACCGCATGCAAACATACCAACTCTTGGCGGACAAAGCCGAATTGCTTTTCCAGAAGGTGCAGAAGTGCGCCCATCTAACAACGGAGACACGAGAGTGTACGAATATTTTGAAAATGGAAAACGCAAAGCCGGTTTTAAAATTACAAGCCAAGGAAAGTTAGACGCACAATCAGTAACCGCGCTCCGCGCTCGTGGTATAACCGTAAAAGAAGTTCCTTACACACTTACTGGAAAATTACCCGGTAAAACTGTCAACGCTTCGGACCTGCTTCATGAAATTATGGAAGACAAGGGCCACCCACTACACGGTTCGGTTAAATACATAGATAAAAAAATCTGTGTGGAAGACCCACTATATGGAAACGGAAAACACTTTGCTTGGACAGAAGAAAACGGCGAATACGTTGCGCGCCTAAACGCTCCGGAGAAAATGACACACGGCGGAGTAAATATGGCCGAACTCGCAACTGCAGACGCAGAACAAAGCGACCTTAAAATTCTATTTTCTATTGGCGACTCAACAGAAGGCAAGGTTTTAGAAGTACCCGTAATAAACTCAGGTGGGCAATTAGAAGTGCGTATTCCACCAACTCACCCAGCTTTTGGTTTGTTTGCGGACAAGGGCGGTAAAGTAAGTTTCTTAGGAAAATCTACCGAACTTGGGTTTATGCGTCTTCATTCAGACAAGTCAGACACATACGGATACGACATATTCGCTCGTGAGACAGGTGGTAAGGGCGTAGATAAATTAACACTGCCAAGCACAGCGCAACCGGAGGAAATGTACGAATTGGTTTTTGAACCAGACGCTCGCATGCAGGACACGAGCATAGAGCTGCCTCCAGTTATTCCTATTGTACCCGAAGTGAAGTCTAAGCTTACAAAAACACCAGAAGCAGTAAGCCCAAGTCCATCTCCAATACCAAATACATTTCAAACACCCGTAGCACCAAATGCTAGTCGGCCGGCAAGAATGACTCCAGACAGACCTGCAAGGCCAATATCTCCACCAAATAAACCGGCAAGGAATAATCCAGACGCGCACGATGCTCCAACTGCGGAAATGCCCGAAGTAACAAAAAAATATGCAGAAATTATTACCAACCCAGATTACCTACCACAGCTCTACGCGCAAATGCACAGATTAGACAGCCCAGCGGAAACTAAACCGGGAGACCTTAGCTACATACAAACACACCTAGATATAATACAAGACTTACTAGACAAAAATGCCTTAACTAAACAAGAACGTAGCGAACTTGTGCACCGTGCATTGGAAGTAGAAAGCGTGTTGGCCGAATACGGTATAAACAAAGATACGGTGGAAGTTTCAACCTCGGACAGACGCCAGTTTCTCCAACTAACTGCCACGCGTTTTGACCAATGGTACACAGACGTAGAAGATAAACTTCCGGAAGACGAAAAAGTCCTAATTGAAAACAATATCGCAAGACTACTGGACCTAACACAGTTAAGACTGTTGGGCAATGAAGAATTAACCTTAAGAGCAAACCAACTTGAAGAAGCAAATAATCTAGCCGTCTCTATTCGAAACGTGCTTGGTAAATACCCAAGACCCGTTAAACCAACAACCACTACAAACCAAGCAAAAACAGAAGCAGACCCAACTGCAACAGATTTAGAAACTCCGCGCAAAAACATAGAAATGTTGTGGTTTGTAATTACTCAAAATCGTATTCCGCTAACTTTTGAAAACAGAGGTAACTTTACAATTTCCGAAGAACAAATAGCAGAAAACTTATCAACAATAGAGGCAAATCTAAACGTACTAAGACAGAACAACGAAATGCTTCTGGAAATCTTTGACGGAGTAGAAATACAAAACATGCCCACAGCTCGCCCATTAAGAAGAACAGGTGGGCTTATACTGCGCATTCCATTAAGTACAAGAATTACCTCGGCGGAATTAACTGAAATTTTTAACCAGCTTCCTTCCAAGCGGGAGCTAATTGCGCAAACCGAACAAAAAGCAGAAACCCAAAGACGTATAGCCGCAAGTTATATAGAGCCATACTATATTGGTAACGCGAAACTTGATTATAATAAGTTAAAGAAATCCCATACCAAAGAAGCACTACAGAGCATACCGCCACTAATAGCTAGCCTTGAAGACTACGAAAGAAGAAAATCATTACTAACAGATTCCGACATACCAGCTATAATTGCCACGGGTAACAAGTTAGAAGAAGAATTTGCACGTCGTGGCATTTATTACAAAAATGCACCCGAACAAAGAAAACCAGAAAAGTCCGACCGCGAACTAGAGGCTCGCGGCAAACTCGTATACAACGAAGTACAAGCATTGTGGAATAAGGCCGTTGGAAGTCAGTTTCGCATGGGAAAACTCGCATACTACGACTTAGACAAAAGCAAAGAGGAAAATAAGTTTAAACTTTTTGCCGAGCATGAAGCAGATGTGAGGGGCAATGTCGCACTGTTAATAAAATACAAAGACTACATAACCAAAAACTTTTCCGCGGTCACAATAGGCACAAATGTAGACGCACCGGAAATAAATAAATCATTAGCCGGTAAGCGGTGGCGCAAATTTTTGTTCATGCCTTTTACCGCCTGTAACGAAGATACGCTTGTAGACGTAATAGCCACCGAGGACCGTAGTATTATTGAAGTAAGAAAAGCAGAGCTTGAAACAACAGACAAAGAAGCAAAACCAAGACAAATTGCAGAACTCAAAGAACTAAACGACCAGTTTGATGCGGCAGCACGAGCTATTTCGGACAAAGACTTTCTAGAGTTAAACATTATGCTGGCCGACCTTCAAACTTTAATTAACAGCAACTCAACAGAGAGAGCATACAGAGAACAAATAGACCGCCAACTTGCTATAGCCAGAAACAGACTCGAACAGGCAAATAAAACTCAACCAGAAAATAACGCCAAAACAGCTACCTCAGAAGCAACCCTAGAAGCGTCGACAAACACAAATACAGAAACAGGTATAGAAAAAAGAGAACGTTCAGATGCTGAAGGTTTCGTTTCTCCTACATTTATTTGGAGCGCCCAAATGCGATTCCAAGGTCTGCAAAAGACTCACTCAGAAATAGAACTTAGGGGACTGCTACCCTTAATTGGGAGACTGCGTCAATTCATAAACCACGACGCACCTCTTACACCAGTACAAATAGAGGAAATCAACAGAACCGGAGATGAATTATTTGCAAAGTTCAATGAACTTGAAAACACAGCTAGTCCAGCACCGGTTGCAACAGAAGCTATAAAAATAGAAAAACCTAAATTAAGAATAAAACTTGTAAACACTACGGCAACACCACCGCAAGCAAATATTGAAGAAGGCGCCACAAACGCAGCCGCAAATGAAACAACTCCCACAGAACAAGCTGAATGGCAAAAAATACAATCTGAAATTATTGCAGAATGGAACAAACAAGATCTCCAACACCATGAATTAGCTTTCCACCTTCATACAAACCAAATAGAAGAATTCCAAGCAAACATAAGACAAAACTTAGAGTTAGTCGCTCTATTTAGCGAAGAGCTGGACGCAGTTGCTCCTAATATGCCAGTCATAGTAAACGACCGTGACGTAGTTTATATGCGCGAAGGGACTCCCCCCACGCTTTACGTACCCGCCACCCGCAAAACAAACATAAACGAAATCCAAATGGCCCTAGGCATAAATGTGCCAACAAAACGCACACCGCCGAGTAAGCCCGAACCAAAGGACACACCGCCACTCCCTACGCCTCCTCCAAACTTTTCGGCAAATAACGAGGCTGGCAAAGAAACCGCGGAGTTAGATGAGCTTAAAGCAAAATATTTGGGAAGCGTGTACATAATTAACCAAACCGGCAGACTAGATGCAGTTAAAAGACAAATCGGCGAAACTGCAGGCGCTGTGCAAGCAACAGAGGACATAGCCTTCTTGCTTATGCATAACCAAGTACCTGGACTACCACTCAATCCAGCAGAAATTACTCTACGTGCAGAACGAGCAGAACAGTTTCTACGCGAAGCAGAAACTTCAATTAAACTTCGACAAGCAGAAGTTATTCGCGACTTAGGAAAAGCCAAGCAGACAGAACCAGCGCCCAGCAACGTAGCAAGGCAAGAACAAACTCCAAGTCCAACAAATATTGGTCTAGAAGAAGCCTTTGCCCTGCAAGAACGTTTGCGAGAAGTCTCTACGCAGATTGATCCAGAAAACGAACTTTTAGAGAACGCCCGACTACTCTTGGCAAATATAAATAAAGCAGCGCTTAAGGTAAAAAAAAGTGAAGCTGAACAATTAAAACTAAACCGACAAGCAGCAAGACTTGAAGAATTATTAACTCAATTAGAACAACTACCACACGCGGAGACAGAGAAGGTCGATGAGGCAGAAGTAAATACGCCAGCACAGCCACCCGCTCCTCCAACAGCACCGCCCTTAGACAAAGATGCCTACGCAGAAATGAAAAGAATTGCAAAAGAACATGGAACCTACAGCGAGTAGTAGCCTAATTTAGCCATATTACTCTTAGTTACTATAAATAATGCTTAAATAAGCCACAAAATCATATCTAAACATTAAGAAATATACTTGACAATCAGTCAAGTATATTTTATATTATATATAAGCTTTTTAATAGCTTTTCCTACAGTTTTGTTCACGATTCGTCGCCCGAGACAGAAGTTTTGGCCGGCGAATCATTTCTTTGACAATTTGCAGAAGGGAAAATCACATGAAGCGAATTAACTTCTTCGTGCTGGCACTCACCGTCGCAACGTTCACGACTAGCGCACAGCAAAGTGGCGCCAGTCAACCGTCAATCAACTGCGATCCCGCGACACACTACTCGGTGAAGGACAGAGACGTCCTCATCACCGTAAATAGCGAACACGTCGCGGCCGATGACCTCCGCCGGCTGGTTCAGTATAACCCGCAGGCAGGAGAAACTGGGCGGTTCCGAGTCGGGCCAAACGCGAACGGCCCGTTCGAAACCGTTGATGTGTACGACCTAGCAACCCGACTTGATGCCGGGGATGCACCGTACATCATCTACAAATGGCGCGCTGGGGAATGCTACGACAAGAGAGGACTGGCCGGTTTCCAAATCGGCACCAACCCGCTCGTCGTGACAACACCGACTCCCGCTCCGTCACCGACACCGAACCCGCTTCCGGTCGCAATTGTCACCATGCCGTTTTACCTGCAGTGGTGGTTCTGGCTGCTGGTGTTGGCTGCGCTCGCATTCTTGGCTTGGCTGCTATTCCGACGGTACACCCGTCCGGAAACCGCAGGCCCTGCCTACGTTCCGGGTGGGCTAACGGACGCAACGGCGCCAAATGCTTTGCGCGACCAGCTCGCACAAGACTTCGGTATTGCACCAGAGTTAGTCCAGGTGGAAAGCGTCACGGCTGGCACGGGTCGCGGCTGGGCGCGTATCCCGTACCGCGACGGCAACTCGGAACCACAATTTCTGCGTGACCGTCCGTGTTATGAGGTCAAGTACCGCACCCCGAACATGGCTGCGGATGCCGAGCCGTTGACCGGACACACCTTATGGGGTTGTGCCAATCCCGTTCGCGCAGGCCGACCAGACCTGCTGCCGGGACAAGACTTCCGCTTCACGCCCTACAGCGTGAATGCGCAAGTGCCTCTGCCGACTGAATGGGCCGCGCCTGTGGTCGCCACCGAACCCATCGTTGATCCCACGGATCCCACGCCGACTCCTGAGCCTGCCACGCCAGTCGCAGAACCAGCCGCCGAAGCACAATCGGCGACCTTCCTGCAGGCCATCGCAACTCAGCTAGTTGAGCAACGTATGCGCCGGATCAGCATCCATCTGGATGGCAACGACGCCACCGTTGCAGATGCACACGGACACGAGCTGAAAGTTGAAAACGGCGCTTTGGCCAACATGAGCCGCATGGGCGACGCAATCGTGTTCACCCAAGGCGACTACAAGTTGACCGTTACGCCGACCGGCGTGCGCATGCCGGAGGCCGAACCGGTGAGCAGTAATGTAAACCCGCTCGGCGAACGGCAGACCAAAGAACTTGGCGTGGGCAAGTTGCTCGGCGGGTCGTAAACCGCAAAATAAAACTACCGACACGCCTAGTCGGTAGCCAATAATCGCTTCATAAGGCAACGAGCCGGAGACATTGTAGTGGACTTAAAACCCACTAGTGTCTCTGGCTCGTATTTTTTTATTTATTATTTACCTAATTTCTTCTAGGAGTTGCTAGAGCGGAGGCTTGAGTCTGTGCGTCTAAAATTGCTTGGTCTACTTGCCAACCCCGCAGTGTAACATTGTCTATAGTTTTAGCCATTATAGCGTCGAACTTGCCTTGATCTGGTCGGTAAAAAGTTTTAGCAGTGAGATTACCTTCTGCAAACACACCTATGTCCGGGTCGGATGCTTGTAAGTCTATTAAGTCTTTTCGGCTAGAGGGAACCTTATGTCCTGCATAGTACTTATCCAGCGCTTCTTTGCCGGTAATAGTTTTTAAAAAATTCCACGCCTCAGTTGGGTGCTTACTTTGCTTGCTAACTACTTCACCCCAGTAATTGGCAAAGTTTACTTGCGGGTCATCTAAGTTTGGCTGCGGCATAGGTGCCACATCATAATTTAAATTGGCCGCTTTACTTTGTACCAAGTCTCGGGCATACGAATAGTTAATCATAAACGCAGCACGAGTATTGGCAAATGCGTCTATGGAATAATCACTTCTTGTGTTCCATGTATAGTTCGGAGAGTTGGGATTAGCAAAAGAAGTATAATACTGCAAAGCTTCCTGTGCTGCTTCTACTTGCCTGCCCTTGTTGTCCACAACCGCTTGGCCGAAAGTCGGTTGTGTACCGTCGGACGACCAAGGCACAACACCTTTTTGGAGCATGAGTAAGTAAAGCACATCCTCCGAACGGTTAATTTGCCCTCCCGGAGCAGAACTAGAAAGTCCTGCTGTAAGGCCACTTCGGCTAAAATAGCCAGTTTGGTTTTGCCTTGCAAGCCTTTGTGAGTCGCGAGCCAATTCATCCCATGTTTTTGGCGGAGTCGCAATGCCACTACTACCGAGCAAGTCTTTGTTATAGTAAAGCGCCAAGCTGTCTACATAGGTAGCCGCTCCGTAAATAACTCGGTCCTTGGTAAAATCGTTTACAGCAGCATCTACAAATGTATTTTTATAGTCTGCAAATGTCCACTGCTTTTCTGTTGCGGGTGTAATTTTGTCTATATACTTCGGCAACCATGCGTCGTTAATAGAAAAAATATCCGGCCCTTGACCTGAAGCAAGCGCATTTATAAGTTCTTCTTCATAACCTACTACATTTTTTTCCACAAAAGTTACGCGTACGTTTGGGTACTTCTTTTGAAATGCGGACAATAGAGGTTGAAAATGCGATGTGTCTTCAAAAACCTTCCACACCACTAACTCTGCTGGCTTAGCGGGTGATTTGCCAGAACCACACCCTGCTGCAAGCAACATAATTAGAGTTATGGTAGCAAGAGGTTTAAAAATTGACTGTATACGTATTTGTTTCATACGGGGTCAAGACTTCTTTGCAATTATTTTGGCTTAGTAACCAAAATTACATTGCAATTTAATCATAATATTTAACCGCCAAGAACATGCACAATTTATACAATTCCGATAACACTGTAACCGTGCAAAGAAGCCCTACTGGGCATAAAAGTTTTTTATTCTCTACATACTATAGTATAGCAAAAAATACACAGCTCTAAAAAATTTAGAGCTGTGTAGTGCTACCTTAGTAAATTTACAAAGGCAATCCCTTCAAATACGCCTTAAACTCTTCCGATAAGTCTTTATGTTTTAAGGCCATTTCAACACCAGCTTTAAGGTAGCCAAGTTTGCTACCGCAGTCGTAATATGTACCACCAGTCATTTCTACAGCACAGACTTTACGTTGTTGCTCAAGTAATATATTTATACCCTCAACGTAGTACAACTCCCTCGGTTTTTTATCTTGTTCAAGACGTCTGACCGCTTCTTCTGTTGCGCTGACCATTTCCGGCCCAAATACAAATGGAGAAAATAACGCATAATCAGACTCTATAACTCCAGGTCCAGGTTTTTCCACTGTATGAGTCACCTCCAACACACCAGGCGATAGTTCGTTGCCTACTGCATAGCCCCAAAGCTTATAATCGCGAGGTTCACTCCTGCGAAAGCTTCCAAGAATAGCGCTCGCGCCTAAAGTTTCATAAGCTTGCACCAACTGTTGGCAACGAGTTGGACCTGTTGTGTCATAAAACTCGTCTGCCCACAAATACAAAAAGGGCTCATCTCCTATAAAACTGCGGGCGTTCCAAATTGGCGTGGCGTTGCCAAAAGGCCCTTTTTGACGAATGTAATGAAAATTTGCGAGATCCGCAATTGCTCTAACCTCATCTATGTATTCATGCTTACCCCATTCTTCCAAGCGTTTTTCTAGCTCAAAAGGATAGTCAAAATGGTCCTCAATGCTTCTCTTGTGCCAACCTGTAACAATACAAATATCTGTTACGCCTGCCGAAACCACTTCTTCCACAACGTACTGGATAATGGGCTTGTCCACTACGGGCAACATCTCTTTAGGCATGGCTTTTGTTGCAGGTAAAAACCTGGTACCAAACCCAGCTGCCGCTATAACAGCTTTTCTAACTTTTTGTGCCATAAAATTCAAAAATTAATCTACCTTAATAATGGCGAAACTAAAACTCCTTGTCAAAACAACCAACGGAACAACTCCTACCAACTAATCTTGTTTTGGACGATACTGTAAAGCTTCTGCAATATGTTTTTGAGTTATTGACTCAGAGTTTTCTAAATCTGCGATAGTGCGTGCTACCTTAAGTAGACGATGAATACTCCGACCCGACAGATTGTACTTTTGTGTCGCTCCAGCCAGCAATTCATTTTCTTCTTTGCCTAGAACACAGTGAGCGCGTATGTCTACCACATTCATTTCACTATTCGTTTTTGCCCCACCTAGCCTCTTATATTGTGCTTGCCTTGCCTTCTGCACACGCAATCGTATAACCTGCGAGCTTTCTTGAGATTCATGCTTAGAAATTTTATCATAACTTAACCTCGGAACTTCTATATGCAAGTCTATGCGGTCTAGTAGTGGCCCAGACAAACGTTTCTGATATTTAAAAATTTGAGCGGGAGTGCACACGCAACGCTTACCACTGTCACCATAGTACCCGCAAGGACATGGATTTAGTGCCGCCACTAAAATAAATTTTGCTGGAAATGTAAAAGTATTTTTAGCTCTCGATACTGTAACGACACCGTCCTCTAGTGGTTGGCGCAACGCTTCAAGCGCACTACGCGGAAACTCCGGCAACTCGTCCATAAATAAAATACCACGATGAGCTAAAGTAATTTCTCCAGGCTTAGGTCCTGCACCACCACCGACCAAAGCAACGCTCGAAGTAGTATGGTGCGGACTGCGCACTGGCCTTATAGACACAACACCAGAAGTAGGAAGTTGGCCTGCTATACTATAAATTTTTGTTAGTTCTAAACTCTCAGAAAGTTCCATGTCCGGCAATATTCCGCTAAGGGCTCTTGCAAGTAAAGTTTTTCCAGAGCCCGGAGGCCCAGACATGAGAACGTTGTGTCCACCACTCGAAGCAATTTCAAGTGCTCGCTTGGCCATTTCCTGCCCAGATATTTCCGCCATATCTAACCAGCTATGTCCCGCCTTAAACACACTAGCCATGGTAGTAGTTGGCAAACACATAAGCGCCTCCATACCAAGCAAATGCCCAACTAAACTACTAAGGGTTGGACAAGGATAAACCGAAATGCCTTCTACCAATGCAGCCTCTTGCCCATTTGCTAAAGGCACATATATTTCAGCCACACCCATTTGCTTTGCCTTAAGGGCTATTGCCAAAACGCCCTGAACTGCACGAAGTGTGCCGTCCAGCGAAAGCTCACCTACAAACCACCTGTTTTTTACATTAAATGCACATTGCTCAGACGCAAGTAAAATTGCCAAAGCTATAGGTACGTCAAATTGCGTACCAATCTTTTGAGTATCTGCAGGCGCCAAATTTACAGAGACTCGAGTTTGTGGATATTTTAATTCAGAATTTTTGAGTGCACTCCGTACACGCTCCTTACTTTCCTGCACAGCTGCGTCTGGCAAACCAACAATAACAGTGGCAGGTAATCCGTTAGTGACATCTGCCTCTACGTCTACGACCTCTGCTTCAAGGCCAACTACCGTTGCTGTGTTTACGTGTGCCACCATATGTATGTGTATTACAAAAACTTATTCTGAATGCTTAAAAGATTGCCAAAGTATGTATGCAACACCGAGAACAATATATACATCTCCCAAATTTATAAAACCTGTGCCTATCCGTATAAAGTCTCTCACATAACCAAGAAATATGCGCTCACCTATATTGCCTGCTGCCCCTGCAAATATGCAAATCCATGCCACTTGTGTCCACGGTTGCCAGCGGAACAAATTAGTATAGCCGAAAGCAAGCAAACTGACCACCAACAGAAAATATAGCCCATACATGACTAAGCTTGGCACTTCAAGGCTAAAAGCAAAATTAAAGTTTTTAAACTGAGTTAGTCCTGCTCCATAAAAGTTAAAATTGCAATTTTCTAAAAAACAAAAATAGCGTGTATAAATATCTATGATCAATAAACCTATAAATAATAGAAATAAAAAAAACGCACCTTTTCTGTTACTTGCTTGTAAGTGCGTTTTCAAAAAACTATTCATAAAAAAATTTTATATAGCTGTGTCCGCGTATGGAATTGCTTCAAGTCTTTTCTCATCTATCTCATTACCTTCGTTGTCTGTTCCATATGTACCGTCATTTATTTTTTGCAAAGCAACGGAAATTTTCTGTAAGTCTAACTTAATTCTAGCAATTACGTCTTGACTGACTTCATCTATTTCAAGTTCGGAAGCGTCGTCATACTCTTCGTTACCAATTTCAGTATGAGGTGAAAGACCAGCAAGTTCTGCTTCAAGTCGAGTCTTGTCTTCTTCTAAACGTTGCTTCATTTTTTCTATAAATTCTATTGAAAGCATAAACGAAAAATTAAAAAATTATTATCTTACTGTTAAGTATATTCAAAAGCATTATCTTACGCAAATACAAAGAGCCCCTGCTAAGGGCCACGGTATTAAAGTGCCCAGCAGAGGCTCGAGGCCCCTGAAATCCGAGCAACTTTACACAGTGGTACAAATATCCAAAGTATTTAGGTATTTGACCCACTGTATAAGGCTACATTTTCGTCATTTCAAAGGAGTTCCCATCACGCGAACGCGGGACGAGATAGCGTCTGACATTCCAAGACTTAGTGCCAAACTGAACCTTAAGCTCCCCTTACGGTGGGCTTCCACCTGAAACAAATTGTTCTTTTGCTTTTTTTGATTTTTGCTTTTTTTGATTTTTTTGATCCCAATGTGACATCGGGACAGAACTTACATTTTTATTTTTGTTTTTTCAAGTCAGCTTGGCTTGGGCAAGCTATGACGAAGAGCAAAAGGAAAGCTAGACACTAGTATATTTGGCACAAACGCCTAGTCCTCGAACCAAACGTTGGTGCAAGACACGAAACTCAATGTACAGATTTCCTTCGTCCAATATTCCTCACCGCTACATGCCGGTGAAAATGACACTACACATATGAAATTGTTAAAGAGCTATAAATATTTAACTACATATATATTGTAAAATTATGCACTAGTTATGTCAATAATTTACATCTATACATCCTCTTTTACGCATAGCCTTGCGCGGAAACATACTTAGGGTAATGCAAAGAATTTAAAATGCGCTTTTTCTACCAAAACAAATACTGTGGATAAGTAGCCTAATTCACAAACAAAGTACTAATTATGTGTTCTGCGAACTCACTTTCTAACTTCTCAGCAACAATTGTGAGACTTTTTAGTGTTCTAAGGCTAAATATGCGCAGTGCTTGTTGCACACCAATGACTTGCATTGCGCGCTTAAACTCAAACTCTGTTGAAAAATAGCTTCTTGATAAGCTTTGGGAATATGGATGGTCCATTTTAGAGTCTGGCAAACCTGCCAAAACCAAAGTCTCTAGCCTTAAACCTTCTGCGATGTAGCCCTGTAAGCTTGGTAGGGCTACTAATACAATACTTTTTTGTCCATAAACAAAATTTCGTAAAATTTTATTAACACCACCGTGAATACCTACAGCTACAATTTCCTTTGTGGAAACAAAATGTTCATAATTTTCATCGTAAAAATTCTTCAGGCTTGTTATGTTTGGAAAGAGTATAGCACCGGATTCCATGCTATTTAGTACTGCTAATACACTTTTTGTAAGACTATCGTCTGAGACTACAAGTTTTGGCAAAATATCACTCTCTACCCTGTCCGTAAGTGCCAGTATATGAGCAGTTTCCAGTCCTAATCTCGCTTGCATAAATTTTAGAACAGCTGGTGACTGCATATCGGTTGTAAAGACTACCTGATTAAATGCACCTAGGAGGCTTCTTACTGTTTCTTTTAAGCTTGTAGGTCTGGCAACAAAAGCACAACGCCCATCGGCAAGCTCTAGCCAACAAACGTAGTCTATATTTTCAACTAAACCTAAGTATGCCTCAAGTCCTCTAAATACCCGGAGTAAAGACTGTTCCACATTGCCAATAAATAAATTAGCGAGCTTTGTCACCAAATTACGTATGCCGTGCAAGCATTTTTGCCGGACGTACGGGTCCATATCCCTAATCGATACTACTCCGTCAGTTACAAGTAAATGCTTTTTTAAAAGTAGGAGCACGGAAGCAAAAAAAACATCCACAGCGCACAAGGCCTCTATTACCTTTTCCTTTTGAGAGGAATCTCCAAATCCTGTTTCTGGATTATAAATAGACTTAAGCGCAGATACAGTACTATGCCAAGAAAATTGTTGCCCACTTTTTTGTTCTAAAAATGCACTAAAAGAATCTATATCTGCAATCCAAGCATTGCGGTGTCCTTTAAAGTCTGCAAGTGAACGATAGTCAGACGCAACAACCCCACTTGGGGGGTAGGCTGAAAAACCGGCATTAAACAAACGCTTCATTTCGGTCCCGATTATTGACCAGTTAAGTTCTGCGAGTAGTCCATGCTTAGTGCCAATAGACAACCACACCAAAACTTTCAAAAGCGCAGTTAACTCTTTTTTTTCTAACGCCTGTGCCCTTCCTATTAAATCTTGAACAGCTCTTTGTGACAAAGTTTCATATGCTCCCAAGTAAGGAGTTGCGTGCCCTTGTTCTCCTATTGCAACCACTTGCTCACGACTTGGAAACGCTACAAC
>JAHFJH010000015.1 GCA_023245995.1 Candidatus Doudnabacteria bacterium | reverse complement strand
ATAGACACAGCCAAACCATCCATTTTTAATTCACAAAAATATTCGCTGGGTTTATATCCAAGTAGTTTACTTACTCGATTCTCCCACGAAGTAACTTCCTCCCTAGAAAACGCATCGTTTAAACTAAGCATACGAATTGCATGTTTAGCCTTTATAAATTGTTCCAACGCAACACCACCCACACGTTCAACAATAAAATTAGGATCGGCTAGTTCTGGAAATTCTTTGCAAATTGCTTTGTATTCTTTAACTAAAGAATCATAAACAGCATCGCTCACACTTGGAGCATCCAGAACATAGTAAGCATGAGCATGGCCGCTTATTTCTTGTCGCAATTTCTCTATTCTTTTTTTGGCTTCTAGGTTGTTCATACCCAGTAGGACTTCTTTGCACTGGCAGTTAGTCTTAGCTACACTACCATGTAATAAATATAAAAAACTAGATAAAAAAAATAATATGCCTTCGTAATAGAGCTGCCAGAAGAAGACTTGCAAAGAAGCTCTACTGAGCATAATTGAAAATTCTCCCTTAAGTATAGCACTTTATTGCCATTAGGATAACAAATAAACAATTAAACAACCTAACAAAACAGTAAAATTTGTGTTTGTGTTACGTTGTTAAATTGTTAACATGTTTAGTTGTACACTCTAAGGTTATCCCCAATTGTGAATCTGCCTGAAAGCTTGTACAATAAAAGTAATGTGGTTCGGAAGAAATCAAACAAATATCAAACTTTCTAAGCGCCTCAGGTGGAGCGTAGGTAAAGGTCGCTACGGCAACAATAAATTTTGGTTTATTGGCGCTTTTTGTTTGATCCTTGCAGGCGGTTTGTTCTTTCATACAAATCAACTACTTAAAACCCCAAACACAAATCCAAAACCAACAGTCTTAGGTGCCACAACGACACAAACCAACAATCCAGGTTTACAATTTATGGACTACCAAGTAACTAGAGGCGATACTTTATTTACCATTAGTAAACAATTTGGTGTTCCCACAGAAACGCTTGCGCAATTAAATGACCTGAACACACCTTTTACTCTAAAAGCTGGACAAATTATCAAAGTACCACTTCACTAAGAACAAAGTATCAATATATCAATCATTTGGTTAGCGTATAACATAACATCCTCCGCGCGTTGCGGAGGATGTTCTTTGTTATACTCCGACGCCTTGGTCGGAGCTCCGAACAAGGCGTCGGAGTTGTTATATTGATATCTTGATTTAGTGACCTTCAACTACTGCGTTGGCACTAAAACTTTCAGCCTTCGTATAAGCCTACCAAAACTAGATTGAATTTCTATGGCAGTTTTATTTAAGTAAGGCAGTCCTTTTGGCTGTGTAATAACTTCTACAATGTCTTTTGCTACCCCCGAGTTCACCAGCACAACCTCATAAGAACAGCACTTAGGCGCAGTGCTTTGATTTTGTAAACTATAAGAATTCAAAACGTTATAAAGCAAAGAATCACCTGCCGGACTCCAGCCAGATATTTGATTACTTGGCGGTGTAGGATCGGCGCAGTCCGTGTCTAACCTGCACATATACACCTTTACAATGCCGAAATTGTTTGTATTCTTTTTAAACTGAATGTTTGTATAACCGCTATTTTCGGTGCCACTATTCGGCGGGGTAGGATCGTAAATATAGAGTCTTACCGCAGTATTGTAGTTATTTGGAGGAACGGAAACTTCAATATCGTTACTTGCATTTATATTGCAAAGTTTTGTCTGACTAGCAATTGTAGTAAGCGGGGTACTAGCATAGGAAACAAAATCTGGAGCGCAGTTAGTGCCCAAATTTGTTTTAATTGTAGTCTCAACCCGTTTCATGCCATAGGTCGCTTCTTCAGCCACACCTAAACTGGAGTACAAAATAGGCTCAGTATGAGCCAAATCATCTGAAGTTGCCACCTCCGCAAAACCAACTGCAGCAAGACTAAAACTAATGCTGGTAATGGCAGCTAGCAATAATATAGAAAGCAATAAAGTTACGCCTTCTTGGTTCTTATATAAATTTTTACTGGCTTGGAATGTCATATGCATATGTAGCTACTGAAGTTTGGTACGGAACCACCCGAAGCTCACCCGTAGGCAACCGCACGGAAACAATGGCGACTATGGTTACAGAAGGCTGTTGCTCTACTAAACCACCCGTAGCAGTATATGGGTCACGAAGTGGTTTTATATAAAAACGCAAGTCCTTTATTTTTACATTTACAGGGTTAAGCCTACCTATGGTGGCTAGATTCGCTTTACGAAGTCTAATGTTGTTGTTGGCCACATCTTCGTCACCCAAGGTGCCATCGTGTTCCCAATATATACACTCTCGTTCGTTGTCTATGTTGGTCAAGGCTAAATACGTACTGGTAGCACTGTAAGAGTTCCCACCCAAATCACTTTGTACTGGACTGGTGCTTATATTTGGCCCAGTACAAGGCGTTATAGGGTTTATTACTGTAAGCCCATCCTGCACGCTGTAGTCCACTGTGCCGTTTCTTATCTCTTTAACTAAAAACTCCATAGTAGTGCGGACACTTTGAGAAACCTGTCTTTGAGCTTCTATGCGTCTATATAACTTAAGGTTATAGTTAAACAAAGTTAACATTAAAGTTACGCTAGTCGCAAAAATTGTCACGGAAACCAGTACTTCCATGAGAGTAAAGCCCTTGTCGAGTGTAGAAAACAATTTATTATCGGTTTTATATTTCAGGGTATTCATATTACAACTATATTTATTGAAGATTTTTGATTTCAGATTTCAGATTGAAATACTAATTGTCATTAAATCTGCAATCTACAATCGTCAATCTACAATTAATAGTTTCGCCAATTAGTTAAAAAAGACACCAGCTCTATACGACACTTTGGCACTGTCGCAGCCCAAGTAGTAGCTCCGGGACAACCCCTGTCATTCCACCACACCCGCGAGTTAACACGTAATCTTGGTCCAATACTCGCTTTATAATATGGGGCAGCCGGAACCGTGCTATCTGTTTCTTCAGTTAACATAATCTCCCGAAAATAGTCCGACTGCACTGCTCCAGAACTTGTAGTTTTATATAACAAACCAGAAGAAATAGTCGCGTCGTAATATAACCTAAAATCCGGGTTACCTCCCGGCTGCTGGGCTAACAACCAATAGCTCTCTGTAGTGCCAGCATTCGGGTTTATGTCTAAGGTATAACTTTTACTGCCTGTTGGTGGGTCTAAGTCATATGATCCGCCAACGACCGGACTAAGTTTTTGCCAATCTTTATGGCAATAAGCGTCAAGCGTACCACCGTTTGCATAATTATAACAGTTAGTAGAGAGGGTTCCTTTAAGCCAATTTGTACCACGCATGCTAAACACCGCCTCCACCCCTTCACGCGCCAACCCTGCACCTATAACCTGTTTTACAGCACTAGATGACGCGTTAAAAATGGCAGCCGAAAGTCCTAGTGCGGTAGTTATACCAATAGTTAGCACAAAAACACCAACCACTGTTTCCACCAGTGTCTGACCTGTAATTTTTGTTTTGTAATAAAATCCTGCAGTCATATTATTGAATTTCTACTCTACCGGAAATACCGTCAACGATAATTGTTTTTGTGCTTGTCGTTCCACTACGAGCAACTATTACTTGTAAATTTGAATTTACAAATGCATCTAGCTGGCTTGAGGACTTAGCGGTGGCAGAAAAACTACAACTACCGTCTAAATAGGTTCGTCCGAAAGGCAAAGCGAATACAATTTGAACGCATGCCGGAGTAGTTGAGTTGTTATTTTTATCTACCAAAGTCAAACTTTGAATAACCGTCCCTCCCGGCATATGAATTGTTTCAAGCGGATCTGTAAAAATATCCTGCGGACTAGAACTCGACACAGACTGTACTACATACTGCGAAGCAGTTGCACCAGATGTTAATTTAAGGATGTAAAACTTAGCCGGATTTCCAAGCACGCTACGAGCACTTAAAGAATTGGACCTTAACTTACTCACATTTGTTGCAAGCTCATTAGCTGCAAGCTTTACAAACTGCGGACCCCGCCAATTTGAAAAATTTACTATCATCATAGCTGCGAATACGGCTATAATTGAAAGAGTAACTAGCAACTCTACAAGTGTGAACCCAGATCTACTACTGACATCAAACGTAAAAATAGACAATTGATGTCTTTTGGTAGAACCATAAAATTGTTTTTTCGTACTTTGCATGTTGCAAACTTTATATTTATTTCAGCAAAAAACTAAAACGTTTATTATATATAGTATACGTAAAAGGTCAGTCTAAGACAACTACGCTACTTCATGACAATAAGTGACGTGTACCAAGACAACAAAGGGGTGCCAAACAACAAAGACGTTGCCATGCCGAGCGTTAGAAAAGTACCAAAAGGTAGTTTGCTCTTTAGTCCTTTTCGCCCTAAAAACAGCAAAGGCAAGGAAACCAGTGCGCCTATCCAAAAACTAAACAGCATAGAAATAAACACAAGCGGAAAGCCAGCAACAGCACCAACAAACAGCATAAACTTTACATCTCCAAAACCAATCCAGCGCCCAGCGGAAAACCACCATAAAGCAAAGAATGGCAAGAATCCTGCCACAGCACCAAGTAAAGCATGTATTGTATAGCCTGTAACAAAGGAGCTACTGTGGACAAATATGTCCAAACACAAAGAAAACACTAAAACAAACACAACGCCAACAAAGGTAACGATATCTAAAATAATATAGTGCTCCATGTCTACTATAAAGGTAACAATGCCCACCGCTCCCGCAACCCACAATATTCCCAAATGAAAAAATGATGGTAACGCAACAGGATTCACAAACAACAGAGCGGACACAAACACACAGGCAGTTAATAATTCAATAAAGAAATAACGCCAAGATATCTTCTCTTGGCAGGAACGGCAACGACCACGTAAAAAAAGAAAACTAAATATGGGGATTAAATCTCTAGGTGTTAAAACGTGACCACAACGCGGGCAAGCAGACCTACCAAAAAGCGTTTCCCCTGCCGGTAAACGCAAAATTACCACATTTAAAAAACTGCCAATAAGCAAACCAAAAACAAATACCGCTAAAATAAAAAATAAACCTAGCGTCACAGTGGAATATCTCGTTCAGTTAAAGTATGCAGACCCTTGGTTACTCCCCCAAACCCCCTTGGCATGCAATAATCCAACTTAAAAGAACGTTGGTTAAATGTATTGTAAGTTAGCACTAAAGGACATGGCGTAGACACTGGAATTGTGACTGGCAGGCGTGTTGCATATAAGCCCATTGAGTCTTGGCTGTTGAACTCTGTTGGTGTGGGATACCTGTCTTGGTCACTGTAAAAATACTTTAAGCCAACTAGTAGCGCATTTGTTTGCGAAAGCGTCAAATTGCCTTTGGCCAAATCTCGCCCAGCCCTAAACCCGAACCAACCTGACAAAAAAACAAAAAACGCAACTAAAAACAATACGGTCAGGCGCACATAATTTGGTTGTAATTCTATTTCCATAACCTTTTTCAATTATACTGCTTTTTTAAGTTTTTTTAAAATAACAATAAAAACTCCCAACTAATGCAACAAAGTCATAACAGACTGCATACCAATACGAAAATCTACCGCCTTCGGACTACCACTGTCATGGAGTTGTTTACGTAATTTTGCTAATTCTGTATTTCTTGGCACAATAGACTGGGCTTTTTCTAATGCATACTCCATGGCATGCACGTTGCCTCTCTCTCTTGCAAGTTTTGCTAGAAGCAACCAATTGTTAAAATAATGTGGCTGTTTAGCTGCCGCATAATGTGCAAACAACTCTGTAAGCTCAACTTTGTTTGTTTTAAAATAAAAATTCGCCGCCCAAGCATCCGCAACAGGGTAACCAGCGCTCCGCAATAGTGCAATTTTCAAATAACGTTCCGCGCTAGCAAAGTCTTCTGGGTTGTTACTACGGTACCAAAGCTCACCGGAAACCTGTGCAGCCAAAAGCGCACCTCGGGCAGAAAAAGGATGGAGCTTATAAACTCTCTCTATGCGATGGCGAAGGACCTCGGGCGAAACACCTGCATGATTTTGCACCGCAATATAGGCATACTGTGACTCTTGGTTAAAAGGTTCTAAAACGCTCGCAATATGGGTCAAAGTTTGTTGCCGGTGTAACGCGCCAGAAAATTGATTACTATAACTTTCCAAATAGCTACTGTACACAAGTACATATTCCCCCGTTACTAGTGCGACAGCCAAAACCAAACTTACTAGCCCTAAACCTCTAAATAAAATTGCACGTGGCCATTTTAGTAAAAAAGTTTGACTTTGATGTGCATGCTGCATAAAAATAAATCCTAACAACACCGCAAGCAACATCCACAGCGTTAGTACGGCTGGGTTAAACAACCCGGCAACCAACCAAACGGCAACTCCACACACAGCCGGCATCCACAATTCCCAACTACGTGCGTACTTTAAAGCGCGAGTGCACAAAACAGCAACCAAACCGAACAAACTGGCAAATACGACAAAACCTACCCAACCCAAATCTGTCGCAACAGACAATAACACGTTATGAGGATCATCAAAATACTGCTCTCCACCCATGAGAGCACTCGGAAGCTTCTCCCAGTAGTATTGATCGAAGTTACCTGGACCAATTCCAAAATATTTATGACCGTGCAACATTTCTCCTGCCATAAACCATGCGACAAAACGGTCGTTGGCACTAGAATCCTGGAATGATGTTACTGAAGTTGCCGCACTTACACGGTAAAGCTCAAAATAACCAGCAAATAAGGTCACAATCACAAGACCAGTAAAAATCAACGCAAGCCCTGTGCGCCACTCACGTACAAAAAAAGCAAATATTGTAAAAATAGCGTAACCGACCATGGCAGAAGCAATAGCACCACGACTCGCAAACACAGATAAGCTCCAACAAGAAACAAATACAAACCCAAACCACAAGACTCTTTGGTAAAAAACTTTCGTACGCACCAAGTTAAATAATCCAAAAGGCAAAAGACAAGCAATCCACCAGCTAGAAAAATTTGGATTGCCAATTAAGCTTGGTACACGGTCTGGAATTGCTGCAAAAAAACTTTCTATACCACCGTAATATCCAAACCCAAAAGACTGAATAAGGCCAAATATGGCAACAAAAAAACTTACTATAAGTAAAATTCCAACAATTGTCCGCTCAAAGGCTTTCCCCAAATATACAGAAACACTTATTAAACCTGCGAAGCTTGCATAGGCAATCCAAGAACTGTTGTACCGAGGGTAATTTCCCAAAAAGGCAAATAGTGAATCGCGGGACAAAAAAGTGGAAACTGTTATCACAACAAGCCACACACAAGTCCAAACCATAAGCCACTTGTTAGTGTGGCCTTGCATACCTTGTTTTGCACTTAACAGTACAAGTCCAATGCTAATAAGTACAAAAGCAAACTTCACAGCATCGGTCGACGCACCTCCAAAAGGGGGTAGCAAGAGCGGAACAGTAATCAAACAAAAGGCCAGTGGCCCAAACAAAGGATGCTCCTTAAACTTAAGGTGAATAAACTTAATCGCTTGTTTAGCAGAAACCAAAATTTGCATCATAAATGCGATATTTTAAACAAAAAAGCCGTCCACCTCAGTATATAGCAAAGATGGACGGACTTCCTAATCTAGAAAAGTAGATTATTGTATACCAGCCTGTGTAAGGGTGTGAACACCAGCGCCGAGACCACCGGTTTGTGCACCTAGACAGAAAGGAATAGCATACGCGGTTGCACTTACAGAACTAAATGAATAGTTCGCAGACGCAGGAATTGTGCTACAACTACCATCTGCTAATGGTGTTGGGTATTGAGGCCAAGAGCCTATATAGTTTGGTACTAAAGCAGTAGTAGTAAGCGGATAGCTGTTGCTATCGTTAAAATACAATTCCATAGCACTGGCTATTTGACGAACATCAGATACGCGTTTGGCATCCCTGGACTTGGCTCGAGCCGAGTTAAGAGACAGTAATACCACAGACGCCAAAAGACCGATAATCGCAATAACCACCAACAATTCAATAAGAGTAAACCCTGATTGTGTATGTTTGTTTCGAATCAATTTCTTCACCCCCAATCATCGCCAACGGGCGTAAATTTGAGAAATCTTCTCACAAAATTAGTATATCATGCAAAGCCTATAGGTCAAAAAATTTATACACACCCATTAAATGCAAAACGCTCCGACGCAAAGTCGGAGCCCCATACTGGAAACACAAAGACAAGGTTGGAATGCAGAGTTAGAACGCATTACATCCTGAATTCTAAATTCTACATTTTAGCTAATCGTACTCGCCAAGTTATATATAGGCAACAGTACTCCGGCAATAAGTGCACCAACTCCCACACCCAATATAATCATAATAACCGGCTCAAGCAAAGTAGTAAGAATGGCTACTTTATCATCTACTTCTTTTTCGTAAAAACTCGCAAGCTTACCCAATATTTCATCTAACTGAGCCGTTTCTTCACCTACATGCACCATTTGAGTTACAATTGGAGGGAACTCCGGATAACCTTTAAGAGAGTCACTAATGCTTCTACCATTAGCCAATTGTTCTGCTGCCTTAATTAAAATATCTCTGTATATAACATTATTTATAACCTCGGCAATAATTTGCAACGCTTGTATAATTGGTATTCCACCCGCTACGAGTGTGGACAAATTTCGAGAAAACCTTGCTAAATATATGCGCTGGAAAATACCACTTATAATAGGTAGTTTTATTTTTATTTTATCCCAGACATAACGGCCATTTGGAGTGTTAATGTAAAAACGTAGACCAATAATGCCCGCGCCCAATCCCACAATAACCAACCACCAATATACATTTATAAACTTTGTAATCGCTATAATTCCTTTAGAAACAGCCGGAAGCTCCCCTCCCTGTTCTATAAGCACAGAAGTCAAATTTGGCAGTACAAATTTAAACATAAGTAGTGCCACCAAAAGCAAAGTAGAAATAATAAATGCTGGATAAGTAAGCGCGGAACGCACTTTAGACTTAAGAGCATAATCTTTTTCCAGCTGGTCGGCCAAATAAGTAAGAGAACGATTGAGCGTACCCGACACTTCACCACTCTTTACAAGACTTACATACACATTACCGAAAACAGTTGGGTGCTTGGACAGGGCAAGTGATAAACTTTCTCCATTCTCTATAGAAGCAACCAAGTCGCGAGTAACCAAAGTTAACCGCTTACTTGTTAACTGTGACTCTAAAATGCGTAAGCTCTGTAAAAGAGGCACCCGCGCACCAATAAGCGTAGACAACTGCCTAGAAAACAGAACTATTTCTTTTCCACTAATAAACTTATCAAATGGGTTAAGCCGTTCTAATATGTTTTCTTGTTCTAGAGCAATATCTAAAATTAGGAGTCCGTTGTCGGTCAACAGTTGTTCAGCTTTTTGCTGATCATCCGCCACCACAACTCCCTGTTTTACCGCCCCTTCACTGTTGCGCGCTTGATAGTGAAATTTCATTATAATTAAACTAAAGATCCAAGACTTTTTATGACGAACAAATGCCCCAAAGCCTATAATTTGCTACCGCATTAAAGACAAAAAGTAATCATTATCACGAACATGTGTTTCCGCAACTTCCAATTCCACTTGTCCTTGTTTTACCAACGTAGCTAAAATTTTATCCATAGGAACCATACCCGCCTCTAAATTGGTGTGGATAATATTATTTATTTCAAAAGTTTTATTGTCGCGTATAACGTTACGTACCGCATGGTTAGCCATTAAAATTTCGTAAGCAGGCACCCTACCACCACCAATTTTGGGAAGTAGACGTAAGCTCACTATACCCAGCAATACAGAAGCCAATTGAGAACGTATTTGCCCTTGTTGTACTGAAGGAAACACATCAATAATACGATCTACTGTCTGTGCCGAGTCGTTTGTATGGAGCGTTGCAAAAATTAAGTGACCAGTTTCAGCCAAAGTAAGCGCAGAGGTCATAGACTCAAGGTCACGCATTTCACCTACCAACAAGACGTTTATGTCCTCACGCAAAGCAGCCCGCAAAGCCTGAGCAAAATTTGGAGTGTCTACAGTAACCTCGCGTTGTGTAATTACAGACGAGGCCGGTTTTAAGACAAATTCTATAGGGTCTTCAATTGTTAAAATATGCTCCGAACGTTTCTGGTTTATCTCGTTTACCAAAGAAGCCATTGCAGTAGACTTGCCGTGGCCAACTGGACCAGTAAACAAAACCAAGCCTTGGCGCTTTTCTATAAAAGTACGCAAAATAGGCGGTAAGCCAAGCTCCTCAAGTGTGCGTATGTGGTTAGGAATAGCCCTAAGTGCCACACCAATAGTACCTTGTTGGGTGTATACGTTAACACGAAAACGTACATTGTCTTTAAAAGAATAAGAAAGGTCTATGTCTTGTTGCTGTTTGAACAACGCACGCTGTTGTTCGTTCATCATGAGGTTTGCACTGTCCAAAATAACTTCTTCGCTTAACACATCGTAATTTTCAAGACGTATGAGTTGGCTGTCCACACGTATAATAGGCGGTTCACCCACTTTAAGGTGGAGGTCGGAGGCATTTCGTTCAACTACTAAAGAAAGTAATTTTGCTAATTCAAGTTCACTTGCTTTATACATACTTTTAAATTCAGAATATTCAAGGCAGAATTTAGAACGAAATGCTTTTAATACTTCATCCTCACTTCTGCTTCCTAACTTTAATATATTGTATCAACTTACTAGGTAATTATCCAATCAGGCACCCAAAAACTCCCTTAAGCCAATTTCTAGTTCACGTAAAGACGACTCTCTGCGCTGCATGTGGCGAGCCGGCTGAACACGAATGAAGTCTTTTAGTTCGTACGCGCAAGCATCCAGAACAAATATTGAAACGGAGTCGGAAAAACTGGCAATTCTCTCCATAATTTTTTCTCGCTCCACTACTGCTTCTGGTAAGGAAACCACCAAATGTAAGGAACCACCAGAGGTATTGGGAATTAAATCTATATTTGTTATTGTATTTGCCTTAAATCCCAAACGATTTAAAAGGCTCACATACAAAGCACGACGTGGTAAGAAAGGCTCGTACATATACACTTCTCTTGAAACTGAAAGCATAAAGTGTTACTCCTTTGTTACCCTTACCACTTCTTCTAAGGTAGTTTCTCCCCTAATCACTTTTATTATACCATCTTGTCGCATGGCTATCATACCTAGTTTACCAGCAACTTCTAAAATTTGGCCACTTTGTGCTCGGTTTAAAATTAAATCTTGTATCTCAGGGGTCATGGGCAAAACTTCAAATATCCCTAACCGGCCCTTGTAGCCAGTTTTATCGCACTTTTCACACCCTTCTCCTTTAAACATTTGGATTTTATCTTTTTCTATACCTTCATAATAAATATCTGGCACGCCCACGAGCTCGCCTTTAAGTTGCTTAGCTATGGCATCGGGTACAGGTTGTGGCTTACGACAATTCTCACAAATTTTTCTAACTAGACGCTGAGCAGCCACTACGTTAACAGAAGCAGTAAGCAAAAATGGCTCAATTTCCATATCCATTAAACGAGGCATAGCACCAATTGCGTTGTTTGTGTGCAGGGTTGAAAACACAAGGTGCCCAGTCAAAGCCGCATGCACTGCAAGTTCTGCTGTTTCCTTGTCGCGCACCTCACCAACCATAATAATATTTGGGTCTTGTCGCAAAATACTACGCAACCCAGCCGCAAAGGTTAGACCAATGTCTGGATTTATTTGGCTTTGGTTAACGCCTTCAATAAAGTATTCAACCGGGTCTTCTAGTGTAACTATATTAACAGACATAGTGTTAATCATAGACAAAATAGAATACAGTGTTGTAGATTTTCCGCTACCAGTAGGGCCAGTAATAAGAAAAATACCGTGAGTTTTTTTAATGTTCTCCATGACCCATGCCAAATTTTGACCTCGCACACCCAAGTCTTCTAGAGTCGGTACCTTGCCACTCTTGTCTAAAATACGCATAACCACTTTCTCGCCGTAAATTAGAGGTAAAATGGAAACACGCAAATCCACCGACTTCCCTCCTACGTCCATGTGGAACCTACCATCTTGTGGCAAACGAGATTCGTCAATTTTTAAATTCGACAAAATTTTAATACGCGAAATAATCGCCGGATGCACGTGCTTCGGCAACATAAGCGAAGTGTGCAAAATACCGTCTATCCTATAACGCACGCGAACATCGGTATCCGAAGGCTCAATATGAATATCGGAAGCACTAGCCTCAATAGCATTTGTTAATATAACATCAACAATTCTAATAATAGGTGCACCTTCAATATTTTCTGGTGCCGCAGCCGCAGCAGCTTTCTGTGGTTTGACTTCTTTGTCTCGCTGTACCTGAAAGTCTTGCAAAGCTTCGCCGACAACGCTGGTCAAATTTTTACGACGACCAATAATAACATCGACCGACATCTTGGAAGCCAAGTACAATTGCACTTGCATACCCTGCTTCTGACCCATAAATTCCAGAGCTTGCAATGCCTGCAAATTGGTTGGGTCGGTTAAAGCAACTTTAAGAACGTGATTCTTAAGCTCAAACGGGGCTAAATTATAAAATAACACAGCCTCCTTTGGTATAGTTTTTAGAGCCTCCGAAGGAATATGCAACTTACGCAAATCTATATATGGTAAACCAAAATATTCTGCTCTAATTTTAGTAACAGATTCTTCATCCATTACTTTCTGAGAAACCATCCAGTCTTGAATATTAAAAGAACTACCAGCAGCCTTTTGAGCCGCCAGCATACGTTCAAGCACGGGTTGTTCTAGGAGCCCGCGTTGTTTTAGATAGTTATCAAATGTAAGATTTGCCGGTTTAGCCGCCGGCTTTGCCTGTGGCATATTATTTCCCACTAAAAAACTCCGTTTGTATAGCTTTCACTTACGTCCCGCGTAGGCAAACAGTAAAAAGTCTAGACAAAATGGAGCATTACTACTTCTTTGGATTAACTTGAGTAGGGCTAGTATTTTCGCCTCCAGTAGCAATAAGACCGTGTATATCCACGCCAACACTGGCTGCGTCTACTTGTTCATAGGTAAAAGCACGAGCATTCTGTGACCTGTTTTGTATAGATGAAAAGTCCAATTTATCCCCATAAGGCAATAAATTGACTATTTCTTTTTGCGATGCACTTATATGAGGACTACTAAAAGTCAAACTGCTGTCTTTGCTAAAAATACCGTTGTAGACTATTAAACCAGAAGCTACAAAAAGCACCACAATCACTAGTATTAAAATTATATTTTTTTTGTTTCCCATGGTTACAAAAATTACTTAGTTATTGGACCTGGAGTAGTTGTTGCAGTAGGTATTGCGGCATACGTGTAAGCGTTTATGCCTACCTTAAATATGACTTGATCTGCCCTGCCTTGGCTTAGGTCCAGTGAGTTAACTTGTAACAAACGACTACTAGACTCTACAAGTTGCAAGAAACCACTTAGCTGATCTATAGTCCCAATGGCACTAACAGTCACCGAAATTGGCTTAATCTTTCTTTCTGCTACTGCAGCAGTGGTTCCATCGGGTGTTTTGTCGCCCGCTACAACGGTTTGAGAGTCCATGTCTACATTTACCGTACCAGCAGTTAGCCCCTCGCGCTGAATTAAGTTATCCATTAACACGTACAGTTTGCTGGGCTTTGGATCTAAAGGTAATACATCATCCAAAATGGCCACAGAAGGTCCAGAAGATTCAAGCTCTTGCACTAGAGTATCAAAAGTCTGTTTTTGACTGTTTAGTTTGCTCTGTTTTTCTTTCAAACTTTGCAGATTATCACGAACCTTTTTGTATTCAGTAGCTTTAGGAGAAACTAAGTAAGCGTACCCAATGATGATAATAATGAGCAAAAAAACAATTTCAAAAATTGTTCCTGTAAAAGAACTGGAGTTTTTTGAAAAAGATGAATCGCTTGTAGTGCGTATGTCCATAAAAAATTATTTTGCTTGTTCCGTACTTGTATTATCTTTAGCCGCCCCTTTTAGAAAACCTGAATCGTACTGCAGTGTCATATCAAACCGAACCGACTGCACGTCGCCCTGCTGATACTTACCAACCTGCGAAACTGTAATATGAGAAAAATGGCTATTAAATTCGGGCAAATCGAACACCTGCAAAAATTGATCAAAGTCCTTATACGAAGGAACTGCTACCGAAACTCTAGCAATTCCATTTGCCGTTGCGCTAAAAGAAATATAACTGGCAGACTTTAAAGTAACGCGGGCAAGCTCGGGCAACAAACGCGACCAAAATTCCTCTTCTGTTATAAGCGTATTTGCTGCACGTAACTGCCCTTGCTTAACCAATAATTTTTTTCTATTTTCATCAGCTAAAATACTTTTTTGCGTTTTTATAATAGAATCCTGTGTTGTGGCAACTTGTTTTGTTGTAAATTTTGTTTGCACAAACAAATAAGCCCAGTACACTAGCAAGCCAATAAAAATAACTATAAAAAGACGCACTAAGTACAACGGCGACTTTCCGAGGGAAAATGTGGGTCTATTATTTTGGCCAAGTAAATTTATTTGAGGCATTGTTTTTTTGTATCTCGCAACTACCGAAAAAGTTATTTTTCCTTATTCATCGCAAGTCCTAGTGCTACCGACAAATGCAAAGCATATCGTTTCAACACAGGAGCTACTTCTGCTGGGTATTCTATCAGCTCAAGTGGATTACCCAAAACAGCTGGAACACCTAATTCACTAAAAAACCCTTCTAAACCTGGCAAACCAGCACCGCCACCCACTAATACAATCTGGTCTATATCCACTCCCCTAGCTCTATATATAGTGAGCAACTGTTTTGTTTCGTTACGAATAGAGTCTAATACTGGCTTTACAGCCTCTGGAATAAAACCACCACCCGACACGCCAAAATCTTTTTTAAACTGCTCAGCTCTAGCATGGCTAATATTCAGCACAGCAGCAATTTGATCTGTAATTGTATCGCCACCAATATTTAAACTGCGTGAAAGCTGTAAGAAACCACCTTTAATAAAATTAATTCCAGTTGACTTCGCACCTATATCAATTATAACATGGTTGCTTTTAGTGTCAAAAATTAATGCACGAATTAAAGCAAGCGCTTCTATCTCTATTACCTCAAGCTGTAGTCCTGCCAACTCAAATAATTGCAAATAGCTCTCCCGTAAGTGTTTAGGAACAGCGGTCAATAAAATGCTTTGTGTTTTGGTAGTAGTATTTGCTCCAACAACAGACCAAGACAAGATAACTTCTGAAATTGGAAGTGGCACATATTTTTTTGCTTCAAACTGTATGGCCCTATCCAAATCTGCATCCGTCATGAGTGGCATTTCTATAATAGAAGTAAACACTGCGCTGTTCGGAAGACTAATTATGCACCGTTTTGTAGTTACGCCAGCGTGGTCAACCAACTTTTTCAACACCTCAGCTGCTTTTGCCACAACAGCACCGTTGTCGTCTGTCGCTAGTTGGTATGACAAATTGACAATACCATATGTATCTAAGTGTGGCTTGCCAGTTCCATGGGTGATTTGAGCAATTTTGATATCGGACGTGCCTATATCAATACCCAAAATTGAAGGTTTTTTTTTGAAGAAGAACACGGAAAATTTAAAAATATTTATTTGTTTCTAGTACAGACTGTTACATGCAGAATACAACACAAATATACTATTTGTCAAAGTAACTAATAGTTGATACAATACTCCAAGAAATGCAGAATTACGCCATTTTCATTCTAAATTCTGCATTCATTATTTTGCATTATTACATGGGCGACTAGCTGAGTTGGTTACCTGCCCGCCTTGCAAAACAATTTGGGCGCATAGCTCAGATGGTTAGAGCGCGTCACTGATAATGACGAGGTCCCAGGTTCGATTCCTGGTGCGCCCACCAGACCCAAATTGAAGGCTTTGGCAGGCGGGGAGCACGTCATGATAATGACGAGGTGGGAGGCTTACCCCGTAGTGAACCAAAGGTTCTACTACTGGGGTTCGATTCCTCCGTCGCCCACCACCACAGTAGAAGGTTCGTAAAGTTAGTAAAGTTTATAAAGTCGATTATTTTCTGCTTTGCAAACTTTATAACTTTAAGAACTTTATAAACAAAAACACATATGCGCTTTATTGCAGCACCACTTATGATAATAGCCGGATTTTTACTTATGAAATATCCGGTGCAAACTACCAACATGACCGGTCAAATTGGCTTTGCAGAAAAATACTTGGCAGGTTTTGGTGGGACATACGCTTGGTGGCGCATAGTTGGTGTAAGTTTATGCGTACTTGGTCTACTCTGGTTTACTGGGGTTGTACATTATAGCAATAACCCCCGCATACAGTTACCGCAACAATAATCATAATCTATAATTTTTAACCCTTGTCTTGGGGGGCCGTTAGCATAGTGGTAGTGCAGCCGGTTTGCATCCGGCAGGCGGGAGTCCGATTCTCCCACGGTCCACCAAGACAATGGTTAAAAAAACATGTCTGCAGTTGGTAGTCGGTTTGTCCGCCGGAGGCGGATCTGCCTTCGGCATGACATCCGGCAGGCGGGAGTCCGATTCTCCCACGGTCCACCAATAAAAATGACTCACTTCATAGTGGGTCATTTTTGTTGATTGGGCAGTTTGGTTGCGAGAATCGGACTAAAAAGTGGTTCCCCGGCTAGGTGGGGAAATTTAATGCTAATACTTGCAGCATTAAATAACGGCGGGGCTCGCCGCAGCGTCATCCGAAACGACTAAAAAAAGTTGAGGATAGCGTGAGGTGAGTCCGATTCTCCCACGGTCCACCAAACAAAGAATCCAACGCTGGTTGGGTTTTTTGTTTGGTTAAAAAAAGCGGACCAAATAATCTAGACCCGCTCATAAATGCAATCATCCCAGCCTAAATTGACCAGCCGGTGGTTGTACTCACGCAGAGCAGCAACTAAAGTTTGCCCGCAGCTTTTAGCCGACGGTAGATGTCCAAAATCTGTTGCGCGGCTTCTTGTTCATCAATATTGGTTGGATGTCCAGGTCCGGCCCATCGCATAATAATAGATCGAGCTATCATATGACGACCAGATAGTTTAAGGCCGTAAACTGCATCCAACTCATCTGCAGATTGACTATTGCGCATAACTGCAATATACAACCAGTTTTTAATTAATGTTTCACCTCGTCTCCAAATTGCGTCAAGAACTGTTGAATCCTTACACATCTGCTGCTTTGTTTGCATATTCCCCCTTTTATCAAAACAGGCATGTCGCATCATTACGACCATATTGTTCTGACTTGACAAAGTAACATTTAATTACTAAAGTTTATATAGTGTCGTATATACGCGACAACACTAACCACTTTAGGCTTATGCAAGACATTAGCACACTACTAAGTAACCTAGGTTTAGATCAAGACGACAGTAAAACCTATGTTTTATTGCTAGAAACAGGACCAATTTCGGCGGGCAAACTGGCCAAACGGCTTGGAGTAGCAAGGTCTAGTTTGTATGGTTTTCTAAAACGGCTGGTGGATAGGGGTTTAGTGGTAGAGTCCCAACGTGGTGGTATAAAACAGTTTGTAGCAGAACACCCGAATAAAGTAAGCAAATTGTTTGATGAACGTATAGAGCAACTGCAAAGTGATCAGGAAAGATACAAACAAATACTGCCCGAGCTCCAATCTAAAAGACCGGATAAATTGTTAACGCCAAAATTGCAACTATTTGAAGGCGCTGATGGCTTAAGACAAGTACTTAAGGACATGCTTCTCTACTCCAACATGGCTACGGAAGCGTTCTGGCCAATACAATATATGTTGGATGTGCTTGGGTCAGACTTTTTCCGATACCTAAATAAAGAACGAATTAAAAACAATCTATTCACTCGGGCGGTATGGCCACAAAACCAAATTGTAAACATCAAAGAACATCCGTACTTAGGTAGTGGAGGTGAATTTAAGAGGGAAATTCGCATAGCACCAAAAGGCGTGAATATCTCCATGGGTTATTGGGTATACGGCAATAAAGTGGCATTTATTTCTTCCAGAAAAGAATGCTTTGGTTTTATAATTGAAAGCAGGGAATTGGTTGAAACACTAAAAACACAATTCGAACTGCTTTGGGCACAATCTGATCCCTTAGAAACAAAAAAGACTGGCGAAACAGAGTCCTTCATTGCTGGACTAAACCAATTAAATGCGTAAGTATGTTCTATACAAAATCTAAAATACCGAACATGGTTTCCAAATTTGCTCTTGCAGTAAACACGTCAACGACAAACATACTTTCGACGCAGTGCTTAATAGTTGGTGGATTTGTACGAGATAGCTTACTAGGTATATCACCAAAAGATATAGACATAGAAGTATTTGGTATACAGCAGGCAGAATTAGACAAAATAATTAGAAAATTATTTTCTAAATTTGACATTCAGCAATCTAAAAAGTTTGGCACTTGGGCAGTAAATACCAAAAATGGCGAACTAAATATTTCCCTTCCCAGAAATGAAACTAAAATAGGCAAGGGTTACTTTGGATTTAAAATAGAACTTGACCCCGCCCTAAGCATAAATCAAGCAGCCACCAGAAGAGACTTTACCGTAAACGCCATTTATATGAACCCTCTAACAAATCAAATTATTGACCCATACAATGGACAAAAAGACTTAAAAACAAAAACACTCCGTGCAGTAAACATGGCATCTTTTGCAGAAGACCCGCTTAGACTTTATAGAGCTATACAGTTTGTTGCGAGATTCAACTTAAAAGTAGAGCCAAAAACCCTGAAATTGCTAAAGATTATGGCTAAAAGTTACGAAATAAAAACGCTTTCAGAGAAGCGTGTAAAAGCTATAATACAAAAAATGTTTAGTTCTAAAGCAAATCCCAAACTAGGGCTTAATTTAGCAAAAATGCTTGGAATAGTTTTGCCCAATTCTAAGTAAACAAGCTCTTTAGGCACATTAAACCAGTTAAACCAGCAACAACAAACAAGCAAATACCACCACAAAGGCAGTGTTGGCTATAAGTCGTAAATGTTGTATGTGTCTATGAACAGCAATAGCAATAATTAAGCAAGTCAACAACAAAGCCATTATTCCTAAATACATGCGTTGCTCAAAAACCTTTACAGGAATATTTTTACCAAAAAGCGTCATATGCGCGCTTGCGACATTGCCACCCAATTCATACTTAGAAGCAAAGGTTGGGGCTATGGTAGATAGCGCAACCGAGCTTTGCGCGCCTTGTAAAGTAGACGCCTGAATTTGCAAACCAAAAGACTCAACAGAACCAAGTGGCACAGTAACCGACCACGAAGTTGGTGAGGTTGGCCTAAAAAACTTTGCGTTTGGCCCAAAAAGAAGTAACATTTTGCTAACATTTTCAGAAGCTGTGGTAGAGATTACTACGTTTTGCTGCTCTATATTAACTTTTGTGTTAGAAAGTTTTATTTCGCTTGGCACGCTTGCCTGTAAAACTGGCTGTGTGTCTTCCGAGGCCTGCGCTTTCAATGGCGCCAATAGAGGTTTCCTAACTTCCGTATGCGCAACAACTGCGGTACGTGGAACAGTGGCAGGAACCACCGGCGCCACTGCTGGTTTGGCCACTACCGCAGGGTTAGCAAATTCTTCTACCACAAATATGCTATCATGGCCTTCGAACTGGCCATGCGATATGCCCACGCCCATCTCCTTATAGCTACTATTTAAAATATTAGCTCTATGTCCTGGGCTGTTCATCCACGCGTCTTGCAAGGGCTCTACATCATTAAAATGTACAGCCAAATTTTCTCCAGCACTTAAATATTTATAACCAACTAAATCAAAAAAATACCAAGGAGTTTTTCCATCTGGCGTATTGTGAGCAAAATATTGGCGAGCCAACATATCGTCCGCCTTTGCTTGTGCTGCCTTCTCAAGTGTAGTGTTATAGGTCAAAGTGGACATGCGTTCCTGACTTCTGGATTGGTTTGTAAGTTCAAATACCGAATCTTGGGTTATGGCAGAAGAATATGCAGGCAAAGCTGGTGTAAAACTAGCCCAAAAAAGAGCCACAACTTTCACAGTGACAAGCAAACCAGAAAAAGCCACCAAAGACCTATGGTGCAACATCTGTGGCTGGTAATGGTTACGAGGATGTGGCAATACATGGTCGCGAATATGCCACCATGCACGTTTCAGTAAATTTGACTGAATCAAAGACGACTCAAAAAGATCAATTGTGCTCATTTTTGTTTCAAAAAATCCTTATCTATTTTGGATAAGAATTACTTTAACCTTATATATATTATAGCACGTCTGAAAAAAAATTGCAAGGCCATTAAAAAATGACTTTACAATATAGTTAGCTAACAAACTCTAAACCAAATTTTACTTCTTTATCGTAGGTAATTTCTTTGTAAAATGAACCTGCGAGCTGGTATAATTCTGCGAATCGTCAATTATGGACGTATAGGTAATGTAGGTTACTAAAGACACACCTGTGGTAAGTAAAAATACAATGGTCCATACAAACCAACGTAAATTATAGGTTGTAGGATACATTCCAGTTGTTTGATTCATGAATATAACTATTTTTTAATAAGCACGCCTACTTCCTTACGTGCAGCCCTAACTGCATATATGGAATAAATAACGCACAAAATCCACAAACCGACTATAGGGAGTAGCATAAATACTCCGCGCTGAAAAAAATTCAAAAAAGCGTAACTTACTACCCCTAAACTATATAGCTCAATTATTACTACAATGACTAAAGTTTTTACTAAACGACCTACTATGGAGTTAGCAAACAAGCGCTGCACCATAGCCGCTTCTATAATTAAATATACACTTCCGACAACCAATATAATAAAACCTGCGTACAAAAATGGAAGCAAACTTTGAGTTGACATGCTGTTTATGTTAATCAGTAATTCCTTACTTTAAGTATACCACACAGCACAAGTGCAAATAAAAAAATTATGCACCGCCCGTAGCAGAAGGACTCCCTGCTATTGTTAAAGTGACTTGGTTTGTGCCAATACTTGTGCCGGAAAGCTGTTCCACTGCCCGCTTTGCGTCTGTAACACTCTCAAATGTTACCAGACCTCGCCCAGTACTGCGTCCAGTAATTGGATCTACAAAAATTTCTGCAGCTGTAACCGGCGCTTGCGTCCTACACCACTGTGCAAGCTTTTGGCTGTTTAAACTCCATGGGATATTTGAAACTACAACTTGGTTTGTCATAAAATATCTATAAATTTTTATTTAATTAAACTACTGCGCTTCTGGCTCAGGAGACTGATTCTTATTCCGTTTAATAAAATCTACGATCTTATTCCTCTCGAAGCTGTCTAGGTCCATTAGTCTACGCCACGAAGCCACTTCTATGCTGTGAGGGTTGTTTGCTCGTGGCGTTACAATAACCGCTTTAGGGTACTGCTTTCCAAGGTCTATCAATTTTGCCTTAGTATCTGCGTCTATGTTTGGTTTATAAGAAATCCAAATACCACCGTGTTCCAAATTGTGTACCAATTGTTCGTCTGGTAAAGCGGTCTCATATACTCCCCACGCGGCAGGCTCGGCGTAGTGAGAACCACTGGTAGGAGGATTGGTTTTATAAGCGTCATGACTACTGCCAACAGGAATATGTGTACGACCTTCGTCTGGCTCCTCTGTGCCAGCCAAATTTACCGCTTTAGTTAGTGCAGCCGTTTTTGTGTCTTTCCAAAACAAAAACACGGCCAGAGTACAGGCTAACAAAACTATGCCAACTATAATAAGTATTTTTTTCATTCTAAAATAAAATATTTTATTTAGTATAACATAAATCCCGCACCGCATTTTGCGGGACGGGATTAGAATTTTAACAGCTTAATAGCAACAAGAGTGTACAATTTTTTACGTAAGTCTTTACGAGGCTACTCTGCAAAAATTGCAGAATAATCGGCCACCAGAATGTATATCTAGACAATTTCGAAAAATGTATCTGATATAAATTATTCCTTAGAAAGGAGGTGATCCATCGACAGCTTCCGCTACCGATGCCTTGTTACGACTTAGCCCCAGTTACGAGCTTCGGACTAGTGCATCTTGCGATACGTTTCATCCGCTTCCCGCTTCCATGGCTTGACGGGCGGTGTGTACAAAACCCGAGAACGTATTCACCGTGACGAGGCTGATTCACGGTTACTAGCGATTCCAGCTTCATGAGGGCGAGTTGCAGCCCTCAATCCGAACTGAGGATAGTTTTGCCAGGATTTGCTCCAGCTTACGCTTTGGCGTCCCTTTGTTCCTATCCATTGTAGCACGTGTGTGGCCCAGGTCGTAAGAGCCACGCTGATTTGACGTCATCCCCACCTTCCTCCGGCTTAAACGCCGGCAGTCTCATGTGACACTTGTAACACATGATAGGGGTTGCGCTCGTTTTCGCACTTAAGCGAACACCTCACGGCACGAGCTGACGACAACCGTGCAGCACCTGTGCAGCACCCTCGAAGGCTACACTATTTCTAGTGTATGCAGCTGCATGTCAAGACCTGGTAAGGTTCCCCGCTTACCATCGAATTAAACCACATGCTCCACCGCTTGTGCGGGTCCCCGTCAATTCCTTTGAGTTTTAGCCTTGCGGCCGTATTCCCCAGGCGGCATATTTAACGCGTTAGCTTAGCCACTAAAGAGGGTCGATACTCCCTAGCGGCGAATATGCATCGTTTACAGCGTGGACTACTGGGGTATCTAATCCCATTCGCTCCCCACGCTTTCGTCCTAGCAGTGTCAGGTGGCACCCAGAAGCTCGCCTTCGCTATTGGTGTTCCAAACGATATCAACGCATTTCACTACTACACCGTTTGTTCCAGCTTCCTCTTTGCCCCTCAAGTCTAGCAGTTTCAAAGGACAGATTCCGAGTTGAGCTCGGAGATTTCACCTCTGACTTGCTAAACCACCTATCGGTACGCTTTACGCCCAATGATTCCGGATAACGTTTGTGGTCTCTGTATTACCGCTGCTGCTGGCACAGAGTTAGCAACCACTTATTCTGCAGGTACGCTCAAAAATTGTTCCCTGCTAAAAGGATTTTACAACCCGAAGGCCTTCATCATCCACGCGGCGTCGCTGGATCAGGCTTTCGCCCATTGTCCAATATTCCAAACTGCTGCCTCCCGTAGGAGTCTGGACCGTGTCGCAGTTCCAGTGTGGGGGTTCACCCTCTCGGGCCCCC
>JAHFJH010000046.1 GCA_023245995.1 Candidatus Doudnabacteria bacterium | reverse complement strand
ACCAAGGTCACCAAAAATGGCCTGCCGACTGTGGCTGTTAGATATGTATCGTCAGTAGAAATACTTAAAGGATTTATTACGGTACCACTGGTGGCAATAGTGAAAGTAAAATTACCAACCCCAGTAACCCCAGAAGCGTCTGTAACACTAAAAGTAGTGGTAAAACTACCAGCAACAGTGGGTGTTCCAGAAATAAGCATATCCTCTCCGGAAGTATACGGAGGCGGGCACCCGTTTGGCCGGCCAGATAAATCTGTGACCAAATAGTCATCTGCTGGCGGAGCGCAAACACTACTATAACTAGGCAGAAGCGACTGGTATAGTCCTGCCGGTAAATTTTGCACTTGCCACACATATGGTGCTGTACCACCACCAACTATAAAATGAGCAGAAAGAAAGCTACCCACATTGCCATTGAGATTTTTTGAAAGACTAGAGATAATTAACGGCGTGGTTGCAACTGTTGCTGTAATAACGTTAGTTGCGCTTGCAGATAGCACATGACTAGTTATAAACAAGCCAAAAACTGCCACAAATAAAACCTTTAACTTCATATGATAAATATTAATTACTAATAGTATACTCCTAGCTTGATAAAGCCGAAAGAAAGGAATATACTGAATAAAATAATAAAAACTATGTTCTGGCTGTCACCAGAACCTCCCCTACTATATATACCGTATGTGTAGCTGGAAAGTTACAGGAAGAAAAAAGTTAGTACTTAGTGCCTAGTTCTTAGTTCTTAGTATTTGTTACTAAGTACTAAATACTGATTTAAGTAGACCCTGTCGGTTATGCCCGTAACGCATTACTAATAAAGTTATAAAGCAAGTTGGTACCGCCCGCGAGGGCACTTGAGCATCTGTTTTGATGCTTTTTATTTTTAATAAAAATTTATGACACTTTATAGAGGCCTTACAATACCTCCTCGTCTGCTGACTCCAAAGCTTGCGATGGAACTAAAAACTCAAGGAAGCAGAGCGCCCTTGGAACTAGTAAAAATAGGACGAGCCCAATTCTTTACCGACCGCTACGAAGTTGCCGCGGAAAAAGCAGGCGCAAACGGATACATACTCACTCTAGAGCTACCAAACGACATAGCACTAGACCACTTACAAGAACAAACTGTTAGTATGATTGTAAAAGGTGAAGCGCACGGACAATTGGACAATTACAAATTTGAAGCAGAAGAAATTAATAGGTACTTCGACCAAGGCAGAGTAAGACTAATAGAACTAAACCCAGAACACCGTAATGAGATAAAACAAAGACGTAGGTAGGTGCGCATTTTATACTAATAAGTAAAGACATTTTATGCAAGAACTAGAAAAATCTTACGACGCCTCTAAGGTAGAAGCAAATATTTATAAACAGTGGTTGGACTCTGGATACTTTAACCCAGATAATTTAACATGCGAAAAAGATGCTAAGCACTACAATATAACTTTACCGCCACCAAATGTGACCGGCACACTACATTTAGGGCACGCGCTTATGTTGGTAGTAGAAGACGCACTAATAAGATTCAAACGCATGCAAGGCGATCGCACGCTATGGCTCCCTGGCACAGACCACGCAGCCATAGCTACGCAGTCCAAAGTAGAAGCAGAACTACAAAAAAAAGAAGGCCTGAGTAGACATGACTTAGGTCGTGAGGAGTTCCTTAAGAGAGTAGAGGCCTTTGCACAAAACAGCCACAGCACCATTACAGCACAAATGAAAGCTATGGGAGCCTCTGTGGACTGGAGCAGGGAAAGCTATACACTTGACCAAACGCGCAGCCGGGCAGTAAAAACAGCATTCAGACGCATGTACGACCTAGGTCTTATTTATCAAGGTTTGCGCATAGTCAACTGGGATGTGAAAGGCCAAACCACTATTTCAGATGACGAAATTATTCGTGAAGACCGACCCGGTAAACTTTATACTTTCCGTTATAGCAAAGACTTCCCTATTGCCATTTCTACTTCACGCCCTGAGACAAAAGTTGGAGACAGCGCTGTTGCAGTTCACCCAGAAGACACTCGTTACACGCAATTTATTGGCAAAGAGTACGACGTTTTGTTTTGCGGAACCAAGCTACACATTAAAATTGTGGCAGACGAGTCAGTAGACCCACTGTTTGGTACTGGCGCGCTTGGAGTAACGCCTGCGCACAGTAGTATAGACTGGGATATAGCTCAAAAAAATAATTTACCACACAAACAAATTATAGATGAACGTGGTCGCATGCTTGTAGAAGGTAGCGACTTGCACGGGAAAAAAGTTCTTGAAGGAAGAGAGTTTGTAGTAGAATGGCTAAAATCTCAAGAACTACTAGAAAAAGAAGAAGATATTGTTCAAAGTATGGCTCTTGCCGAACGAACTAAAGGAATAATAGAACCTTTGCCTAAGGAACAGTGGTTTATAGATGTCAACAGGGAATTTTCTTTACCACATTCAGAAATTAGTGGCATAGAAACGGGAGAACTGGTTAGTCTAAAACGCCTCATGCGCCATGTTGTTGAAAGTGGGCAAATAAAAATAGTACCGGAACATTTTGAAAAAATTTACTATCACTGGATAGATAATTTACGCGACTGGTGTATATCTCGTCAAATTTGGTACGGCCATAGAGTTCCGGTATGGTACGACTCGGAGGGTAAACACGCACTACCAGAAGAAAAAACTATTCACCTAGCCCGCCACGCGCAGTGTGAAGGTAATGCGGCAAATATTTTACCCGGACCAGACTCCAAACTTACGGACCTAGGTCGTAACCAAGCAAAACAACTGGCGGACAACCTGCGAGGTAAGAATATTACCAAAATTATTGCTTCGCCGTTCACGCGTTCACAAGAAACGGCTAGAATAGTCGCTTTAGAACTTGGACTACCGGAGCAACAAATAGAAATTTGGGATGAGGTACAAGAAATTCACGTAGGCAACTTAGTGGGCAAAAAAGAGGATCCAAATCTTCATGATTTTGCTCAAGCGCAAAAAGAAGGAACCGGAGAAAGTTTAGAGAGCATTGAAAAACGCGTACAACAAAGCATTGAAAAACTAGAATCTTTAAAAACGGAAGGTTCAGTTTTAGTTGTGGCCCACGGTGGATTTAATGCAGTGTTTATGGCTACTCTTGAAGGTAAGAAAAAAGAACAGTACGTAGCGTTTAGAACGAAAGTTGGCAATATACCAAACGCCTCCTTTACCACACTTACTATAGTACAAGACCCTGAGGACTCTAACCTAAGACAAGACAATGATACTCTGGATACTTGGTTTTCTTCAGGCCTTTGGACATTTTCTACTCTAGGCTGGCCAAATAATACCCAAGACTTGCAAGACTTCCACCCAACAACACTACTTGAAACCGGCTACGATATTCTATTTTTCTGGGTAGCGCGCATGGTACTTATGAGCACCACGCTTACAGGACAAGTACCATTTAAGACTGTTTACTTGCACGGGCTTGTACGTGACTCTGACAAACAAAAAATGAGTAAGAGCAAGGGCAATATTATAGACCCGCTCGATATGGTAACAAAATACGGCACAGATGCACTGCGTATAGCCCTTGTATTTAATACAGCAGCAGGTACGGACATTGCCTTTGATGAACAGAAAGTTAAAGGAATGAAGCACTTTGCAAATAAACTTTGGAACATAGCCAGGTTCGTTATGTCGAACGTAGACAAGGTAGAATGGAGCCATAAGCCGAACACAGATGCAGATAGAGAAATTTTAGGCAAACTGCAAGCTACTATAAATAGTGTCACAGAGCATTTAGAACACTACCGTCTACACGAGGCCGCGCAAAGTATATACCAATTTACTTGGCACGAATTTGCAGATGTGTATATAGAAGCCAGTAAAGCTCAGTTGCTAGATGAAACAAATAAACAAAACACCAAAGAAGTCTTGTTCCACACTCTTATAACAACTCTCAAACTGCTTCACCCCTTCATGCCGTTTATTACGGAACACATAACCAGCATTCTCTCAGAGCGTAATTTGCGCAAACACACAGAACCACTCATTGTTTCCAAATGGCCTGAAGCATAAAACAAAATAATAAAATACATACCGCCCAAGTAGGCGGTATGTATTTTATTTGATAGAATAATGTATAGGAGCAAACAAAATGGAAACAAAAATTAAATTGTATGAAAAAGATAGCGGGGCTATTTTAACATACCTAGAATCGCAACCAGAAGGTCTTTCCAGCTTAGAGGCTAAACGCAGACTTGAATACTTCGGCCAAAATGTTCTTCCAAAAGCAAAGCAAGATAGCTATCTTAAAATTTTTGCCCGCCAATTTCAGAGCCCGCTCATTTACCTGCTCATTGTAGCAGCTATTCTTGTGGCCATGCTTGGGCAGTACAGCGATGGCGGTATAATAGTACTTGTTTTAGTTGTTAACGCTATTATTGGCGCGCTCCAAGAAGGCAGAGCTAATAACACCCTCGCAAGTTTAGAAAAATACATTACTACCAACGCAACAGTACTGAGAGATGGTACCGAAGTAATTATTTCTGACTCTGAACTAGTACCTGGAGATGTAGTTATTTTACGCGAAGGTGAAAAAGTGCCAGCAGATTGTCGCATATTGGAATCTGCTTCCCTTAGAGTACTTGAGTCTAGTATTACCGGAGAGTCGGAGGGTAAAGATAAAAATGCAGCGCCTATACTCTCACAAAAAAAGGCTCCAGTGCCAATAATACAACAAACAAACATGCTTTTTCTTGGCACATTTATTACAGCCGGACATGCCAAAGCAGTTGTAGTTGCCACAGGAGTCCACACCCTAATTGGAGAAATTTCTGAAAAAGTACTTCACATTAAACACGACATACCTCTAGAGCGCCACATAAAACACTTAACCAACGCTCTTATTTTAGGGGTATTTATTGTAAGCATAGTTTTATTTGTTATTGGAATTTGGCGAGGAGTTTCTATTGCCGATATGTTTGGTACTGTAGTTTCGCTTGCGGTTTCTATTATTCCTGAAGGCCTACCAGTAGCTGTAACCATAATATTGGCGCGAGGCGTATACCGAATGAGTAAACGAAATGCGCTGGTAAAAAAGCTACAAGCAGTGGAAGCTCTTGGTCACGTCGATGTAATAGCAGTAGATAAAACAGGTACCATAACCAAAAACGAGCTTCAAGTAACAGCTGTTATAATAGGTGACAAAGAATATATATTTTCTGGAGATGGCTATAGCCCAGAAGGCACTATAACTTATAACAATAGACTAATATCCCCAAATAAACACAAGGCATTGCTGAAGGCCGGTATAATTTTTGCGCTTTCTAGTAACGCCCAAGTAACGAAAGATGCAAAAAATTCTGCTTGGCATGTTTCAGGAGACCCAACCGATGCAGCGCTACTTATGGCTGCAAAAAAAGTTGGGTTTATACGAGACGAACTAATTTCTGAATATGCCCTTATAGAAGAATTACCTTTTGACTATAAACGCAAATTCCACGCGAGCGTCTATAAAATAGATGGAAAATATTTTATGAGTGCAGTAGGAGCCCCTGAAAACATATTGGAGCTATGTGAGCATAGAGACGTAAAACAAATTTTACAGAAAGTACGCACAGAGAGCAAAAAGGGTATGCGAGTGCTTGCGTTTGCTTATAGCGACAACGTCAAACCACTCGCACAACAAGTCGTACCAAGACTAAACTTTGGTGGTCTTGTCATGCTACAAGATAAGTTGCATAGCAACGTGGCAGTGTCAGTTGCCACACTACGTGCTGCGGGTATTCATGTTGTTATGCTAACTGGCGACAACCCCCTTACCGCGAAATCTATTGCTGAGGGTGCTGGAATTGCATCGACTAAAGATGTGGTAATTACTGGGGCTGAACTAGCAAAAATTAAACCAAACGACCTTACAACAAAACTTTTAACCACAAACGTGTTCGCCAGAGTAACCCCAGAAGATAAACTAGAATTAATAAACGCTTATAGCAAAGCACGACTAACCATTGCCATGACTGGCGACGGAGTAAATGATGCAGCAGCTTTAGTAGCAGCAGATTTAGGTCTAGCCATGGGCAAAAATGGAACTGAGGTGGCTAAGGAAGCGGCAGATATTGTACTACTAGACGACAACTTTGCTACCATTGTAGCAGCAGTAGAAGAAGGCAGGACTATTTTCTTAACTATTAAGAAAGTCTTACTCTATCTACTATCTACTTCTATTGGCGAACTACTAACTATAAGTCTTGCACTCGCA
>JAHFJH010000014.1 GCA_023245995.1 Candidatus Doudnabacteria bacterium | reverse complement strand
AGTACCTCTAAACTTCGAGAAAGATGGTTGAGGCGACTTTATTTTACAAAAACTGAACCTGCTCTCACGAAAACATGACCTAAGCAAGTGGAAGCAGTTCATAGCCAAAGGCAACGGAGCAACAAAAGAATTTAAGCTTGCGGTGGTAGGCAAGTATTTTGACACCGGTGAGTTCGTGCTTCAAGACGCCTACATATCGGTTATAGAAGCAATTAAGCACGCTTCTTACAACGAGAGGGTTAAAGTTACTTTAGACTGGATTTCAAGTTTAGATGTAGAAAAACGTGGAGCAGCAGATGTACTGAAGGGTTACCACGGTATTGTGGTTCCTGGTGGGTTTGGTAGCAGGGGAACAGAAGGCATGATACAAACTGTTCAGTATGCGCGTACAAAAAAGATTCCGTATTTAGGTCTTTGTTACGGTATGCAAATGGCAACAATTGAATTTGCTAGACACGTAGCGAGGATTCGTAACGCAAACACAGCAGAGGTAGACGCGGACGGGCCACACTCGGTAATACATATAATGCCCGATCAAGAAAAAAAGCTATTAAAGCGGGAATACGGAGCTTCAATGAGGCTTGGAGCTTGGGACTGCCGCATAATGCGCGGGACTAAAACTGAGAAGGCTTACTTAAATGCCGGTCAAGTTAAGGCTACAGGAAATGCGACTATTTCTGAGCGTCACAGGCATAGGTACGAGTTAAACAATAAATACCGTGAGCGTTTGGTAAATGCAGGCTTGGTAATTTCCGGTACTTCGCCAGACGGACAGTTAGTTGAAATTATAGAGTTAAAAGACCATCCTTATTTTATTGGAACCCAATTTCATCCAGAATTTAAGTCGCGCCCATTTAGTCCACATCCTTTGTTTGCTGGGCTAATTAAAGCAATAAAAAAACTAAACTAATTACAAAAACGCACCCGTATTGGGTGCGTTTTTTTGTGTTTGTAGGTATTTAATCTTGTACTGGAACGACACTCACAATGCGTGTCTTTTTTAGACCACCATGAAATTTTTTCAGTAACTTGCTTTGGAATTTTACTAAACCGCTTTTAATAGCGTATAAAGTTGAGTCGCCTGCTACTTTTACATTTTGTCCGGCATGGAATTTGGTACCGTGCTGGCGAACAATAATTTCTCCTTTTTTAACGCGTTGGCTACCAAAAATTTTAACCCCTAAACGTTTTGAAACTGAATCTCGTCCTAGGGCGGTACTACCGCCTGCTTTTTTATGTGCCATAAAATTAATTAGTATCTAGTGCCAAGTACTTAGTTCTTAACTATCCTCACTAGGCGCTAAGTACTATGAACTAAGAACTGTATTACTGCTTTTCAAATATAATAATTTCTCGAGCTACTATTTGGTCTTTTCTGTCATATATGACAGTACCTCTTGGGGAAACCCTTAAAAAAGCCATATTTTTAGCATATTTTTCGGGAATCACACTTACAGTATTATACCCATTGCTTGTAGCAAAGTCAAGAGAGGGGAGCATCATATACTCGTTTTGCCCTTTTTTGTATGCCGGTAAGCACATGACTATTTTTGAACCTTTTAGGAGAAAATTGCTAAAGTCTTCAAAACAGCTTTTGTATAGGCCAGCCAAAAATTTAAAATTTGCATCTATTTCCTCAACCTTAGGGAACTTAGAATACATAGGCCCTAACGTTCCTTCAGTAACTACGGCGTTAACTTTATTAATAGCTTTAATCTCTTTTAAGTGCGTAATAAATTTGCTCACGGAGCGAGCGTCGCTAATGTCTAAATGGTACTTTCCTTTAGGGATTTTATATCTATTGCCGAACCACTCCAAGTTCTTTTCGCTACCCGCTATTGCTTGTTTATCTATGTCCGTACCTATCATTTTATAGTCCTGCAAAGCACCTTCTTGAATAAATGTACCAATCCCGCAAAAAGGGTCTAAAATCGTATCTGTCGCCTTACAGCCAACCAAATTTAGCATGGACTGCGCTACTTTAGGAGGCATCATGCCTCGTTGTTCGTCCCTAATTGGACGTTGATAGTCTCTTCTGCCGTAGTCTTCAAAGTCCTGGACAGTTAGGGTTTTACCGACGTATACTTTAGTGTTACCTGCAACTATACATATCTCTGCCCCTTTTTGGAGAAGGAGATTGTGGGTAACGGAGACAGAAGCCAAAGATAGTGAATTGTATTCAGGTAAGACCAGCCGAAGACTGGTTCCTGCGTCCTGTAAGCCACGTTTAATGTACATACCTAAACGCTTTGGCTCGCCGAAGGCTCTAATAGTTGGGTCGAGCAAATAAACACTTATTCCAAACTGAATTTTTCCGCTGGAATTTTTTAAGTAGTCAGTTTTAAGTTTACTGGGTTTAAAATAATTCTGAAGACAAAAATTTATGGAATCTTGTTCTCGTTTTTTTACAACATCTATAATCTTTAGAATTTTAATAACACCACCAAGTTTTTTTTGTAGCTTTTCTACGTCTAAAGATTTATCAGATTGAATAATTAAAGCTTCAAACGACGCCTCCAAAATTGTTATTGACGTTCCGTACACATTAAGAACTTCTAGCAACTCAGCTAAAGACAATGTGTAAACTCGGCCTAGGACAAAAGCATATGTCATACGAATATATAAAAAGCTATATACTAGCTCATAGAACAGAAATTAAAATAGTAATTTCCTTCGTAATAATCTTTTTAGTCGGTATTGGTGTTGGACGGTTTCAAACTACTGGTGTAAGAAATGCTAAAACCTCCTCTAGTCAATCCCATTATACCACAAAACCGACACCTACTGTGGCAGGACTAAATGCAGAACTGCAAACAGAAACAACAACAGAGCCAACTAATACTTCTACAAAAGACACACAACCAACCCCAAAGCCTGTAGTGGCCAACAACTCGTCATTAAATAATGCAAATGGTTCCTGTATTATAAAAGGTAATATTTCTAGTACTAGCAAAATATACCACGTTAAAGTAGGGGCATTCTATGACAGAGTTAAACCAGAACAATGCTTTAATACAGAAGCTGAAGCTAAGTCTGCAGGCTTCAGAAAGTCTAGTCGGTAAAGTCTCTACTTTTAATACCCGACGTTCGTAAAGCTTGGCTTTTATACTAAACACAGTGGGCGAGTGTAATAAATAAATTAAATACTTTATAAGCATTTACAGTTAGCTGATTGTTGATAGAGTTAAGTATGTACTAAATAAATACTGTAATAGCTCACAATATATAACTAAGCTTATAAATACATAAGGGAAGTGGGCAAAAAGCTATATACACCGCGTCTGACAATGTATGTTGTACGAATGCCTATAATATAAATAAACCAAATAAGCTTATAAATTTGTTTTCCAAATATATTTGAGTTTAGAGTTTATATGCTTATATATACTTCTCTCTACGGACTTACCTATTAAGCCATGTGTAAGGTTAGTTTGGCGATTCGCAATTATAATAATTATATTTAAACCTTTACAAATAAATATTAATTAGACGGCCGACCAATATAGAAAGTGCCCTTTTGAATTATTGGTAAGCTGTATATATATTAAAACACCGAACTTATCGGTGTCTTAATATAGAGCTTATAGCTTTAATAAGATTTAATGCTTACAAAAGCTTAAGGCATAATCTGGACCAGCAAGTTTTGGGTCTACGCTATATGGTACTTTAATGCTCACGTTAAGTTTACAGGCAGAGGCTTGATCTATTTGTAAGTTAGAAAGGAATGCAGCTTCTGCGTGCTGTCTTGATGTTAGCGCTGGACTTGCTTGTATTAGTATTACAAATGACTGCTCTTGCTGGTAGTAAATTATTTGGTACTCGTCGGTGTCCGCAAGTTGCATTTCCGAACCAACAACTTTTATAGGATTTAGCGTAAAGTTACGAGTTTTAACGTTGCCAGCTGGTGTGCCTATATTTACAGTGTTGGCACTGTTGCCACTTCCGGCTGGTGATTTAGGAGTTGCGTAGCTTCTATACAAAACATAACCCAGAGCAACAATTATAATTCCCGCACTTACTGCTATGAGTATAAATTTTTTATTTTCAAACATGGTGTAGAAAAGATTAAAAATGTAAGATTAAAAATTACAGGTCCTGTTCGTGCTCCAAGCGCTCCATCTTGTGCCATTATGAGAAATCGCACAGGCTGCTTGTATGTTATTGGCCGGAATTTGTGCTGCAGCAATACACTGGGCATACAGAGTCTGATTTATAACATGACAGTCATATGTACCATTTGAAAGCAAGGTGCGACCGGAAGCTGGTCTGTCAAAGGCGTCTTTACAATTTAAACCAGCAATAGGATTCGCCGAAATGTTAATTTGAAACAGGCCCCACGAAGCGTAACTGCCATCTGCACATTTGTCTCCACGAGCAGTCGCGACTCCTCCACTTTCTAAGTTTGCTATGCTTGAAGCCTTTGTTGCATTTGCGCCAAAACATGTACCAGAAAGTGCCGCTACTGAAGCATCTGGCCTAGTAGATGGCTCACACCTTCCAGAACCACCACCACCTGTTCCGCCTCCACCCCCGCCTCCACCACCCCCGCCGTGCTCTAAAATAAGCCAGCCAGTTAGCGGAGACTGTGTGGGTGTAACGCTTTTAACGGTTAACAAACTAGGGTTAATTTGTTTTAAAAGAAGGAAGCCTGCAAGCAAAACCACTATACCGAGTAGTGAAGACCAAATAAAGCTTTTCGCGGTAGAAACTTTACTTGTACTACCACCAGAAAATATATACAAATAGCCACCGAGCATTATCATGAACACAGCAGCAATACTAGAAATAATAAGGGCGTACTTGTATAGGTTATTTATGCAGCTAAATAGGTCGCTGTTATCTTGACCTACTGTAGGTGTACACGGGAGGTTTGCAGCAGACGCTAGGTGTGGTAACAGAAACTGTAGTGCAATGGCAAATGTTATGACTAATATTTTTATTTTTCGCATTGATATTTTGATATTTTGTTATCTTGTTTTCTTGCTATTTTGATCTCTGATTTATTGTAAAAAGTTTCTTGGATCGTAAGTATATCCATATGGCACGCTATAACTACCATAAACCTTCGAAAACTTCCCTGCAGCAATTCCAAAGCCATCGCAATCAAAAACCGTAAAATGTAGGTGGTATCCCCTATCCGGACCATAAAGCAACCGCGTTGTGTTACCTGTGTTTCCTTCGTAACCTATTAAGTCTCCTTGCTGTACTGCTTGTCCTGTTTTAACTTTAAAAGAACGCATGTGCCCATATAAAGTAATTATACACCCAGAACCGCTCGCTCCTTGTATGTTGTGTTTAACAGTGCACCAGTTTCCATACGAAGCATCACCCGTATCGCAGGCATTTACCGTACCGTCCTGAGCTGCATATATAGGCGTGCCAGCGGGTGCGGCTATGTCTATACCGTTATGGAACGAATAACCTAAAGCCCTAAAGCCGGTATTGCCATAGCCTTGGGTTAAAATGCCGTTCATGGGCATAACCAAACTCCCCTTCTTAGCGCCACTAGTTTTTTGCCCGAGCTGTTTTCGCACCTGTTCATCCAGACCTTCTATTTCTTTTTGCAAGTCCGCTTCTTGTCCTTGGCTTGTCGTAAGTAACTTTTGATAATTTTTTTCTACTCCTTTAGTTTTATCTAGTAAACTTTGTTTGTCGCGCTGTTGTGCTGCAAGTGAGGCTTCAGTGTTTTGTAATTGATCCTTCAACCCTTGTAACTTAACCAATTGGACTCTTAAGTCTTTTTGTTCACCTTCTAACTTACTTTTAACTTCTTTGATATTTTGAACAATTTGGTAAACTTTATCTTGCAGGCTATTTGTGTACTGTAACTCGTCTAAAAATCCAGAAAAATCTCCAGTCCCAAGTGCTAATTGTATGAAAGAGTTATTACCTAGTTCGTTTAGTTCCAGAATTAGCTGTTTTAAAACTTTTTTATTTTCTTCTATCTCTTTTACCCGCCTGTCTATTTGTTTTTGAAGCTCATCTACTTGCAAGTTTACGTCTTCAATATTTGTTTCATTTGCCTCTATTTGCAGTTTTGTGGATTTTATTTGATTATCGTATATAGATATCTCGTTTTTTAGTGATGCTTGTTGCTTGCGGGTGGCGCTTATTTGCCCCTGAAAAGACTGAATTTGTTTATTTATAGCGTCTAATTTCTCTTGTAGTTGCGATTTTTTAAATTTTAGTTCGTCTACGTCAACAGTGGCGGCTTTGCTGAAATTAATAACCACTGCAGAAATACATGCAATTGCTATAAATAAGAAAAGATATTTATGTTTCAGTATATTTTTGATATTCATTACATATTATTATACCACAAAAAGGCTCATCTATAGCAATTATATAATGCTTTAAATGAGCCTAAAACCAAATATAAATAAGTTTTATTTTGAAAGCAAGCTAACGGCCGTCTGTAAACGCGTAAGTATTTCTTCCAAACCCAGGCCCCGGAACAAAACAGAAGCTACTTCTGCAGGTCCAGGACTTGCCTTTTCCCCTGTAAGAGCGACCCGTAACGGCCAAAGCACCGAGCCAACGTCGTATTGGTTCTTTTGTATGTAGTCTTCCATAAGTGAGTTTTGAAGCGTTTCGTGAGTGTTAAAAACTTCTGCGGGAAGATTTTTAAAAAAAGTAATTAAACCTTGAAGTTTTTCTTTTGCGTCTTCGGCTGTGCTTTTTTTCCATACAAGTAGCTCTGGCTCATACTCTGGTCGCTTAAAAAAGTACCCTGTACGCTCCCCTATTTCCGAAAGTTTCTTCAATCGTTCTTTTTCAAGTGTTGCAATAAATTCTAAATACTCTCGCTTCGCTGGCAAGTCCTCTAGTTGTTTTATTGTTAAGTTGTTTAATTGACCATGCAACATGCCTGCCTCGACCCAATATGGCACAAGTAAATTTGCCAACTCATGACTTACCTTTTGTTTAATGTACTGTCCGTTTAGCCAATCTAACTTATTTGTATCCAATACCGCACCGGACTTATTTACTTTAGCTAAATCAAATTGCTCTATAAGTTCTTCTAAAGAAAATTTCTCCTGCTCGGTTTTTGGGTTCCAGCCAAGGAAAGCCACAAAGTTAAGAAGCGCCTCTGGCAAGTAACCTTTGTTTAGAAAATCTTCTACAGACACGTCACCCTGGCGCTTAGAAAGCTTACTTTTGTCTGGATTTAGAATAAGCGGAAGATGAGCGAAACTTGTGGGTACCCAGCCAAAAGCTTCGTACAATAGCAAGTGTTTAGGGGTAGACGGTATCCACTCCTCACCACGTACAACATGAGTTATTTCCATATAATGGTCGTCTACTACTACCGCTAAGTGATAGGTCGGAAAACCATCTGACTTTAAAATAACTTGGTCGTCCAATAACTTATTTTCATATCGAATGTCACCAAAAACCAAATCATGAACAGTCGTAGTGCCTTCGCTTGGCATGGCAAATCTAACGACAGGTGAAATACCGGCCGCATTAAATTCAGACATTTTGTTTTGCAATTCATCTTCCGTTAAACTTTTACAGAGTTTGTCGTACATTGGTGGCTTTTTAAGCGCGGTTTGTTCTTTGCGCAAAGCATCTAGTCTTTCCTCTGTACAAAAACAGTGGTAGGCCTTTTTCGAGTCTACTAACTCCTGTACATGTTTTTGGTAAATGGGCAATCGCTCCGATTGTAGGTATGGCCCAAACTCTCCTCTTTCAAGCAATTTACCTTCTGCATTTACATAGGCGCCTTCGTCAAACTCAACACCCATTCGACCCATTACCATAAGTAAATTCGCCACTGCTCCTTCTACTAACCTACTTTGGTCTGTGTCTTCTATTCTTAGTACATGAGCGCCTTTGTTGTGGCGAGCAAACAAAAAACTAAATAGAGCAGTACGTAGCGAGCCAATATGAACAAACCCAGTTGGGCTGGGCGCAAAGCGAGTTCGCACTTTTTTTTCCGATGTTTGAGCCATAATTTACTTATTATATTATAGCTAATTATAACAAGTCTGCGTATATTAGTCTACGTGGCGTAATTTATATTTTACCAATTCAATAACTAAGCCAAACGTAGCGTTATATATTCTTTTGTAGCGACTAGGCTGGGTTACTAGCCTGAATAGCCACTCGAGTCCAGACTTCCTAATAAACTTCGGAGGTGCGTTTTTAGTCCCTGCAACATAGTCAAATGTGCCACCTAATCCAAGAGCTATTTTTACAAAAGGTAACGCCTCTTTGTGTTTTACTATCCACCTTTCTTGGCGAATGGGTCCAAATGCAACCAGTAATACGTCTGGTTTTGCTACTAGTAAGTCGTCAAGCACGGAAACGTCGTCCCAATTTTTACTAGAGGTTCCCACTACGCGTAAATGTGGAAACTTGTTTAACAATATTTCCGCAACTCTAAGACTGGTATTTCCAAAACCACCTAGCAAATAAACCGATAAGTTATTTTTATTTGCAAGTTCGGCAATATCCCAAAAAAAGTCCGCTCCTACAATTTTTTCCGGAATAACTTTTCTTACGAAGTTAGGACTAAGTAAAATATTAGCCCCGCTTTTTATAACCTGCCAAAGCAACGAAAGAAAACGAACAAGCTTAGCACGCCCTTTGTTTGGCAAAGAAAGAAAAGTAGATGCCCACAATATGGCTATACCGTCGGCAATGGCAATGTCTGCGGTATTTAACATGTCCATAACTTCCTTGCTTTGTAGCGCTTGGTACAAGAATTCCGAATATGGAGTAAAAATGTATGTAGTTTGCCCGGCACGAAGTCTACTCTCTACTTCATTTAGGATTTCAAATTTAGTGGCCGCGGACAAATTTAGCCCGGCGACGGAAACTTCTTTAAACATTTAGTTTTGCACGCATGCATTAAAGCTTTGGACTTCGGCGTTATAACGGCTCACAATAACTTTTGTTTCGCTTATTAGGCTATTTACCTTAGCTACGAGATCGTTATACTTTGGCACAAGGGCGTTGTAAGAAGTAGCATCGCCAGATTTTTGGTAAGCAGATAGTTCCGCTGTCATTTTTTCTATTAAGCTTTGCCAAGTTTTAATCTGCAGTTCATTCTCGGAAATGTTGGCTTTTAGGCTTTCTTCTATTTCAGGACAGTCGGAGCGCGGCTTGCCAAATTCCTGTACGGCCATCCACACTACATTGCCTTGGTATGTTCCTCGCCTAACTGCCATGCCAATTTCTGTATACTTTTCGTTCAAAATATTTGCGCGATGTCCAGGACTGTTCATCCATCCAGATATTAGATCTGCTGTTGTTGCAAAGTCGCCTTCAGCCAAATTCTCACCCACCATAACATATTGGTAGCCTGCGGCCTGAATAATTTCCGCTGGTCCCCTGCCTTGTGGAGATATGTGTTCAAAATACTGCTGGCTAAACAAGTCGTCAATCTTGCTTTCAGCTGCCTTGGCTAATTTTGCATTTTTGGTTAAAGCTTTTTTCCCATCGCTTGCGCGCTCTGCATTTGTTAACTCAATTGCTTTTGCAGTTGTTAAAGTTTCTGTTTTAATTCCTGCGGCAGCATTGCCCAACCTTTGTAACGGCTCAGGAAAATTTTCCTCTTTGGGTAACTGGCGAGCTAAGCTGTTGAGAAAAGCCGCACTGTTAAAAGACTCTGGCGCAAAGCTTTTTTTGCTTACAAAAACACCCACGACAACAATGCACGCAATAACTATTAAAAACCATAGTGTGCGTTTAATCATTGTTATAGTATAGCAAAATTTCTTTGCTGAAAAAAACGTTTGCGAAAGCAAAAAAGTGGTCAAAAACGCTTAAAATTGCTATAGTAGGCATATGTTTGTAGCCGATAGATTACAGGCAATTAAAGCTCGCGGGAAGCAAAATAAACAGTATTTGCACTCCCCTGCCCACTTGCTTGCAGACGAACTCTCCAAGGCACTAAATGACCCTAAACATTTTGGGTTATATTTAAAGTTGGCAACAACTCATGACCACGCGCTACTACGTAAGGTGCTAGGAGACGTGCAAGAAAGTAAGAATGTTAAAAATGCAGGCAAATTGTTTGTCTTTTTAGTAAAAAAGGCACAAACGGCTTCTGAGCAAAAAAGCACATAAACCTTTTATGATACTTCCAATAGTAAAACTACCGGCACAAGTTCTAAGACGTCCTGTGGAAGACGTTAAATTTCCGCTTAGCAAAGAGGTGCGCAGGCTTATAAAAGATATGCTAGACACGGTTATAAAGGCAGATGGCATAGGCCTTGCAGCACCGCAAATCGGTAAAAACTTAAATTTGGCTCTTATATTTTTAGAACACGCTGGCGTCCCTGTTATTCCTATAATAAACCCGAAAATTGTTTCAAGCTCAAAAGAAACTGTAGCCATAGAAGAGGGCTGTCTTTCGCTTCCAGGTTTGTTTGGTATGGTAAAACGACCAAAAAAGGTTGTGGTAGAATACACAGACGTAACAGGCAAAATGGCCAAACTAGAAGACAACGCATGGATAGCCAGAGTAGCCCAACATGAAATAGACCACTTACTTGGCACGCTTATTATAGACAAATTTAGTACTATAACCCAAGGTAAAGAGCTACTAGAACGTTACTCTGATCACTCAGAAATCTTATGAAATTTATAAAAGATATATTACTGTTTGAAGTTGAAACTAGCGGAGCAAACCCCGACAAGGACGTAGTACTGCAAATAGGCGCACTGCTTTTAGATAAAGATAATTTGCTAGAAAAAGGCTTTTACCACACCTACATTCGCAACAGCTTAATAGAAGCAACTTTAAAAGAACAAGCTAAAATAGCACACACAAGTTTTGAGAACTTGCAGATGGGTGTAAAACCTTTGGAGTTTATTAAATTATTCAGTAGTCAGTTCTCTGGGCCTCTAACTTTGGCCATGCCCAGTGTTTCTAGGCTACTATTTCTAAAAAATACTTTTAAAAAGCAGGCAGTGCCATTCCCCTACGACTTAAACATAATTGACTTGTGGACTATGCAATATATGTTTTCGGTTAAACGGGGCTTGCGCAAAATGCCGACTTTAAACACCCTAGCAGAAGATTTCCATATGACTATTACAAACCCATACAACGCCTTTGAGCGGGCAAAAACGCACGCCGCCATATTTAGAAAACTTTGTGTGGAGTTTTAGTTATTAAATATAGAATTTTTATGTTTACAAGAGACTTAGTTATTTTTGACGTAGAAAGCACAGGACTCGACGTTTCAAAACATGAGATTATTCAAATTGCTGGCATACGGCTACATAAAGACACTTTAGCGGAGGTGTCCAGATTTACTACCTACGTAAAACCAACGCGCTGGGAAGAACAAATGCCGGCCGCTATGGAAGTAAATAAAATCACTTTCGACAAACTGGAAAAAGCGCCACAAATTGCAGAAGCACTAAAAGAGTTCGAAACTCATTTCCCGCCAGAAGAGGTAATGTTGACTGCTTATAACGCTCCTTTTGATACAGGATTCTTTAGACAAAGTTACATTCAGCAAGGTAGACAAGCGCCTTACGAATATCATACCTTTGATATTTGGTCTTTAGCCTACCTATATTGGTCTTCTGTACCCCACAAAAACAACCCCACCAAACCCATTGGTTTTGGCTTGTCTGACATGGCAGGACTACTAAAAATTCCCCCTGCAGAAACCTACCACGAAGCGTTAGCCGACTGCGAAATTGAAGCCGAAGTCCTGCGTAAACTGCTAGGAAAATTAGAAATTAGAAATTAGGCATTGCATTCATGCGCATAGTATTTTTTGGAACAGACAATTTTGCAGAACACGTACTAACGTCACTACACGAACACTACAACGTAGTTGGCGTAGTTACCGTGCCCGACGCCCCAGTGGGTAGAAAACAAATTTTGCAAGAGACTCCGGTTGCAGCTTTGGCAAATGAACTAGGCATAAAAGTTTTTAAGCCAGCCAGTTTAAAAAAAGATTTGGAAATTGAGCCTGCTTTAAAAACACTAAACGCAGATATTTTTGTAGTTGCTATATACAGTAAAATTATTCCACAAAACATTTTGGACATTCCCCCGCATGGGAACATAAATGTGCACCCTTCCCTGCTTCCGCACTACCGAGGCCCTGCACCTATTCGCACTCCACTACTTCAGGGAGACACGAAAACTGGCGTAAGCATACTGCTTATGGACGCAGAAGTTGACCATGGTCCCCTACTAGCAACAGAAGAAATAGACATTGCACCTAACGACACAAATATTACTCTTACAGAAAAATTGTCGCACCTAGCAGCACCATTGCTAGTTAGGGCGCTTGACGGATATATAAATGGTTCAATTACTCCAGTACCGCAAGAGCATACCAAAGCAACTTTTACACATATAGTTTCAAAAGAAGACGGATGCATTAACTGGAATAAGCCCGCAAATGAAATTTACAATATGTGGCGTGCCTACCAGATTTGGCCCGGAATTTACACAACATGGAACGGCAAACTGTTAAAAATTATAGAATGCAAAGTGCAAATGGACAGTGGGCAGTTTGCAGTGGACAGCATGACAGGAACTGTTTTATTAGGAGGTGTCATTGTTTGTGGGCAAAATACTTACCTACAAATTATTAAGTTGCAACCCGAGGGTAAACAACCAATGGATACCAAAGCTTTTATAAATGGCAACAAAAGCTTTATAGACTCAGTCTTAAAATAAACTAATATCAATTTACTAGTATGAAAAAAGCAAGCGCGGACGTTCGCCAGAAAACGTCCGCGCTAAGTAAATTTATCTAGCGGTAGACAAAAAAGTTAATTAGTCCTGCAGCTAAGGCAGCTCCTGCAATAAGACTGTTGCGGTTCCATGCCCGCTGCACATTTAGCAGGCCTTTTGAGCCAAGTAACTGCCCCATTAAGGCGCCGACAAACTCTGCAAACATTACAGCGAACACAACCACATAGTTCGGAACAACATATGACGGAGCAATGTCTGGAACGCTCTGCACCATATCCGTTCTAAACAGCCAAATACTTAATGGCAAGCCGAATACCGCCAAAGTAAGCACTAGCGTCGCTAGCCACTGCCTAAACCCGCCTCCAAGTAACTGCATACCTGCCTCCATTTGTGTTTGGAACTACTTGATTACTAGATTGAGCCAAGGCTCCTAGCTGGCTTGAGTATAGCAGATTTGTTAACTGTGAATAAATTTATATTTTAAACCTTGAAAACATTTAGCATTAAACCCACAAATGTGGGTTTAATGCGAATTTAATCCAAAATTAAAAACTAAATCAAACGAAAAATTTAAAAGTGTTATTTTAAATACTTGGCTTTGTTTTTGTTGTGCTCGTCTAAAGTTTTTGCGTAGTAAATTACCCCTTCTGGCTGGCTGTGCAAGAAATATAGGTAATCGCTTTTTATGGGGTGTAGGACAGCGTATAAGCTACTATAAGACGGGTTACCAATGGGTCCAGGGGGTAAACCTGTATATTTATAAGTATTGTACAGGGAGTCAATTTTGGTTTGATCCAGGGTGGGACTAGCCAGTCCTGCTTTTGTAATAAAGTTTACCGTAGCGTCGCTTTGAAGCGCTTGGCCAGCCTCTAAACGATTCAAAAATATACCGGCGACTGTTTGCCTCTCTGTTTGTAGTCTGGAGGAAGAGGCGTTTTCTCCGGGCTTACCAGTCTCTCGCTCGACTATAGAAGCTAGCGTTACTACGTCATAAACAGTGAGCCCTGACGAAACCCTATTTTTTAAATTTAAATTTTCATAACCAGAAAGTTGATAGTACCCAGCCTTTAAACTACTGCCGGAAGCGGCTAAACTAAACTTTTGCTCAAAGGTGTTGAGAAGTTTAAACAAAATGCTATCGGCCGTTCCTGTCTTTGCAACTTTATAAGTATCTGGAAAGAGAAAGCCTTGTAAATCTGCCTTTTTGGGTTTGTCTTGCAAAAACGCGTAGTCTGATGCATTTATATTACTCTCCGCTTTAAGTAACTCTGGTTTTGTAGTTACATTTTGCTTTTCAATGTAACTAAATATTTCATCGTTTGTCCAGCCTTCTATGAGAGTAATTTTAGACTCTGCAAGCTTTGCGTTTTCTACCTGCCTTATTCGTGCTTCACGTGCCGAAATTTTAGCTCTAATTGAAGAAATAAGACCCCATGCTATGAGGCCTAATATAAGCACCAATAAAACAACTATAATAAATTTAAGTTTTTTACTCATCACCAATAATTGTTAAGTTCACTGTTCTTTTTCTACCCCCATCGCACTCTATAAACAAAATATTCTGCCTGTCGCCAAGCACAACATGGCCTCCATTTATACCCAAACTTTCTGAGGCACCCATCAAAAACGCTTTTACATGGGCATGGCCGTTACTACGCTCATTCGGAGCTATATTTTGCCTTAGCTCAAACAAGTCATGGTTATAGCTTATATCCTGTGGTACGAGCCTATAAAGTGTGCGCAAAAAGTCTTGCAATAAGAGAGGCTCAAAGTGGTTCACCCGAATGGCTGAAGTGGTATGGGGCACAGAAACTGAAACTAAACCATGCGAAATTCGGCTTGTGGTTACAACCTCTTGCACTTGTTCTGTTATGTTTACTATTTCAAACTGTTGATGAGTCAAAAGACTTATGGACTGTTGTACTACGCTCATATATACAGTATAGCATTTATTTTTATGCAAATTTAAAAAAATATCTCCCGCCGTGTGGAGGGAGATATTTGAGTTTGTAAATTAAAGGATGGAGTCTTTTGCTTGTTTTGCTAAGCGAAACTTAACAACAGTTTTTGCAGGAATTTGAATGGTTGCACCTGTGGCTGGGTTTCGGCCTTGTCTTGCGTCGCGACGCTTCTTTACAAGTTTACCGAGTCCAGGAATGGTAAACTCACCATTCTTTTTAGTTTCGGTGTAGGCCATATCTACTAAGGCCTCTATCATTTCACTAACTTCTTTACGAGTTTTGCCAAGCTTCTCAGCAAGGCTTTGGAGCAATTCTGACTTTGTCATTATATTTTTGCCTTTTTGGGCTTTTAATAATTTTATCCTCAAATTAGACCTACGCGTTTGATTACTATTTAAGGAGCAACCCTCCAAGTGAGCAAACACGTTAGTCCTACAATGTGGACTTTATGAATGCAGAATAACAAAAACCCCTGTAAAATCAAGTGCTTTTCGGGGTTTTTACACACATTTGTCAACAAAATATATTTTTTGGCTTATTTAAGTGGAACTTTCTTCACTATCCCAAGCAAAAGGCGTACGTTTTATATGCTCTGAAACTAGCTTTTTTCTGCTAAACGGCCAGTGGTGTGTAAGAAAAGCAATTCCAGGTGAAAGGCTTGCAAGTATAAAAATAATACTCACAACTATGACTATACCGTCGTACTGCCAGCGCGCTACATCGTCATCACTTAAATGTATCCACATAGCGAACTCGTCAAAGGCCAAACCAAGCCCAACGCCGTAAAGCAGAGAAATTAAAAACTTCGCGCGCGGGCCACTAAAAACTAAAGCCAAAAAACCGGAGATAGCCAAAATAAAAAACCCGTAAGCAAAATGGTGTACGTGCAGTCCGGGAGCCCATTGTACGTACAGCCAAGGCCAAAATACACTTACTAAACGAGCAATGGCAAATGTTACCAAGCAAGCAAAAGCAATTGGTAAAAGCAAAACCACATACAGTCCCCGCTCGTGCTTCTGTATTTTCTCATTTATTATTGCTTGTAGTCTTATTATAGTATTCATCTTGCTAAATAATTATTTATTTAAGTTCTGCTTGAACTATGTAGCGCTTGAGAGCCGTACCTATAGGGTATGAGGTTTGCAAAGTAAGTATGCGCTTGCCACCTGTAGCTTGACTTAACACACTTACGTCATTTGCGGCTACAACAAACTTCTTGGTTACTAAGTAAGTAAAAAGATTGCCCTTCTCGTCTGTTAGTAAAATTTCTGCGCCTATTTCTGTTTTTGGCAATAAAGCAAAAATATTTTTGTACTTACCCTTGCTCCACACATAGTCTGAGGAATGCCCAAAAATGTACACATTTCCTACCTGACCTGCTAAGGCTGAATGAGGGAAATGTACAACACCATGCTCTAAGGCGGGCTGAAAAACTTCCTCTGTAGCCGCGCCCACATATACAACTGGCACAATTATACCCAGACTTGGAACAGTTAATGTGTTCTTAGCAGGCACAGTGCTGCCAATATTTTGCTGTACATATTCTTGGCTAGTCAGAAGCGTAGGTTTGTGAAAAAAGTAACTTATTTGAGCAGTTGTAAAACCCCAATTAAAAACTAAAAGAACTATCACGCAACATATAAAAACAAAAAATGCTACAGTAATAAAAGGACGTAGCACTTTAAAGAGCGCCACAAAACTGGGCAGACTTTTTTTAAACTTTTCTTGCATGCATACTTACATTAGCAAAATACGCGTTAAACAGCAAAAACGCTTCTCCCTAACTTGGAGAAGCGTTTTTGAGTATGTGCCACAAATCAACTATTTGACTAATTTAAATGACGCAATAACCTTAGAAAATTCAAAATTAAAGTTTTCCATACCTGCATCTGGTTCTTGCCAAGTAGTATATGTAAATGCGTACTGACTGTTCTGACCTAAGTATGTTTCTGGGTTAGGCTGATTCTTTATTTGATTCCAAAGCGCCAGCGGATACACATCTATTGCTAGTGGCGAGGCATAACAAGCCCCTGTAGACGCGTTTGGGGTAAGTTTACAAGTATTTAAAGGAACCTGAAAATAAACCCACGCACCTTTAGTAGCACTATTCACACTTTTTCTGGTCGTTAAACCTTCCCATACTCCTGGAAAAGACAGACTAAAACCAAATTCATTGTTTTTATAGGCATAGCCGGTACTAGTTTGGCTAATTTCATCTTTTTTTACGGCCAAAGTAGGCTCTATAGCGTTTACTGGTTGCTTATTTGCTTGTTGTGTAGGCTTTGGAGTCAGAGTTGGGCTAATTTTTGTTTGAGTCGATACTACATTACCACCTTTTTGGAGAGCGTTATTCTGATTCAGTGTTTGGTTGGGAGTCTTATTGGCTAAAGTCAGATAGCCCACTACTACTAAAAGGACAATTACCACCAATCCTAATAGTATATTTAATTGTTTTGAATTCATATTTATTTGTTTAACAATATAATGTGTATTATATTTTAATTATTAAAAAACTATTACATAAATTTACATGTGACCGTATTCTGTTTTAATAAGCGCATACGTATAGTTAAATTCTAAATGAATAATATTTTATTTGCAATACAGGAAAACTAAAAAAACAGCAAAAACGCTTCTCCAAGTTAGGGAGAAGCGTTTTAAAAATAAAGCTAACTGCTGGTTATGCAAAAAATAACTTGCGTGTTGTGTAGGCAAGACCTGCACCTGCCAATAGAACTAAGATCAAAACTTGTACACCTGTACCAGTTCGAGGCAAAGTTGTTGCTCCTAACACTGCTGGCATACTTAGTCCTTCTCCAGAACCACCTGTTTCTGCTGGAGGCTGTGGGTTGTTTGTGTTGCTGCCCAAGACCTGTCCAGTTGCTCCACCGCCAGTTGAACCGCCGCCAGAGCTACTACCAGAGCCACCACCGGAACCACTACCAGAACCAACCCCAGAACCACCACCGTTACTGTTTTGGTGGTTACCAAAGTCCTTATCAGTTACGCTATTACCACCAGAAATAACTATAGTGTATTTACTGCCTACAGGCATGGTTTGTGTCCAACCGTCCTGCACAACTTCTCTTACAATGTAACTACCATCTACTAAATTGCTAAACAAGTACGGGGAAGCAGTTGTAGTGCTTACTTCACCTAAGTCTTTCACACCGTTATCGTTTGCGTCTAAGTAAACCACCCAGCCAGAAAGACTAGACTCACCTACGTCCAAAGCGGAATTGTTGTTTGCGTCGTTAAACACTAGACCCGTAATAGAGCCTAAGTTATTTCCGCCACCCTCTCCACCACCACCATTATTTTGAGTTGCGTGGTTGCCGAAATCTTTACCGGTAATATTAAATGTAGTTACAAACACTACGTGCTTATTTAAGTTAGCAACTGTAGGGAAAGTTTGTGTCCAACCAGCTTGGTTAACTTCACGGACTACATACATGCCAGCCAATAAACCAGACAACGTGTAATTACCGCTGGCGTCTGTAGCGGTACTTGTCTCGCCCACGTCTAGTGTGCCATTATCGTTTTTATCTACATAAATTGTCCAGTTAGCAAGACCAGTCTCACCTACGTCTTTTGTTCCATTACCGTTAACGTCGTTCCACTTTTGTCCTGCTATGCTAAACTCTTCGTCGCTGCAAGAACTTTCGTTAATGGTTGTAGTAGTTGTAGCCGAAGTGGTTATTGTTGTAGATACATCATTTACTAGAACGTCCCAACTGCCAAAAGCTGTGTTTACAATGTTGCAAACATCGGGCACAAGCTGGAGCGATTTTACTGCGTCTACGTCGAACCCGTCGGCTGTTGCTTCAAAGTTTGCCTTGTTGGAAGTGTCTAAAATTCTTACAAAATTTGCTTGTGGCACTGCACCCAAGTCTACTCCCCCGTCTCGTACCACCACGCCTACGTCGGTCCAAGTAGCATTGTCGTCGCTTACAGAAACTTTTACTTGCTCGTCTGGATAGTTATCACCTGAAGTAACTTCATAAACCTGCAAGTCATTGCCAGGACCGTTGTAAACTGGATGGTCAAAAGCCACCACAATTTGCCCACCTGTAGAACCTTCAGTAAAACCTAAAGAAACAAATTTACCTATAAAATCTGGTAATGGATTATCGTACAAAGCACCTGCTGTTTGAGCCACGCCCAAAGCCTGTGTAGAGTCACTTCTGTTGGCATCTACCGCATTCACTAAATTAGCCTGTTTGCCTTGAGTAAAACCTGCAACAGTTTTTGCCCACATGTTCATAGCTAGAGCAGCGTCTAGTGTAACTTTAAAAGTTACATCACCACTTGAACCTGCAGGCTTAGACCCAAGTGCCCAAGTAATTTTATTCATACCGCCGTCGTACACACCACCATTGTCTGCACTGGCTGGTACGTAAGTTGTATTTGCTGGCAAAGTGTCTGTAATGGTAACAGGCAAACTTTGGTCACCAACCACACTCCAGTGAATGGTGTACATAATGGTTCCTGTACTAGAGTCGTACGAACCAACTTTAGATAAGTTTACTATGCTACAATTGCCGTACATTGCGTCTACTGCGTCTAAGTCATAACCGTCTGCGGTTGAGTTGTGTATGGCAAAGTTTGTAGCGTCTGTTAACCGAACATATTTTATCCAAGGAAAACCCGTACTGGAAATATCGAAACTAGAAACACCGGTCCCTAAATCCAAGCCACTAGCAGTACCAACGGTAACAAAAGTGACTCCGTCTTGACTAACTGCAACTAGAGCTTTTTCTTCGGGATATATATCTCGGCCGTTGGTTATTTCATGCACGCTTATGTCCGTGCCTGCTACATCTAAAACATAAGAGTTAAAACTTAAAGTAACAACCCCATTTTTGCCAAGAGAGTAAAACTGTCCGTCGGCCACACCCAAAGCTTTTGCGGGGTCGGTGCGATTGACGTCGGTTATGGGGTCGCCGTTGTTTAGTGTGCCTTGTATGTTGCTTACGACACCGGTTGCATGAGTAGCACCTTCTACACATGGCCCTGGTTCGTCTACTGCTGGCACTGGCACTACGTTTAGACTTACACCAGAAACGTTATTACTCAGAAAATTGTCTTCATTCGCCACTATGTTTGTAGTATTTAAAATGCTTGTCCCAACTGTACCCGCATTTACAGTAGCGGTTATAGTTAAAACACTATCTGCGCCATTTGCCATGGTGCCAACTGTCCACAAACCAGTTGCTTCGTCGTAATCGGCGTCTGGTACAGCAGAAACATAAGTAAGAGTGGATGGAAGTAAATCTGTAACCGTTACTCCAGTAGCAGTACTTGGGCCTGCATTGTGTGCTGTAATAGTATAAGTAACTGTGTCACCCACATGCTTTGTTGGTGCATCTACCGTTTTTACCACACTTACATCGGCGGTGGAGATTACAGTCTCTTCGTCTAAAGTATTTTCAGCAGCCCCAACTGCTGCAGGACTAAACATTTGACTTACAAGTGCAAACATGGCTAGCAAAACTAACCCAGCCTGCAATTTCTTTTGAATGCTCTGCATAATAAATAATTAATGGTTCCCTACAACCAAACTTAATAACTATTAAAAAAACTATATACACTTATATAGCTAATAATTATACCACTTCTATTTTAATTAAAACAACTATAAAAATATATAGCTTATATAAGCCATATATTTAAGTTGCATAATTTTGTTTGTTGCCTAGTTAAATAAATAAACTAAAAGCCTAACTTTGCCCTAATCCTATACCAAAGACTTGGTTTACTAGGGTGTACAACAATTTTTGTCTCTAGCCTACCCCCACGCGTAATTTCTGCCCTAACTACAGCGGAGTTATAATTTTTGGCCGAAGCAGTTAAATCTAAATTTCCCGGTGGCGCACTTAACGAAAACTCGCCCCGATTATTTGTAGATATTTGCTGCACGCCGTCTCCGGTAACTACTAAAGCGTTCTTTACAGCTCTGCCCAAACCGTCTACAACCTTACCGAAAACTGTTCCAGGCATAAAGTAGTCACGAACTACTTCCATAACTTTGCGCTCAGTACCGTTATCGTTTATTAGTTTAGTAGAGCCACCACGTAGTACCCAGTAGTTTAAACCTAAAATTTGTTTCTTGTGTATATAAAACTGCCTAAGTAGTTCACCAACGTAGCTTGCCTGTTCTTCTTCGCTCATGTCTCCGTTTAAGTCTGGAATGGGTGCCCCAAACTCCCCTATTACAATAGACAAGCCGTGTTTTTGAGCATACATGTCCAAGTCTTTGCCGTACTGCGCAGTGCTACGAATATAATGGTCTATAACTGTAACTGCACCCGCTTTTTGCAAAACATCGCGGTTATATACATCTCTAGCTACATCGCCATTTGCGCTAAAGTACCCACAATTCACTTGCTTGTTTATGCTTGTTACGGCACGTTGGCAAGTGTCTGCACTCTTCCACACAAAGTCACGCAAACGCTGTGCCGAAGTACTGCTTGCCCATGGGTTTCCAAGTACGCCATTTTCCGCTTCTGGTGCTGGAGTTAATATGTCGCCATTTGCGAACAAGTCCGCATGGTGGGTTATGAAGTATGTAAGTTTTAAATGATGGTCTTCCGGATTTTTAAAGTAGCCGTAGTCGAACCAGTTTTCCCATGCAGAAAAGTTACCCCTAAACCAAACAGTTAGCCCCTTGGCATGTGCAATGCGCGCCCACTGCGACAAGTATGGAATAAACTCTTCATCGTATGGCGTACCAACAGACACACAGGTAGCCCCTAAAGACTTTATTATGTCTACTTCTTTGGTTACAAATGCCTCTGCTCGTTTGGGGTCACTTAAAAATTCCCGTGCTGAGTCGCGGGAGTACTTCATAGTATCTATACACTGGAAATGCCACAGCCGACCTAAAGGAGGCTCCGGCAAGTCACTGCCCAAAGCTTTTGGAGCTCCGTGCGGATACTGTGCCACAAAGACCAACGCCGCTATTATAAAACCCACAGCCATTAATCTGAAAATTGTACGCAATTTATGTAACCGCATATCTATAGTGTAACAGAAAAAGCAAACTCTAATTAAACCACATATTAATACAACGCACAAATTAAACTATTAGTTACATATAACAATACATTACACTTTATCTTTACAAAGACCACAGTTTATGTTACAATTGCCGACATGAAAACATTTTTTACAAATCATTGGCTAAAACTTTTGGCCATAGCTATGCTCATTGGAGCCCTAGCGAGTTTCCCATTTGTCTACTACCAGCTTATGAACTGGGTGGTGGTAGGTGCGAGTCTTGTCACCGTACAACAAGCCTACCAGCGCAATATGACAGCTCTTGGCTGGGTATTTGCACTCGTAGCTGTAGTATTTAACCCACTTGCCCCGCTTTACTTGCGTGCCGATGTCTGGCAAGTAGCCGACATTACCGCAAGCGTACTCTTTGTGCTTTCTTTCTACTTTATTACGAACAAGAAACCACAAACACGAACTGCTTAGTGTTTCTTGTCATTCCGGCCAAGTCATCGCGAGCCGGAATCTAGTCCTAATATATAATACCTAGATACCGGATCGTAGTCCGGTACGGTAAATAACAAAAGAGCCCCGACCTCCTCGGGACTCTTTTTACTTAACAAGAACAACTTATTGTAATCGTACTGACCAATACATTGTTGTAGATGTATTTGGAGTTCCACTAGGAGTAATCTGAATAGAAATTAGATCCCCAGCGTTGAACGATACAGTGTGGGCACCATCTGCACAGCTAGTTGCAGACTCTGAAATTGCACATGTTAATGTCTGGCTAGAAGCATTTTTCCTAATAGTCATTGTCCAGGTTTGCGTACCCCCACCATTATTAGGTGCGGTACTTACAACCACTGATAGATTACTCAACGTTCCAGCAAATGGTACTGGTACTTGAACATTACTTTCAGAGGATTCTAAACCAAAAACACCAAATGGACCATAACGATTGTTTGAAGAAGAAAATGTGACGCCACCATTTGAGCTGTTACCTGATAATACAGTATAACCATTAGTTCCATTAGTGCCTGGCGTACCAGCAGGACCTTGTGGACCAGTGCTACCAGCAGGGCCTGTTGGACCGGCTGGACCTTGGTTGCCTTGAGGGCCTTGTGGGCCGGCAGGGCCAGTTGCACCTTGGGCTCCAGTGTCTCCCTTATCACCTTTATCTCCTTTTGCACCCTGAGGACCTGTTGGACCTTGAGGACCAACGGCACCAGGAGCACCGTCAACTCCGGCTGGACCTTGGATTCCTTGGTCACCCTTGTCACCTTTTGGACCCTGTGCACCGGTATCTCCTTTGTCTCCCTTGTCACCTTTCAAGCCTTGAGGACCGACATCACCTTGAGGACCTTGTGCACCAGTGTCACCCTTTGGTCCCTGTGGACCGGTAGCACCAACTGCACCGGCAGGACCTTGCGCACCTTGAATTCCTTGAGGCCCTGCAATTCCTTGGTCACCTTTGTCCCCTTTTTCACCTTGGACACCTTGTGGGCCAGCAGCGCCCGCAGGACCGGTTGCACCAACTGCACCGTTGGTACCATTTGCGCCGTCTACACCTTTTTCACCAGTATCACCCTTGTCGCCCTTTAGGCCTTGTGGTCCAGTTGCTCCGGTGTCGCCCTTCTCACCTTTTGCACCGTCTACACCGTTGGTGCCATTTGTTCCAGCAGGACCTTGTACACCCGGAATGCCTTGTGGACCGGTAGGACCTACAGCGCCTTGCTCGCCAGCAGGGCCAGTTTCGCCGTCCTTACCGTCTTTACCATCAATTCCATCTTTACCATCTTTACCATTATCGCCAGCAGGGCCTTGTGGACCCTGAAGCCCTTGGTCACCTTTTTCACCTTGAGGGCCTTGAATGTGCCCAACATTTTGGAATGCAGAGCCGTCACACACATATAGGTTACCGTTTATAAGGTATGCGTCCCCTGCATTGCATGGAAGTGTAGGAAGTTCAGACTCGTCATTTAGCGAGCCCATTATTTTTACACTAGTGCCGTCCATGCCTTTGTCGCCTTTGGGTCCTTGTGGACCTTGTGGGCCAGTTGCACCGGTTTCACCCGTACTACCTGCAGGACCAGTAGCACCCTCGCTACCAGTATCTCCTTTGTCTCCCTTAGGACCTGCGGCACCTTGAGGACCTGCAGGACCGGTAGAGCCGGCCACGCCTTGAGCGCCTGCGCCACCCTTGTCACCTTTTGGTCCGACCGGACCTTGTGGGCCTTGAGGACCAGTAGCGCCAGAAGTAGTAACAATTATATCTTTTGCTTTGTTACACTGAGAAAGTTTGAAATTATTTACACCCACTACATTTACCTCGCCGTCGTTGTGTATACACAACGTGGTAGGCGCAGGTGGGGTTATAACTGCTTGGGCTACGGCCACAAAGCCAAACCCAGAGGCGGCAACAACTGTAGCCACCAAGCCCGAAACTAACTTATTTTTTAATAACATATTTAATAATTTTTAATAGACCACTAATAACTAATAATTTAAAAACAAACATAAAATAACCACTCTTGCATCGACCCTTTATAAATGGTTATGTATATTTGTTTAACTGGTCATTATAGCACCCGCCAACTTAAAAGCAAGACATATTATCGCATATTCTTGCCTAATTCCTAAATTTATGACCTAAATAATTTTAGTAAATATTATCTTTGAAAATTTAGCATAAAAAATAGGGCAAACTTAATTTAAGCTTGCCCATTACTTTATTTATATATAAGTTATCTGTTAAATTGCTAACTCGTTAATTTGATACCGGTACTGCATCGTTCCGCCTAAAAATAAGAATTTCTTCTGAGGTGTACTGCTTTATATAGTATTTATAGAGTTGTCCCTGTTTGTAAGGGTCGTCGTAGAGAGCTTTCCATACGGCATCGTCTTTTTGCATTATAACCCACGTCGCCCACTTTTCTGGTGTAGCTAAACTTTCTTGCCAGTACGGCTTGTTTCCTATGTATATAAAATTGCGCATGGGCACAGGAGTACGAATAACACTCATAGCGCGAGCATAGTCGTCTAGCAAAACCAAACCCGAGTCGTAATTTTTACCAAACCAGTTTTGAGCGTCGGGAATTTTAGCAATAAAACTTGAAAGGCCTTCTACACCGTCGTCAAGCGAAATAACTTTGGAGTAACCAA
>JAHFJH010000045.1 GCA_023245995.1 Candidatus Doudnabacteria bacterium | reverse complement strand
ATTTGCCATTATTGCTGATGTCGCACTATCTGGGCCTTTGGCTGGGTGGGGAGTGCTTGCGGATCCAGATTTTGCCATTGGCTATTTGGTGCTTATTTTTGCTGTTATGGCTTTCCATAAGAAGCGTCATGTGCACCGCCGGCAATTAATGGTAAAAAAATAGCTTCACGGTAGTACAAACTCCTTTTTGGGAGTTTTTTTGATTTGACCCAGCAGAGTTGACTTTACGGAGTTGACATTAGGTATACGGTCGTATACTATCTAAGCACTAAGCACTAAGCACTAAGCACTAAGTCAATGCAACGTATAATCATGCACATAGACATGAATAGTTACTTCGCCTCCTGTGAACAACAGGACAATTTGCCGTGGCGAGGAAGACCCCTTGGCGTTTGTGAGCACTTGGGTGGCATAATTATTGCTCCGTCTGTAGAGGCAAAACGTTGGGGTGTAAAAACTGGTATGCCGGTATGGGAGGCAAAAAAGTTATGTCCACAAATTATTTTAACTATTACAAATCCGGACAGGTATCGGTACTATACAGCAAAATTTTTGCAAGTTTTTGAAGACTATGCAGAAGACATAGAGCGTTATAGCATAGACGAGGCCTTCCTTGATGTTACAAAAGTCTGCAACGTTAGAATTAAGAATTATGAATCTCTCCTACGCCAAGGCTTCGGCGGGCAGGCAAGAATTAAGGAAGAACAATGGTCATGCGCAGATCCATTTGTTGAGGCGGAAAGAATTGCGAAAGAAATTAAAGTCCGTATGAAAACAGAGGTGGGAGACTACCTACGTTGCTCGGTTGGTATAGGCTGGAGCAAACTAATTGCAAAAATTGGCAGTGACATGCAAAAACCAGACGGGCTAACAATTTTGCGTCCGGAGGACAAGTCATTGTTGTATAAAAAATTGTCACTTACCGACATCCCTGGCATAGGTACGCGCCAAGCAAAACGACTTATGGGGCATGGCATTCGTACGCTTCAAGATTTGCGTGACTGTCCGCGTGAGACACTGGTGCGTTGGTTTGGTATACTCGGGCACCACTTGTGGAGTATGGGCCAGTTGGAAGGCCTGTGGTGCGAGAATTTTACACAAGCAACACCCTTGAAGTCAGTTGGGCATATGTACACCATTGCTAAAGAATTTCGTCATGTGCCCAAGATTGGTGAACAAGCGCTATATCGGTTGTCGGAAATGGTTGCTAAAAGGCTGAGGGGCCTTGGAATGGGCGCTACTGCACTTTTTGCTCATGTGGCAGATAAAGACCATAATTTTTTTGGCGGGACTAGACAGCTAGGCACGCCAACTAGCACGGGACAAGAGATTTTTATTGCGGCTAGGCATGCTGTTGTTCGCGATTTAGCAGGGATTTGGCCCGCTTTAGTAAATAGGGTTGGGGTGACTGCATTTGGGCTTCGGCCTATGTGTGTTCAACAGAGTCTTTTTCCGGCGGTAAATAAAAGACATAAACTAGACGTTGCTTTAGATATGGTGAACAAGAAATATGCCAAAGATGAATGGTTAGAAGCACGTCGTCATTCTAAACAGGTCTTAGAGCGGGCGGCCTTGGGTAGTACTCCAAACCATAAAGACCAAGCTGTGTTGTTGCCTGCGCCTGCATTTTTTGCTCAAAGATTTATCCGTGACTCTATTGGTTTTGGTCGTATGAAAGAATTTAGAGTGTCGAGTTATAACAGGGGAGGGTAGTTTTAAGCCTTGTTTATTCTGGCTTTTACATATATATTGTATGAAATGTTGGCAGTCGGCTTGGTCGATGGCGCTGACATGTGAAATTTGGATCTTCCAAAAAAGAGGAGGTAGCTGATGAAAATTCTGTTTGTCAACTTTACTGGCTTATCTTGTTTTGGCGATGTGGCTCTTAAACAGTTACGCCAAAGTCACGTTTTGAAAGAGGGACAGCAACTTTTGCATGCTCCAGCAGATTGGACATCTGCCGAGCCAGACCGCTTGCCAAAAGACTGGCAATGGGCTGAGCTAATAGTCGTTAGATTCTTGGATCGTGGCGTTCTTGGGGGCTTAATTCAAGCTTTAACCTCTGCTGGTTACAAATGTGAGGTGGCATACCTAACTGCTAGTCCAACTTGGCAAGAGGCCACTTCTGCGTATGCTCATGGTGTTTGTTCTTACGGTTCAACTGCCGATAACGGCAAAAGTTTATTGGAAGCAGTTAAAGCGGCTGGCGTTAAGTTACGGTTTCGAAAATGAACATGAGGGTTGGGTAATCAGATGTTAGGGCAAGCGCGGAAAATGTTCGCGCTTGCCTTTTGTGTTATACTAATTATGATTAGTAAACTATAAAATTATGGTAGAAGATGTTGGAAATTACAAAAAAATGTTGAGCGATTTAATAAAAAAGCAAATGGTCATGCTTGGACCTAATATTGCTTTAGACAAGGCCCGCAAGGTCCCAGGTCTTAAAGTGGACGACGCGGGCGAGGTTCTAGACATGGACGGCGACCCACGGCAAGTCTTAAAGGGTGTAGCCAATGAATACATGGCACTTTCTGGACAAATAGCTCAAATGACTCTAAATACTTTGCTTGAGAAATATCCGGGTGTTCAAAATATCTAAATATCGTAGATTGACGATTTTAGATTTCCAGTTGAATTCTGTATGTTAAATCCGCAATAGTTTTTTCACGGTTCGCAAAATTACAAAACAAAAATGTTGTTAAACATCATCCTTATAGTAGACCTAGTGTTGCTGGCCGTAATGATTACGGTTTATATACATTACTCGTTACGCGAGCGTAATTTATTGCGTGGGCAAGTAGGGCAGGCTCATGAATTACAGCAACAAGTTTACCAAATTCAGGTTTTAAAAGAAATTGGCGAACGCATTGGGTACAGTCTAGATACCAATAAAATTGTAGAAATTATTACAAGCAGTCTTGGAAATTTACTGGAATACGACACTGTTTCGTACATGGTACTTCAGGAAGCAGACGGCCAACTTATTTTTAAGTGCCAAGTAAACAATACTGTAACACATGCGTTTGTAGAAGATGTAAAGGACAAGATGTTGCTTTCTGTAAGTACAATGCTTAATCGGGAGTTTCGCAAGGAGCTTGTAGACGAAAGCATAACTGGTAATATTTTAGACGATAATTTAAGTCTGTCTCTGCGCTCTTACTTTAATTTGCCTGTGGTTATTGGCGAAAAGTTAGTGGGGTTAATTAACGTTGCCTCACATGAGTCTGGGCAGTACGGTGACGCACAAGCTTCTATACTTTATTCTATTACTAACCAAGCAGCTACTGCTGTAAGCAAACTTCAAGCGGTGCTTGAGAGTGAAAAAGGGAAACTTGTAGCAGTTATAAACTCCATGACAGACGGGGTTATTATGGCTGATATGCGAAACCAAGTATTGGTTTCAAATCCGGCAGTAAGTAAGTTATTGGAAATTGAGGGTCAAGAGGAAATTACTATGTACGACGTGGTAGACGCTCTAGCCGGCAAGGTAGACGTTCGAACAAAAATAGAGCAGGCTATAAGCAGCCACGAGCCTATAATTGTAAATAACGTACAGTTAAAAAATCACGTTGTGGAGCTCACTATAACTCCTGTACGAAGTCAGCAGGGCGAGCAACTTGGCGCTGCGGTGGTTTTTCACGACATTACTACTGAGAAAGACTTAGAAAAAGTGCGACAGGACTTTACGGCTATGATGGTGCATGAGTTACGAGCGCCGCTCACTGCAGTTAGGTGGTCTAGCGAGTCTTTGGGTAAGGTTGCAACGGGCGCGGCTGCGGTGGATACGGCCAAGGTGGCAGAAACAGCGGCCACCATAGGGACTGCCTCAAAAAACATGTTAGAGCTTGTAAACGATTTGCTAGACGTGGCGAAAATAGAGGCTGGGAAGTTTGACTTAAATATTCAAGAATATGACATTATAGCCATTATAAAAGAGCAAATACAGACATTTAAGGCCTTGGCCGAAAGCAAGCACCTAGAGCTAAAAAGTACCGTTCCGGATAAATTTATGATAAAATGTGATAGGGTAAGAATAGGTCAAGTTGTGGAAAACTTGCTGTCTAACTCTATAAAATACACCGACAGCGGTGAGGTTATGGTCACTTTTAACACCGACCAGCAAAAGAAATTGGCCATTGTTGCCATTAAAGACAGCGGTCTTGGCGTGGCAAGGGAAGACTTGTCCATGCTGTTCTCCAAGTTCCACCAGCTTAAGCATGTAGACAACGCGCGTAAAGGTACAGGCTTAGGTCTGGTTGTTACAAAAGGTATTGTTGAAGCTCACGGTGGCCAAATTTGGGCGGAAAGTCCTGGGGAGAATATGGGTAGTACATTTTATTTTTCGTTACCTTTGTAATCAATTTTATTAAATATTAATAGGTTCGTAGCCTAACGCGCCAACTAACTAATCCTTTTTATTTATATGTCACAAAAAATAGTCATAGCGGAAGACGATAAATTGCTATCTGGTTCTCTTGTGTCAGCATTTACAGATGCTGGTTTTGAGGTTCATCCAGCCTACGATGGAGAAGAGGCCATAGCGAAAATAAAAGAAGTTCATCCAAGCATAGCCCTTTTAGACATTATGATGCCTAAGCTAGACGGCATAGGCGTGTTGTGGGAGCTAAAAGCAAATGCGGAAACAGCCCCCCTGCCTGTTGTTGTTCTTACAAACATGGCAGACATGGACAGCATTAGTAAAATTATGGAAGCTGGGGGTACTGACTATTTGCTTAAGAGTGACCAGTCTATAGACAAAATTATAGAAAAAGTTCAAGAAGTTTTAGCTCGTGGCAAAGCCGCCCAATAGGAAGTTTCTAATACCTAATGTCTAAGTCTGGGTTGTAAATTTGGTATTTTATTAGAAATCAGTAATTAGATATTTGATATTTTCGCAATGGATGTTTTTTCTCATGCCCTGTGGACGAATTTATTATATTACCCGTCGTATAAGTCTAGGCTTAGAGACAGACTTTGGGCGGTTTTTTTTGGCGTAATGCCAGACTTAATTTCTTTTACCCCGCTTACTGTTTACTTATTTTTTACCGGTAATCGGTTTTTTCCTGCGTCAGCTGTCGTAATGCACCACCCGTTGTTTATATATGCTACAGAATCTTATAATTTTACACATAGTCTTGTTGTATTCGCTTTAGTTTTTTTCATAGTCACAGTTATCCGCCGCGGTAAGGTTTGGTGGCCATTGTTGGGCTGGGCATTCCATATAAGCTTGGACATATTTACACACCCTGACTTTTTTAGCACGCCATTTTTGTACCCACTTTCAAATTTTAAAAACCACTACGGACTTTCTTGGGCCGAACCACATTTTTTGGCAGTAGATTGGATAGTACTCATTTGTATTTATGCCTATTTATTTTACGATTGGCGCAAGAAAAAAGCAGTAGCGCATGGTGTATAGAGGTTGAGTGTGCTAAATTCATAGTTTATGCTTCATAATTCTGGCTTTTTCGTTTTAGCTCATAACATACGCAGTTTACATAATGTTGGCTCTATATTTCGGACTAGTGATGTGTTCGCAGTAGACAAACTGTTTCTTACCGGTTATACAGGCCACCCACCACAGCCAAAACTGGAAAAAGTTGCTCTGGGGGCAGATAAAACCGTGTCTTGGGAGTACCATGCCTCTCCTGTAAGGCTTATAAAGAAGCTACGCCAAGAATATCCTAAGTTGCTGGTAGTTGGTCTTGAGAATAATTTACCAAAAGGCTATGTGGCAACGCCTATGGCCAGTTTTAAGGGTCACTATCCGCTACTCTTGGTGCTAGGCGAAGAGGTAAGTGGCATTTCTAAAAAGCTTCTTCCGCTTTGTGATGAGTTTTTGGAGATACCGCAATTTGGTAGCAAGGAGTCTTTAAATCTTTCTGTTGCTTATGGTATTGCCGCGTTTTTGTTAAGGAAATAGACTAGTTTTAAATAATTTGATACTATAAATTTTCTATAGTCTTTGAACAAAAGTAAGTAATAAAAAGTATGAAAAAAATTACAACATGGTTGGCTATTTTTGGGCTTGTATTTGCAAGTCTGCCTGTAACGGCTTTGGCTGTTGATGGCAGTCAGGCCTCGGACGACGCGCAAGGGTACATTGTAGTTTTAAAAGACAATAACGCAAACGAGCAAGAAGAAAGTAATGCAGTTTCATCGCGCCATAAGTTTGCTTCAGTAGAGCAGGTCTACGGCAAGGTTTTTAAAGGGTTTGCGGGGCGTATGTCCAAACGCAGGTTAGCAGAGTTAAGGAACGACCCCAAGGTGGCTTATGTAGTAGAGGACGGGGAAGTTCACATACAGGCTAAGTCTGGTGGTGCAAATATTTTATCGCAAGTCTTGCCAACTGGTATAAACCGAGTAGACGCAGAGTTAAACAGTTT
>JAHFJH010000044.1 GCA_023245995.1 Candidatus Doudnabacteria bacterium | reverse complement strand
TATTTGGTTGAACTTTGTAACTGATGGCTTTTTGACTGTGGCCATAGGTATGGAAGGACCAGAAAGTGACGTCTTAAAAAGACCGTTTAAAAAACCTTCAAACTACCTAATTAATGCAAACGACGCATGGCGCATATTTTCACTCGGCGCAGTTATGGCTCTACTTTCTCTATGGATTTTTTACCATACCGAAGGAACCCTTATTTACAAGCAAACAATAACCCTAACCTTTTTAGCCATTGTACAATGGTTTAACGCTTGGAACTGTCGCTCACAAAAATCAATCTTTAAAAGCCGGCCATGGTCTAACCCATATTTAATTTTAGCAACAATGGTTGTAGGCTTACTGCAAATTTTGGCTGTACACTGGAACCCCTTACAAGATATCCTGCATACATCACGCATACGCGGACAAGACTGGCTTATGGTAACGGGATTTGCCTTATTAATTATTGTTGCCGACGAGCTTTATAAATTCACATATAACTTAATAAATAAACCAAAAAGCTAACAGCCTTGACAGAAAAATCTAACTTAGGTAAAGTTCTAGTCATGCGCAACTCAAACAATAAGGACGCGCTACTAGAAGCAGCGCGACTACACCTAATAAAAATTAGGGAAATTATCCAAGAAAAACTTAAGGAAGCACAAAAGAATATAGCTACATATAAGTCTCGCATTCCAAAGCTTAGCCCGCCGGACTTATACACTGTCAAAAACCTGCTTAAGAGTAGCGAGCACATAGCAAGCGTTACGGAAGCGTTATATCCATCCCCATATTTTATAAAATGCATATTACAGTTCGACAACCAAACGGAACGTCGGATTTTTTATTTTTCCAAGTTTTCTTTACCTGAACAAAACATATATTCATGGACAAGCCCAGCCGCCGCTATAAGATTCCAAACCCCAGGTGTTTTTAACTACCCATCCCCTGACGGTATTCAAACGGGCAATTTATACAATAAAGAGCAATACTTAATTACCAACGGCCACATTGTTTTTATGGCCTCGGAAAGTACCGAGAATAAGAGACAACTAATATACCAAGAACATTTTTCCAAACACAAAACTGATTTTATATTGCCAGAAATTGTAGAACAAATGGAAGAAGCCCAAGACAAGGCCATACGCACACCAGCAACTAAAAGCCTGCTTATTACTGGGCCGGCCGGCTCGGGCAAAACAACGCTGGCACTTCACCGCGTTGCTTACCTACTACAATCCCCAGATACAGCAGAAAACTATAGTCCAGAAAAAACTTTAGTACTAGTCAATGATGCAAGCAGTCAAAAATATTTTTCTACAATCTTGCCTGAGCTTGGTATAGCCAACGTAAGCATTAATACATTCGCCAATTTTGTTCTTGAAAAAATGCGCTTAACCGATTATCGCATTATAAGCCAACATGAACACTCTTCGCAGGAACAAGAACTATACTCTTTTGAAAAATACAAAGCTCTAAAACAAGGTATACAAGAAATATACACTGGCGATCCATGGAAGCTACTAAAACACATATATAATTCGACTTTGTCCGACACTTCACTCGGCCTACTAAGACAACAAGAAAGCAGTAGGACATTTGACAGGTTCGATATAACAGCTCTATTTACAGCCTACCTAAATGCACATGGTGGATTAGTTGGCTCTGAGACGTCCTATACACAACTAAAGGGAGGCAAAGTAAAAAGATCCACTAAAACAATACGGCAAGACTATTCACTAGTAGTTCTTGACGAAGTGCAAAATTATTTTCCGCTACAACTTTCAGCCATGACTCGCTGTGTTTCTCCAACTGGGTCATGCGTTTATGTGGGAGATCTGGCACAACAAACCAAACTATTTACCGTGCGTAAATGGGACGAAGTTGGTGCAGACTTCACTCCTGCAAGCACCATACAACTCACAAAAATATATCGTTCAACTAAACAAATTTTGGATTACATTTACAACCTTGGTTTTAAAATTGATGTATCAGAGACAGCTCGAAATGGTTCTGAGGTCTTAGAACATACGGGAACAAACCAAATTAACAACCAAAATGTTCTATCTACGCTTATACAAAATAAACCAAATGTTCTAATAGGTATTATTGCCAAAGACAAAATAGATCTTGAGCCTTTCTTACCACTCGCAGACCGTTATAAAAAAGTGAGACTACTAACCATTGCGGAAGCCCAAGGTGTGGAATTTGATATTGTGTGCCTTGTGGGCATAACAAAAAAACAATTTTCCATTCCTGCACATGCGCCACAAGAACTTAGGCAACAGTTAAAACAAATATACAAAGACCTATTGTATGTGGCCTTAACTCGAGCAGTAAACGAACTTTATATTTTTGGGAGCCATAATCTTAAAGATATAATTCAACAATTATCGAATGAAAGTTAGCTAACAAAAAGACCCTTTGTGCTTCAAAGGGTCTTTTTCAATTAGTATTTATTCAGCGTCGTCTGCTGAGCTTGGTTCAACCGGAGCTACTACAGCCACTGGCATTTCACCAATTTCGCCACTAAAGCTGTCCATAGTTGGTTGCATTACTTCGTCTGGCTCTGGTATGGCGCGACTTGCGTCAAACCCTGTACCAGCAGGAATTAATTTACCAATAATTACGTTTTCTTTTAGACCACGTAAGTAGTCTGTTTGCGCAGTAACAGCAGCACTTATAAGCACACGGGTAGTTTCCTGGAAACTTGCAGCCGCAAGCCAGCTGTCGGTATTTAGAGAAGTCTTTGTAATACCCATTAACAACTGTTCGTACTTAGCGCTCTTTTGACCCTGTTCGGATAACTGTGAGTTAATTTCGCGCAATCTTGAAATGTCCATAGTTTCACCGGTTAACAGTGTCGTATCCCCTGGCTCAGTAATCCGAACTTTGGAGAACATTTGGCGAACTATAACTTCTATGTGTTTATCGTTAATAGAAGCACCTTGGGAAGAATACACATCCTGAGCCTCTTTCACAATATAGTCTTGCGCTGCTTCAGTGCCACGTAATTGCAGTACTTGCTCAGGGTTCAAACTGCCCTCTGTTAAGGCCTGACCCCTGACCACCAAATCCCCGTCGTGCACCTTAAGACTAAACGATGCAGGTATAGAGTATTCTCTTAATTCATCACTCTCATGAATAACACTAATCTTACCAGCTTCGACACGAGCTATACCGGCAGTTGTAGCTTTAACAGTCTGGCCTTCACTGTCTACATATACCACTTCTCCACTGTTTATTTGTTCCCCGTCACGAACACTAGTTTGCACACCACTTGGAAGCGCATAAACGTCTTTAGCGGCAGTTGGAGACTGTATACGGACTAAATATTCTTTATTGTTCGTTTTGGTTATATACACCTGACCGTCTATATCGGCCATGGTTGCTTCTGCCTTAGGATTACGAGCCTCAAATAATTCTTCAACGCGTGGCAACCCTTGTGTAATATCTTTTTCAGAAGCCGAACCACCGCTGTGGAATGTTCTCATGGTTAACTGTGTTGCAGGTTCACCAATACTTTGTGCAGCTACAATACCTACAGCCGATCCGAGTTCTACCATTTTGTTAAAACCTAAATCAAATCCATAACACAAGCGACATACACCACGAGTGAGGCGACACTTAAGTACCGAACGTACTTTTACTTCCTCTACGTCCGTATGCACCTCAGCAATTTTCTTAGCCATAAGTTCGTCTACGGCCTCGTTTTGCTTTACTATAACCTCACCGTTTGAGACAACATCTTCTACAACTATGCGACCAAATAAACGCCTGTCAAACGGACGATTTAGTTGTACCGACTCAGCACGGCTAATTACCATGTGGTCAGTGGTACCACAGTCCTCCGCGTTTACAACAATATCCTGCGCAACATCTACAAGGCGACGAGTTAAGTAACCTGCATCGGCTGTTTTAAGAGCTGTGTCAGACATACCTTTTCTAGAACCGTGAGTAGAGATGAAGTACTCAAGTACTTGCAAACCTTCTTTAAAACCACCTCGACATGGAAGTTCTATCGTTTGTCCGGAAGGGTTCACCACCAAGCCTTTCATACCTGCCATCTGTGTTAACTGGGAAACACTACCACGCCCACCGGAGTTGAAAATGTAATCTACCGAGCTATGTTCAATTACTGTTTTCGCTACTTCTTTTGCAACAACTTCAGAAACGCCAGCCCAAATTTCTATTATGCGCCCATAGCGTTCGTCGTCTGTGAGCAAACCCTCACGGAACTGCGAATAAGTTTCTTCGACTTCTGTGTCTGCTTTCTCCAACAATGCGCCTTTAGTGGTAGGGATGGTTAAGTCATCCATACCCCAAGAAATACCGGAGCGCTTCATGTACCTAAAGCCTGTGCTCTTTATGCTGTCAATAAATTCGGCAGTACGATTACTACCCAAAAGTCTATATGCTTCTCTGACCAATGCTTGCAACTTCTTTTTATCAAAGTTTTCATTTCTGTAACCAAGCTCGGGAGGAACAATTTGGTTAAAAATTAATCGTCCGACAGTAGTTTCAAGCATTTCCCCTTGTTCGGTACGTACCTTAATGGGCGCCTGAATATGCACAAAATTGTTATTGTAAGCGAGGATGGCCTCTTGAGTGGAAGAAAATACTTTTCCTTCGCCCTTGGCACCAGCATGTATTTTGGTAATGTAGTAACAACCCACAACAACGTCCTTGTCTGGCGTCATAACTGGGTCACCCGATGCAGGTTTAAGTAAGTTATGAGCCGAAACCATAATCTCCCTAGCTTCTGCTTGAGCTAACTCTGTTAACGGAACATGCACAGCCATTTGGTCACCGTCAAAGTCAGCGTTAAAAGCCGCACACACCATTGGGTGTAGTTGTATAGCTTTACCTTCTATAAGTACTGGTTGGAAAGCCTGAAAACCAAGCCGGTGCAAAGTTGGAGCACGGTTTAAAAGAACGTAGTGGTCTTTGGTTACTTCTTCTAAAATATCCCAGACCTCAGTATGAGCTTGTTCTATGAGCCTGTTCGCGCTACGAACATTATGCGCGTACTCACGAGCAATAAGTTTAGCAATAACAAACGGCTTAAACAGTTCCAAAGCCATTTTCTTTGGCAAACCACACTGGTGAAGCTTAAGCTCTGGACCAACAACAATAACTGAGCGACCGGAATAGTCTACGCGTTTACCCAATAGGTTCTGTCGGAACCGACCTTGCTTACCTTTAAGCATATCAGCTAAACTTCGGAGTTTACGTTTTTGTCCTGTTGAGGCAGTAACTTCTTTTCCATGTCTTACTGAATTGTCTATAAGCGCGTCCACTGCTTCTTGCAACATGCGCTTTTCGTTTCTAGTAATTACCTCAGGAGACTTAATCTCAATCAGTTTTTTCAAACGGTTATTACGGTTTATTACACGCCTATACAAGTCGTTTAAGTCCGAAGCTGCAAAACGCCCGCCGTCTAACTGGACCATAGGACGAAGATCTGGTGGTATAACCGGCAGGGAGCCTATTAACATCCATTCTGGACGAAGCCCTGCAGCTATAAATGAGCGAACAACCTTAAGACGTCGCAAAGCTTTTTTAGCTGGCTGACCTTCTAAGTTTTTTAAATTAGCTTCAAGGTCCTGCGATAGCGCTTCTAAGTCTATAGCCTCGAGCAAATTTTTAAGACTCTCGGCGCCAATCCCCGCTTTAAATACTGGTCCATACTTTAAAGATAGATCACGATATTGAAGCTCGGAAATAACCTGCATCCGACGTATGCTTTTTAACTCGCCGCGCGCCTGATCGCGCACAGACTCAAGTGCTGCTAATTCTTTTTGTCCAACTTCTTTAAGTCTTGTGGTTTCAGCGTCTATACGTGCAGCCAAAACGTCTACGTCTACATCTTTACCTGCGGCTTTCAAATCTGTTTTTGATTGGTCTATTAACTGTGAGTAACGGACGTCTATTTCTTTTTTCTTAGCTTTAAATTCGTGCTCAATTTGCTCCATCATGGCTGAGCGTGCCGCCTCGTCAACATAGGTAATTATATAGGCTGCAAAATACACAACTTTTTCTAATTCCTGCACGCCAAGGTCTAAGAGCAGTCCAAGTCTTGAAGGAACGCCACGTAAAAACCAAATATGTGCAACGGGCACAGCCAACTTAATGTGGCCCATGCGCTCACGACGCACGCTTGCTTTGGTTACTTCAACACCGCATTTATCACAAACAATACCCTTGTACCGAATGCGTTTGTACTTGCCGCAATAACATTCCCAATCCTTAATAGGACCAAAAATTTTCTCGTCAAACAAACCTTCTTTTTCGGGTCTTTGCGTACGATAGTTTATTGTCTCAGGTTTGGTTACTTCACCATGAGACCACGAAAGTATGGTGTCTGGCGATGCCAGCCGAATGCGTACTCCCTTAAATTCTT
>JAHFJH010000043.1 GCA_023245995.1 Candidatus Doudnabacteria bacterium | reverse complement strand
TAATTTTGTAAGATGATTTGTGCTGCAAGACTATCTACATCCTTATGCCCTCCGGGCAAGTTGCCGGCCATTTGGCTAGATAATCTTTCATCTATAAGTATAACAGGTATGGAAACTATTGCCTCTAGCCTTTTTTTAAAACTTTCTACCTCTAAAGTTTTTTTTGTTTTTTCCCCACTCATATTCAAGGGCCAACCAAGTATAATTGTACCTACCTCCAAGCTTTTAAGCAGTTCATCTATCTCAGCAAAAAAAGACGCGGGAGAGACAATTTTAAGCTCCCGCGCAAGCATGCCAAGTTCATCGGACACAGCAAGGCCTATTCTTTTTTCACCGTAGTCAATGCCTAGTATTCTCATAAGTTCGTAAAGTTTTTAAAGCTCATAAATTTTTTAAAGTTATTTACATTATAAACTTTTTACGTTATGAACTTTATACACTAGTCTATTTAGACTCTTCTAATTTTACGGTTACTGTTTTTTCTTCGCCACGATGGTAAAGTTTAAGCGTTACCGTGTCGCCCACTTGTTTGTCTTTTACACAGGCAGACAAAGTAGCCTTATCTGTGAGTTTCTTGCCTCCGCACTCTAAAATAATGTCATTTTCAACAATGCCGGCCTTATCTGCTGGACTACCAGGTATTACTGCCAAATCTGCTGAACTACTACCACGACTTACAAGTGCTCCAAAATCACGTGGCAACTTTTCCTGTTTGGCCAAGCTTTCAGTTATCATAACATAACGCACACCAACATAGGCTCTGGTAATCTTGCCGTTCTTTTTATAAGAATCTAACGCTCGGCTTGCGTCACTGCCCGGAATGGCGAAACCCACCAACTGCCCTTGTTGATCTATGGCAGTATTTATACCAATTACCTGCCCAGCAATATTTAACAACGGACCACCAGAGTTCCCAGGATTAATAGCAGCGTCTGTTTGAATTACCCCCTCAAGTTGTTCACTACCATCCTGTCCGCCGGCAAGTATGCTTCTGCCAATTCCTGACACCACACCCGTAGTAACAGTATTGTCGTACTCGCCCAAAGAGTTACCTATTGCGATAACCTTTTGACCTATTTGCAACGAGGACGCAGAGGCAAACTGTAAAGTGGGCGCGTTTGAAATATCAATCTTCACAATGGCCAAGTCATTCACAGGATCTCGTGTTAACACACGAGCTTCGTAGCTCTTGCCATCGTTTGTTAAGACTGTGTAGCTAGCTGACTCGTCAGATACGACATGTTTATTTGTTAAAATCATGCCATCTGCAGATACCAAAAATCCGCTTCCTGCTCCCACCTTCTGCACATTTGGTTGCTCAGGTTGAGGCTGTTGCTGCCCACGCTGAAAACCGAAAAACTGAAAAAATGGATCATTCTGGAACGGACTTGCGCCAAACCCCTGTGCCTTACTTACATCTTTAGAAATTACTATAGACACCACGGCTGGACTAGCTCGTTTCACTACGTCTATTACTGCGGATTCTTCCTGTAATGTAACTGATTGACCTATGTTGGTCTTTACATTGTTGGCTTTTAAAGCAACTTCATTTTGTTTAAGCGAACCAAAATAACCTCCAAAAAAACCCGCTAAAACACTAACTAGCACAACTACAGCAAACGAGCGCATTTGCGCTTTTTGTGGACTAACTTCTTTATTTTGAGTTGGAATATCTATTTCTGTCATAATGAATAAATATAATAATGCAAATCTTACAATATTATACTATAAAATTATAATAAAATTTCACTCAACCAATTCGCCACCAAAAATGCGCAAAGCCTCTGTCAAAGCATGTTCTGGGGCCACTTCTTCTGTCTCCTTGGCGACAAATTCTGCCCTCAAACCAACCCGTTTACCTAGTAACTTGGTAAGAACAGTAGTTACGTGCTGACGGTTTTTAGTAGACTCGAGTTGTTCTTTATGGAACAAATATTTAACACCCAGTAACACCATACCTTTTTCCACACCCAAGACAGGACTGTTGCGTACAAGTGTTGCTAGCGGACCGTTTATTTCTTTAAGCTCGCCACATACATTTCCCCACACCAACTGCACGTCTTCAAGCGTTACCGAAGCGTCAGCCTGCGTCTGTTCAGTTTTCTGCAGAATACTGGAGCTAAGCACTTGCGTGGGCTTAATATTTAAAACTGAAGAGTCTAACCTTCGTTCAGTCTCAGCTTTTACCGGCCCAGAAGACTGTATAACGCCAGCAGAACTGCCAACCACCTTCCCCGAAAACTTCAAAGCCGCCTCAAGACTTGCAACAAGTAGTGGCAACTCCATACTTGGCGCAAAGGCGAGCTCTTTATACGAACGCAAAAACTGCCTCATTAAATACAGAAGTTCGGACTCGGAAAAAATGCCTACCAAGTCACCTATAGCCTTGTTGGACTGCGAGTCATGGTCTTGCGGTAAAACTTTTGTTAACTTGCAGACAACTAATTGTCGCAAAAATTCTAAAATATCTCGGTTTACCTGCATTAAATCAAAATAACGTGTAGTAAGCTTTTCAAAAAACTTGGGAATTTCAGCTTGTGAGCCACTTCCAATGAGTCCAAATAATTCTATTATTACACTTATATTGGTCACTCCCAAAAGTAGCTCAACCTCCGTTACGTCTGGATTGCTACCAAGACTTAAAACTTGGTCTAGCAGAGTCAGCGCGTCACGCATACCACCTAAAGCCGAGCGACTTATGAGACCAAGCACGGCCCCACTTGCCTTTTTTCCTTCTTGATCCAACACCTTCTGGAGCTGTTGAATAATTTCGGTGTCAGAAAATTTATTAAAATCAAACCGTTGAGCTCTAGAGTTTATGGTTGCTGGGACTTTACTGCTCTCTGTAGTAGCGAGCACAAAAACAGTGTGCGCCGGCGGCTCTTCTAAAGTCTTTAGAAGCGCATTCCAAGCCCCCTTAGAAAGCATGTGCGCTTCGTCAATAATGTAGACTTTATAACTGCCACTTGTAGGCTGAAAGTGAATGGTCTCAATTAAACTTCGTACATTGTCTACACCAGTGTTGGAAGCCGCGTCTACTTCCACCAAGTCCATAAAACTACCAGCATCCATTTCCTTGCAAATAGCACAAGACAAACAAGCCTCACCGTTTTGTACATTCGGACAATTCAAGCTTCTCGCGAGTACACGGGCAAGCGTAGTTTTACCAAGTCCTCTACCACCACAAAACAAATAAGCATGGGCGGGATTGCCCAAGACGACCGCGTTTTGCAAAGTTTTTACTATATGCTTCTGGCCAACAACTTCGCTGAATTTTTTTGGGCGATATGTTCTATATAGTGCCGACATAAGCGAAGTGGAAAATTATAAATCCTATGAATAAAAACCCGACAAAACAGATAATTACCTGTACCGGATTACATTATAGCACGCTAAACACTAAGGCAAGAATAAACAAATAACAGCCCGTATTGTGGGCTGTAAAACTTCCTTTTGGAACAAATATTCCACCTACCTACTGTTTAAAAACGAAAAACTTATAGCCAACAAAATTCCAAGTTAGTGACACAAAAACAGCTATAAATTTAGCCAAGTTTTTAACAAGACTAGAAGCCAAATCTGGATTGGTGTGGGCCAACACAGCAACAAGGCCTGTAAGCACCAAGCTGTTAATAATTACACCAACAATACTTACAGCGACAAAGCTACCAAATTGTGTCTGTGCAGATGAGCGCTGGTCAGCCCCTTGTACTCTGTAGCTAATATTCGTCCATAAAACAATTTGTGCCAACACAAACACAGCAAACAATATAATAAAGTAAACTGGTGTAGCCTCTATTATAGGAAGCAGCGGGTTGTTGCTAAGCGACATCCACACAGTTACAGATGGTAGCACAGCGCCAATAAATGCTACCAGTCCCAAACCGCCTACAAATACCAAAGTAATAAACTGACGAATTAGAGACGTCGCCGCACCTTGAGCAAATGCCCAATATTTATTCCAGTAATAACTTTGTACAATTGCGGCTAAAACGCCAATACTATTTAACAAAGCAAGCTTAACACCTGCCTTCACATGAAAAGTTTCTGTAAAAAAATTCAGTAAAATAAAGTCTAGGGCGGTATTTAATGCGCCTATGCATACAAACCGAAGCAGCTGCAAAATTACCGGCTTGCGCTGTAATAGTTGTTCAAGACTTGTAAACATAATTAACACAAAAATTTAAATATAAAAAATAACAATATAACAGAAACCAAATGCAAGTAGTTTTATGTTATATTGCTATGTTGATACATTGTTATATTAATTAAAGCTCTTCTTCTTCTGGCAAAGTGACTCTAGACGCACCAGCGTCGTCTGTCTCACCTATAAGCTCTAAGCCACTCGCAGGCGAACTATTTTTCTTAATCACGTTTTCTACCGCTGCAAAAGCCACATCTTCCTTACCTTCTGGCACTATAATAGTAACCTCATCCCCAGGTTCGGCCTTAAAATATGTTAGTGAAGCAAGAAGTACACGATATGGCCTGCCTTCGGCTAAAATACGAAAATCACCTCGTTCGTCTTGCATTAAAACGCCAATCATTTTCTTTCTGTCCACCGGGCCTATTTGTTTATAAATAAATGAGCCATCGTCGGCAATGGTCAATTTTAAAACATCGCCTTCTATAAGTTTACTCTTGGAAGCATAGTTTGCGGGCACCGGATACTGTTTACCATCTGGACCTATCATATTTTGCCCATCAAACACTCCTTCAATTACTTTACCTCCGCCATTTACGGACAACGCAGCAGCTTTATTTAATAAATCATCGCTCTGCCCTACACGCGAAAAATTACTACCACCCATTACTTCTCTAAGTAATTGCTTGGCAGACTGTAAATTTTTTTCAGCTGAATCTATCATTTGGCTTAAAAGAGCCAAATTTTCTAACTTATCCATATCTTTTTGTTTATGTTTCTATAGAGTTTATGAAACTATAAAAATTATATCACAACCAAGAACAAACGCAAGGCCTAGGAAGTTTAATTACTAAATCTTATAGTGTTCTTTCAATTCCAGCAGGACCCGCACTCATCATGTCCGCAACCATACTTGCCTCCAATACTTCAGCTTCTACCTCAGCTCTAGGACGCCCAAACTTTAACCTACTAAGCTGACGAATAGCAGCAGCAATTTCTTTTTGCTTGTCAGTAGGCTTAGGCAATGGATATGTAGCCATGTTAAACGGCTTTGAAGCTGTTCCGTTTATCATTAACTTCGTAAAACCATTAAAACGTTCTACATTTACTAAATCAAATTCATTAAATGTTGGCGCCATTTCTTTAGCTATTGCTTCCGCATCTTCAACCCCAATTCGAAAAGCAATCATACTTCCAGCGTTTCCAAACACCGCATCCCTAAGGCTCTTACTTGCTGCCCCTTGCGCGCCAGCAGCCTGCTCTAGTTGAGCCAAATATTGATGGGCAATAATTAAGTTCAACCTATACTTTCTAGCTTCCGACAAAATGGACTCAAACGCATCGGTAATAAAATTTTGGAACTCATCTACATACAAATAAAAATCTTTACGCTCTGCCTCCCTTATATCTGCGCGCGACAAGGCAGCCATTTGAAGTTTAGAAACTATAATTAGCCCAAGTAATTTAGCATTCATTTCACCTATACGGCCTTTGGATAAATTCACCAACAAAATCTTACCCTCGTCCATAATTTGCCTAAAATTAAAGGCACTAGTCCCCTGCCCAACTATGTTGCGTATCATGCCGTTTTCCACAAAACGGCCAACCTTGGAAACTAAATACCCCAACATTTCTGACTTATGAAAATCGCTCGTCTTAGCCATTTCTTTTTCCCAAAACGCCCTTACAAGCGGATCTTTGAGTTTAGAAACTTTATATTTTTGGAAATCGGTGTCGGTAAAAATACGCGGAATATCCACTAACGTCCCAGGATTTTCCTCGTCGGCCATAAGCGTCAACATTGCGTTACGCATATTGTGCTCGAACATTGGCCCAAGCATAGCCGGATCTGTAACAAGTTTATAAAAAATAGATATCATTTCCTGCACAGCAAAATCTTTTTGCGCTTCATCAGGTGCTTCAAGCATATTTAGCCCCATTGGGCGCTCTACATCTGCCGGTTCAAACAATATAACATCTTCTGCGCGAGCCTTTGGCACATGGGGTAGGATGTCCTCTATAAAATCACCGTGTGGGTCTATAACACACAGTCCCTCACCGTTAATAATGTCTTGAACGGCCATATTTTTCATTATTTCAGTTTTACCCGTACCGGTACGCCCAATAATGTATGCGTGCCGTCTCCGATCATCGCGTGCCATAAATACTTTGGTTTCTTGACCTCTGTATTCATTGCGTCCAAGAAGCAAGCCCTCACGTGGCATATCTATTGGTGGCGGAGCTTTTTTTGATATTAACCATTTTATATTTGGCGTTTCCAAAAAACTATTTGGTAAATGCCATAAACTTGTGAGTTCCTCTGTATTTAAAATTTGATTGCCAAACATAGGCTCACGAAATATGCGAAAAATATAATCTTTAATTACCGTTTCTTTTTTCTTTTGCTTAATCTTTAAACTGTTAAAAGGAGGCATGTTAAACTGTAAAAAAGCAGACGTAATATTCGACACATGCAACTTCGCATTGCCCGGAATGTTCGAGGCTGCAATAACCCTTATATTAGTTTTGAAACCAGGCCTGCTGGCT